>CAZUTC010000024.1:4374-17927 GCA_964623485.1 uncultured bacterium | reverse complement strand
ATCCTCTTTTTTATTTTAACCCCCAAATGTATTCCTTATCCAATCTCCCAAATAATGCGTTAAAATAATCACAACAAAGGCAATGAGAATATGCTCAGTCATTATCTTCCATGGACTCACTCCTTGCTCTTTTGCGAGAAGGTAGCTGAAAATGCTTAAAAGAGATATTCCCAAAATAATACTCAAAACGATTGCGGTAGGAAGAGGAGCTAATAAAACAGGAAGTATAAAAAGAGATGCGAAGATGAATTTAAATATAAATGTTGAGAGAGTCGCCTGCCAAATCTCCTTTGAAGTATGTTTGTTTTCCGACTCCTCAGAAATATGAATTCCCAAAGCATCAGAAAATGCATCTGCAATGGCTATCATCAGGATACCTCCTATAACAACGAGTTTTGAGTGGGTGCCTGAATGTAACCCTACCATAAGTCCTAAGGTTGTTATTATTCCTGAGGTGGAACCAAAACTAAAACCTGTTTTTACTGCGTGATTCATACTAAACATCAAAAATTTTATAACTTGGAAAGAAAATGTCAAATTTATTTTTCATTATATATTCTTTTTTCTCCTTCGAGTTTTTTAATATCTGTAATATCCTGGGTTACTTCAATACACCCTATATACTCTCCCTCTTTGTTCCTCACCGGAAAGTATCTTATGTAAATCAACCTTCCCTTAAGATTAATCCAAAACCGAGCTTCGGTCTTTTTATTAGTTTTAAAATCTTCGAGTATTTTATTAACTATGTGGATGCTCTTCTGAGGATGGCATTGCTGAACCTTTCTTCCTATCACTGCCTTAGTTCGTATAAAAATCCTATCCTTAGACTGACTGAAGTACCTCACAGTATCATCTTTATCTATAAAAGTAATATCAAAGGGAAGCCGATTAAAAATCGATTCAATCTCTTCTGGAGAAAGACTCCCTGTTTCAAAAGAAATTCTTCCTTTTTCCTGAGGAATACGAACTTTTATTTCTTTTCCAGGAATCTGGGGTGGAGGAGGAGTAAAGCAGCAATATCCCATTTCGTCAAACTCTCTTCTTATATCTATCCACTCTTCATCAGTAATAACTCTTAAACCTGTAGGGAATAAAATATTATTCTCTTTGTAAAAATGATTAGAAAGCAGTTCTAAAAGTGCGATACTTGTCTCATTCATTTCTCTTATAAAATCTTCAAGGGGAATTTCCTTCTCTTTTTCAACTATTGCATAAATTCTTCTTTTTAATCCTCTTATTTGGTCATGTTCTGCCCACATTATACGAGGAGGCTATGTTATCCCATGTTTCTCCAGATATGGGAAGAGGACATTTTCCTCTCTCTGGTAATGTTTTTCTGCATCTTTAAAATGAGTTAAAATATGATTCAGTTTCTTTAATGTATCTTCTATTAATCCTTTCTCTCTTATTTCCACAAGAAGGGTTCTTAATTTTTCTGCAAGGTCAAGAATTTTCTTATGTTCTTCTGTAAGGATATAAACCGGATGCCAAAAAGGAAGTTCAGGTTTTTCTTTTTCGAGTGATTCTTTAAAAACCGCAAGGTGGAGATCACAAAGCCGGTGCACCTCCTCCGGAGGCATTCCTTCTTTTATAAGTGTCTCTTCCACCTTTGCGATCTCAAGAGGAGTTAACCCCTTAATCACTTCTGAAAACTCCTCTTTTATTTTTTGGGGATCCTCCCCTCCATGCAACCTCTTTATCAACTCTTTTATAGTCTCCTTCTTATTATTTGAGTCTTTAAATAATTCGCTCATTTTACCTCCTTTCTTTAAACTTTTTAGGGGGCACGTATCTCTTGAGCATTAGAGAAAGAGTCACCACAGTTACAGAACTCATGGCCATTGCAAAACCCGCAAATTCTGGTCGGAAGGTAATATTTAAAAAAGGATAAAATGCTCCGGCTGCAACTGGAATTAACACTGCGTTGTATGCAAATGCCCAAAAAAGATTCTGTTTTATTCTGGACATCACCTTTCTACTCAGCTGAATTGCAGAAACCACATCAAGCAGATTGTTCTTAACAAGCACCACATCACCGCTTTCTGCTGCAATATCTGTGCCACCCCCAACTGCAATTCCAACATCTGCTACTGCAAGTGCAGGAGCATCATTTATTCCATCTCCTACAAAGGCAACCACCTCCTTTTTTCTTTGAAGTTTCTTTACCTTATCTGCCTTCTCAGGGGGAAAAACCTCTGCAATAACCTCTTCAATTCCTACCCTCTTTGCAACTGCTCTTGCAGTTTTTTCATTATCTCCTGTAATCATAACCACTCTTAGCCCCATCTCTTTCAAACTATTTATCGCAACTTCTGCATCATTCTTAACTGTATCTGCTATCCCTATTACTCCCTTAACTTTTTTATTCACTGCAATAATTATAACTGTTTTTCCTTCCTCTTCAAGTTTTGATAGAAGATGTTCTATATCTTTGGGGTATAGAATATTTTTTTCTTTTAAAAGAGTCTTATTCCCTACCATCACCTCATCTCCTTCAACCTCTGCAATTACACCTTTTCCTTCAATATTTTGAAATTTATCTCCACTTTTTACCTTTATCCCTTCTTGTGCTGCTTTTTTTACGATAGCTTCTGCAAGAGGATGCTCAGAGTTTTTCTCCACTCCTGCAGCAAGTTTCAAAATTTCTTTTCTATCGGCTTCTATCTCTATCAAATCTGTAACCCGGGGTTCTCCTTTTGTAATTGTTCCTGTTTTATCAAAAATTACGGTGGTTATTTTTTCAGAAATTTCCAGCACTTGACTATTTTTTATAAGGATCCCCAACTCTGCCCCCCTTCCTATTCCTACCGTTACTGCAGTAGGAGTAGCAAGTCCAAGGGCACATGGACATGCCACCACTAAAACAGATATAAGTGAGGTAAGGGCAAAGAGTAGGGAACTGTGAAAAAAGAAATACCACAAAATAAAGGAGGTGATGGCTATACCCAAAACAATCGGAATTAAGTAAGTCACCACTTCATCTGCGATCCTTTGTATTGCGGGTTTTGAACTTTGAGCTTCTTGAACCAACCTTATTATTTCAGAAAGTACGGTATCCTTTCCCACTCTTTTTGCTATTAATTTAAGTACACTATTTTTATTTATAGTCCCTCCAATCACCTCATCACCTTTACTTTTGAACACCGCTAAAGGCTCCCCAGTAATCATTGATTCATCTACATAGCTCTCTCCATCCACCACCTCTCCATCGACAGGCACCCTTTCCCCTGGTTTAACAAGCACAATTTCTCCTACTTTAAGTTTATCCTTGGGGACCTCTTTTTCTTCAAAATTATGTAACAGTCTGTTTATTATAAGTTCAGTAGGAGGGTATTCATAAATCTTATCTTTATACCTGTAAGTCCTGCACCCAAAGAACTTTTCTTTTTTACCCTCCAGATCATTCTTGTTTATAAGAATAGTAGGGGAACCAAAAAAATCATAATTTGAGTAGTTTTTTTCTTCAACCGAGGTTACTTTTATACTTAACTTAAGATTTAGATACTTAATGGCTTTTTTTAGTTCTTCATGGGCTTTTTTATAGTGGGGGCAATCCTTTGAGTATAACAGTTCAACCTGGATATCCTTAGGTTGCAAGACAAGAGCCTTATCCGGTTGAAGGCCTATCAGCTTCTTAATAGCCTCTGTACTTTTACCCTTTGCCTTTGTTTCTAAATATCTTCCAAGAGTAAGAAAAGATACAAGTAAAACTGCTGTTTCATAAAAAAGAAAATCCTTAGAAAGTATTCCAAAAGTAGCCAGTAAACTTGCCAAGAACGCCACCCCAGTACCCATGGAATACATCACGTCCATATTAAGATTTTTATTTTTTAATGCTCTATAGGCTTTCTTAAATATTGGGAAACCTATGTATAAGAAAGCAGGAGTGGATATAAGAAACATGAGATACATAGAAGGAACTGGAAATTTAAAAGGGGAATACATTAAAAATAAAACAAGCCCAGCAATCAAAAATCCCAAAATAAATCTTTTCTTCTTTCTTTCCAGCTCCTTTTTTAATGCATCTTCTTCAATTCCCTCTGCTTCTTCATCGAGTCCAAGATATTGATATCCGGTATTTTCTACTGATTTTTTTATCTCTTTTAGGGTTATAACTTTTGGATTGTAAATCAGAGATGCTTTCTCATCCCCAAAATTCACGGTAACATCAAATATTCCATCCAATTTTTTCAATGCATTTTCTATAGTTTTTGCACACATTATACATGACATTCCCCCTACCTTAAATTTTATTCTCTTTTTTTCCTCTTCCCTCATTTTAGCACCCTGGTGGCATTAAACACCGCAATCAATGCCACTCCCACATCTGCAACTACAGCTCCTGCCATGGTAGCAACTCCTACAACTCCTAAAAGAACAAATAGACTTTTAACCAGCAGGGCAAACCATATATTCTCCCAAACGATTCTGCGAGTTTTTTTAGATATTTTTATTGCCTCAGCCACTTTTGACGGGTCATCGGTCATAATAACCACATCTGCTGTTTCTATTGCTGCATCAGAGCCTAACCCCCCCCATAGCCACTCCCACATCTGCTCTTGCAATAACAGGAGCATCATTTATTCCATCTCCAACGAAGGCAACCTTCTCACCTTTTTTAGCTTTCCTTATCAACTCCTCAATAAAAGCTACCTTTTCTTCAGGCAACAATTCAGCTTCGTAAGAATCTAAGTTAAGTTTTTTCGCCACATTTTCAGCCACAGTCCTATCGTCCCCGGTAAGCATTATCACCTTCTTCACTCCTAAGGATTTCAAATCTTCAACTGCTTTTTTTGCATCATCCTTAAGCTCGTCAGAAACCTCAATATATCCCGCATAAGTCTCATCCACTACTATATGAACCACTGTTTTATCTACTTTGCAGACATCATGTTTTATACGATTTTTATGAAGCATTCTATCATTCCCAGCGATAACCTCATGCCCTCTGATTTTTGCCTTAACTCCATAACCTGGAATTTCTCTATAATTTTTAATTATAGAAGAATCTATTCTCTTTCCATAAGCTTTAACTATAGAAATAGCAACAGGATGATTTGACCTTGACTCGACCTCAGCACCTATCCGAAGTAATCTTTCCTTACTGAACCCATTTTTGGGAACAATATGAGTAACTTTGAAAACTCCTTTTGTCAAAGTTCCGGTCTTATCAAATACCACTGTCTTTACTTTTGTAAAGACATCCAGAAAGTTGGAACCTTTAACCAAAATTCCTTTACGGGAGGCTCCTCCAATTCCTCCAAAGTATCCTAAGGGTATACTAATTACAAGAGCACAAGGGCAAGATATCACAAGGAGGATAAGGGCTCTATATATCCATTCATAGAATCCTGCTCCTGGAATAACGAGAGGAGGTATTAAAGCAACCCCTAAGGCTCCCAAAACCATAGTTGGGGTATAGTACTTTGCAAATCTTGTAATAAATTTCTCAGTCTCTGCCTTTTTGCTGCTTGCCTTCTCCACCAGATGAAGTATTTTAGATACAGAGGACTGGCTAAATAATTTGGTAACCTTCACAGTTAAAACCCCTGTTTGATTAATCATTCCTGCTAACACAGTATCCTTTTTCTTAACCATTACCGGAATCGACTCCCCGGTTAATGCAGAGGTATCTACTTGAGAGCTTCCTTCAATAACTTCACCATCCAGTGGGATTTTTTCTCCAGGTTTTATAATTATGGTATCTCCTATTCTTACCTTAGTAGGAGAAACTTTTTTTATCCCTTCCTCAACCCTTAGATTAGCATAGTCAGGACGTATTTCTAAGAGAGACCGAATAGATCTGCGAGAGCGACTTACCGAAAGGTTCTGAAAAAATTCTCCTATCCTAAAAAACAACATAACTCCTACTGCTTCAGGAAGTTCATGAATTATGATGGCTCCCAAGGTTGCAGTGCTCATTAAAAAGTTTTCATCAAATATTCTTCCATGGATACTGTTTTTTCCTGCATTTAACAATATCCTCCAACCACTTAAAAAATAGGAAGAAAGAAAAATAAAGTACTCTCCTACAGCATAAGGAGTGTTATGCAGTCTTTTTCGGTAAAGAATCCCAAAGACAAAAAGAAATAGAGATAGAAGAATAAAAAACACATCCTTTTTCATATCAAAATCTTCCTCATGGTCTTTTTTCTTTTTATTATATTTTTTAATCACATTCCTTTTATGCCTTCAAAAAAAACAGGCCAAAATGGGTCCTGTTCAGGTATATGTAGAGGAATTATACTTCCGTCTTTCCTTTTCATTATCCTTGTATTGGGATCATCTGTAACCTTTCCTATAATTGAAGCCTTTATCCTCTCCTTTGCCAACTCTTTTATTATCTTCCTGGAACAATTGGGATTTGCGGTTATTAAAAGAGACCCTTCGGCGATTGCTTTCACTGGATCAATGCAAAATGCCTCACACACCATCTTCACCTCTTCCGGGTAGATAAAAAGAGTCTCATCTATATCCATTCCTACATTACTGGCATTTGCTATTTCAAAAAGTCCGCCTATCACACCTCCCTCTGTAGCATCATGCATTGCTGTGACACCACCAACACCGACTGCAATTAAGGCATCTTTTACCACGGTCATCTCCTTGCATAAGGATTTTGCTTTATTAATCAAGGAGGAAGGATATTTTTCAAGTAGCTCTCTTTCTCTTAGTACTGATAGAATTCCCGCCGTTTCAATTGCAGGTCCTTTTGTTAATATTATATCATCCCCTGGTTTTGCTCCAGCAGGAGTAACATAAAAATCTTTTCTTGTCACTACAAATCCAGGGTAATACCTGGTATGTCCTCCTACAATCGCTATTCCAAGCTCTAAGGCTGTTTTATGTATGGAATCGACTATTATTTTGAATTCTTTTTCTTTTGTTTCCGGAGGCATTAAAAGTGTATATGTCATGTATCTTGGTTTAACTCCCATAACCTTCTGAAGAGGTTGCAGACTCTCTTTATACAACTTCACATATGACCTATCTATTTGGTTAATATCCACCCTCTTTTTTTACAGTAATTTTTGAGCCATCTTATAAATTGGGGATTACTTGCAATGCAAACTCTTTACAATTCTCAATATATTCAATGGCTTTATATATCTTTCCATACATCTCTATCTCATTCTCCATAATCACTTATATATCTCTACTATCCTCGGTCTGAATTTTTCACTTTTTTTCATCCATTTATCTATCAATTTAACCAGTACAATTCCTACAACTATTCCTATTACACCTCCTATTATTTCATAAACCTCTTTTTTAAATATTCCTCCTATCCCAATACCAATAAGTGCCAAGAGTATAGGCATAACAAAAACAAAAAAAGCTGAGAATATAGAAGATTTTGACGGTACCGAAACCTTAACAGTATCTCCCTTTCGAGCATCTAAGGGATTAAATACTTCTATTATTCTTTCTCCCGACCCCCCATACTGGCAGAATCCTGCCCCAGGACACCTATCACATCCTTTTTGAGCTGTAACGCTAACCTTTGCAATCATGCCATGGGTTTCAACCACTATTCCTGTTTCCTCCATAAAACCTCCTTTCCAGGGACAGGAAACCCCTGCCCCTGAACCGAGTTTTTTAACAGCATCCCTTTTTCTCTGTTCCCAAATACTTCTGGGGGTCTTTTTCAAACGCCTCTTTACATACTTCACAACAGAAGTAGTAAGTATTTCCTTGATATTCAGTTTTTGCAGGAGCGGTGGATTCATCCACCTCCATTCCACATACTGGGTCTTTCACCTTTGCCATTTTTATCACCTCCTTTCTTTAAAAGTTTCATAACACTACTTCAACTTCTGCACTTTCAGAAATCTCCTTTTTAAATATATTTTATCATCTCCTCCAGGGATTTTCTTGCTCTCTCTATTATATCCGGAGGAAGTTCCACTTTGTATCTCTCATACAATAAAGACAGGTATATATCCTTTGGAGACCCAGCACTATAAAATTTCTTACTTGGATTTTCTCTTATCAACCCCTCATCAGTACCTACAAGAAACTTTTTTGCTCCTGAGTTTTTTGCAAGTGTCACCATCCCTCCGGTGCTTTTCACCTCATCTGCAACTTCTATTACTTTAAGCTTTAACTTCTGCAGTGGTATTAACATAACAAACTATCTTTGCACCTGGATAAAGCCTTCTTAATTTTTTTAACATCTGAAGCAGTTACCATATCCGCCACTTTGCTTTGATGCTCAAATCAAATAAATCCCCCACAAAATCGGCAATCTCCTGTATCTCCTCCCTTTGATAATTATGGGCAAGTATAACTGCCTTCTTCTCTTTCTTTAATTTCAATATCTTTTCCTTAAGGTTCATTATAAATTCCTATTTTTTTTATAAACATTTCTTATTAATTATAGTGAAAAAGTAATGATTGTCAAGTTAAGTCTCTTTTATTGCTTGCTTTTATCAATTAAACCTGAATAAATTTACTTTGACATTTCATATGGGAAAGGTATAATATTTTGATGTGTCTTGGAATACCTGCGATAATTGAGCGTATAGAAGGGCAGGATGCTTTTGTAAGGCATCTTGGTGTAAAGAGAAAAATTTCCATAATGCTTGTCCCTGATGTGAAAGTGGGGGATTATGTAATAGTGCATGCAGGATTTGCAATTCAACGTCTTGATAAAGAAGAAGCGGAAAAAACCTTAAAGCTTATAGAAGAAATTGGAAGTTCTCAATAGATATACAAAAGATACAAAACTATTTGCAGTGCTTGTAAAAAAGATAAAGGAAATAGTAAAGGGTAAAAGTTTCGTCTTTATGGAAGTGTGTGGAACTCATACTCATGCCATATCCAGAACTGGGATAAGAAGGGCTTTACTCCCGGAGATAAAGCTCTTATCAGGTCCTGGGTGTCCTGTATGTGTTACCTCTCAAAAGGATATAGATGAGTTTCTTTCTATAGAGAATGCAGTTCTTGTAAGTTTTGGAGATATGGTGAAGGTCCCTGGAAGTATAAAATCTCTTGAAAAGATAAAGGAGGAGGGGCATGATGTAAGGATAGTCTATTCCCCTCTTGATGCTTTAGAAATGGCAGAAAACGAACCTGAGAAAGATTTTGTATTCATGGGCGTAGGTTTTGAAACCACAATACCTTTATTCGCAGCATGTATCAAAAGAGCAAAAGAGAAAAATATCAAAAACTTTTTCATATACCCTTCCTTTAAACTTATTCCTCCTGCTCTTTACTTTATAGTAGCTCACCCGGAGCTCAGAATAGACGGATTTCTTCTTCCTGGACATGTAAGCACAATAATAGGAAGAAAGCCCTATCTTTTTCTTGCAGAAGAATTCAGAAAACCTGCGGTGATTGCTGGATTTGAACCTCTGGATATACTCTATGCAGTCTTAATGCTTGTGAAGCAGAAAAGCAGTAATAATCCCAGAGTAGAGATTGAATATACAAGAAGTGTAAAAGAAGAGGGCAATCCTAAAGCAAAGGATATAATACAGGAGGTATTCATTCCCCAGGAAGCAGAATGGAGAGGACTCGGAAAGATCAGGGAGAGCGGACTTCGCTTTAAAAAAGAGTGGGAAGAATTTGATGCAAAAAAAAGATTCCGAATAGAGATACCTTCTCCAAAAGAAAATCCTTTATGTAGATGTGGGGAGATTCTACTTGGTAAGATAGTCCCCCCGGACTGTCCTTTGTTTGGCCGGGGATGTACTCCGGAGAATCCGTATGGACCATGTATGGTATCCTCCGAAGGAGCATGTTCTGCCTACTATCTCTATGAAAGACAATAGAATAAGTATATCCCATGGGAGTGGAGGGAAAAAAACAAATAAATTAATAAAAAATCTATTTTTAAAACACTTCAAAAATCCAGGTCTTGAAAGACTCGAAGATTCTTTTGAGTTCCCTGTGGAAAATACAAGGCTTGCTATTACAGTGGATTCCCATGTTGTATATCCTTTGTTTTTTCCTGGAGGAGATATAGGTAAACTTTCCATAAATGGCACATTAAATGACCTTGCAGTTAAGGGAGCAAGAGGGATTTTCATTACCGCAGGATTTATAATAAGAGAAGGATTAAAGATGGAGACCCTTGAAAAAATTGTCTCCTCCATGGCCAAAGAAGCGAAAAAATCCATGGTAAAGATTGTAGCAGGGGATACAAAAGTGATTGAAGCCGGAGAAAAAGAGGAAATTTATATAACCACTACCGGATTTGGAGTCATAGAGTATGATATTGTGCTTTCTTATGAAAGCATATCCCCGGGGGATAAAGTAATTATCACTGGAAGCGTAGGAGACCATGAAGCATCCGTAATTCTTGCCAGAGAAGATTTTGGATTAAAATACAAGATAGAAAGTGATACCCAAAACATCTATCCTTTACTTGAAGAGCTCTTTAAAGAGAGAGTTAATATAAAATTTGCAAGAGATCCAACCAGGGGTGGAATTGCAGGGGTCTTAAATGAAATAAGTGAAAAAACTGACTTTGGGTTTGTTATAGAGGAAGAAAAAATTCCTGTTAAGGAGGAGGTTAGAGGAGTGTGTGATTTTTTGGGAACAGAGCCCTGGTATATGGCATGTGAGGGAAGAGCAGTAATTATTGTCTCTCAGGAGGATGCTCCAAAAACCCTGGGGATATTAAAAAAACATCCCCAGGGAAGGGATGCTCAGATAATAGGAGAAGTGGTAGAAAAACCCTTTGGGGTCTGGCTTAAAACCCCCTTAAAAACAACCAGAGCCCTTATATGGATCGAAGGAGAGCAGTTACCCAGAATATGTTAAAACTTACTCAGCTTATCAAATTGAAACTTTCCCTTCGGTGTATCAATATACTTGGACACCAATACTGAAAAACTAATATTAAATTCCTCCTCATAGAGTTTCCAAATATCTCTTTAAAGTCTCCACCGTCTTCCAGTTCCTTTCCCGATCCCTAATGAAATTATCATGGAAAATTCCTTTTTTATACCCAAGTCTTTTAAACTTTTTAAGATATTTCTTTGCCTCTTTGTTCTTTTTCTGGTACAATAAAGCTATTGCATGATAGATATAAACATCAGGAAGAAGGTAATGCCCCGGATACATCTTTTCAAACCTCTTACATAAATCACATACCTTTTTATAATCCCTATCCTCAGGCACCCCAAAAAGAAACTGACTTATATCCATAACAAGGCAAAAAGGAGCATAGCAGGAGCCCGGATATTGAGTATAGACCTTTCTTATGCCCTTCAAATACCTATGGTCAATCCAGGGGCTTCCATTATCAGGATATGCTCCCCTTGCTCTCCAAGCCCTATAATATCTATCCTTTTTCAAAATATTAAACGCTTTTCTATCCTCTCCTTTGAGGGAGTTAAGATATATCTTTATCTTATTTGATTTTATCCTCCCGGACCATAGCCATCCGAATTTTTCATAACCATAACCTCTATATACTATCTGAATTATATACATTCCTTTATCCCATGGAACAAAGGAGGGTTTGGTCATCTCATAATCTGGGGCAGGGTCTACCAATATGGGAAACGCCCAGTCATACACAGAGTCATGGGGAGGGATAGAAACTGCATGTTTTTTCCCATAATCCTTTATTGTATACCACCGCGACACAACAAATGCTGAACCGTATGTTCTATACTTTACTATTTCCCTCTTGGGGGTCTTAACATATATGGCTATCCTTGTTGCACCTCCTATTAGCTCGCCTGTCATCTTTTCAAGAAATATGGTATCTGAACCAGTGTTTATAAACCAGCACCTTATTGCCACAGGCTCTCCCTGTAAAAATGTGTCTTTTGGCACCTCTATTCTCAATTTTAATCCCTTGTATATATATGGAATACCCTCAAGGCTCTTTTTATAATCCTTCTTTGAAAATACAAAACTGAATAAAAACAACATTAGATAGAAGTAAAAATATTTTCCTCTCCTCATACAAAATCATATTAAAAAAATAATTTTTGTCAAGCCATTGAAAATTTTAAATTTGACAAATATGAAATTTAAGTTATATTTATTTTATGAGAAAAAATCTTGATTCTTTCTTTTTCGGATGTAGGTATATTATCATTGTAATAGTAGGAGCTACCCTCATTGCATCCATTATAATGATAACAGCGGGCTTTAGAACCACAATAGATGGAATATTTTTAATCAAAGATATATTCAATCCTTCTTTTCATAGTAATAAAATACTTTCAAAATTCATCACAGCGGTGGATGAATTTTTGTTTGCCACAGTGCTTTTTATATTCAGCATAGGTCTTTATGAACTTTTTATAAGACCCCAGGAGTCTGAAACAAAACCTTACTGGTTACATATAAGAAGCCTTGAAGATTTAAAGGAAGCCCTGGGAAGAGTAGTCCTTGTAATCCTTATAATCACATTTTTTAAAAATGCTATAGGAATGACCTATGAAACCCCGGTATCTTTGGTATATCTTGGTATATCAATTCTTCTTGTAGCATTTTCTTTGTTTATTACCCATATCCTACCAAAGAAAAAAGATTGATATACATCGGATGTTCTGGATGGTATTACAATCATTGGAGAGAGGTATTTTATCCAGAGAGCCTTGATAAAAAAGAATGGCTTTCCTATTACACGAAATTTTTCAATACAGTAGAAATAAATGCATCTTTTTACAGAATACCATTTTCTGGAGTAGTCAAGGGATGGTATAAGAAATCTCCTTCCTCTTTTCTATTCACTTTAAAGGCAAATAGAAAAATAACACATGAAGGAACTCCTGGAGAAAATAAAGAAATCCTTCGCCGATTTTATGGTCTTTCTGAAATCCTCAAAGAGAAACTGGGCTGTGTGCTTTTTCAATTTCCTCCTTCTTTAAGAAGAAACGACGAGATATTAAAAAGATTTTTAGAGGGGTTGGCCCCTAATAAAAGAAATGTGATTGAGTTCAGACATAAATCCTGGTTTAACGATGCAGTTTATAAAATTTTAGAGCAAAACAATACAGGTTTTTGTATAATATCTGCCCCAGGGCTTCCAGAAGATATAGTCGTAACTTCTTCATTTTCCTATATAAGATGGCATGGGAAGAAAAGATGGTATAGATATGAGTATTCAAAAATGGAACTGGAAAGGTGGAAAAAAATAATAAAAGAACTATCAAAAAAGGGGGATGTTTTTGGATACTTTAATAATGACTTTTATGGATACGCAGTAAAAAATGCATTGGAGATAAAGGGACTGTTAAGATAAATTTTTTGACTTTCAATTTTGTCTTGAATATAATCTCAAAAAGGAGATTAAAAATGTTTAAATTGATGCTTCTAAACTCAAAACCAGGGGGATGAAATGTATCAAAAATTAAAAAAACGAACATTTGAGATATTAGAAAAGGCACGTCCTGGAGATTTAGCCAGTAAAACCTTTGACATTTTTATTATGAGTCTCATCTCCCTCAATGTCCTTATGGTAATCTTGGCAACTGTAAATCTGTCCTCACCGGGGGTAAAGAAATTACAAGAACTGTAAGAGAAGAAAACTAAAAACTTTTCACCTGCTCACTATGCTTTGCAATTATAACCCCTCCCAAAAG
>CAZUTC010000024.1:0-4274 GCA_964623485.1 uncultured bacterium | reverse complement strand
ACTAAAAACTTTTCACCTGCTCACTATGCTTTGCAATTATAACCCCTCCCAAAAGTACAAGAATTGCAAAGATCTGCATCCATAATAAGAAGACCACAGAACCTGCCAGCACTCCATATATAAGTTCCCTTCTTCCTGATGCCTGAATGAAAAACTTTCCAATATAACCTATTAACTGCCATAAAAGAGAGACAATAAGAGATACAGACAATGCATATTTCATATTCAACTTCTCTTTATAAAATATCCGATACAGTCCAAAAAGAGCAAATCCAAAAAGAGCAACAGAAATGGCTCTTCCTACAATCCAGTGAAAGTATGAAGGAATAATATTGATTATTTTAAATACAATATTCAATATAACATCTGCAAGCGAAGCAACAACAAAGAATATAATAGAGATAAGCGTGAGGGAAAATGAGAAAAGTTGGGTTATCCATGTTTTTCTTTTCTTTTTAACATTCATAACAGATGAAAGCCCGCTTTCCAGAGCATCAAATATCCCCTTTGCAACAAAAATCAATATTACAAGTCCTATTATTCCTATCCCTGCCCATCCCTTTGCTATACTCTCAATATGAAACAAAACTTCTCCTCCTACAGCCGGTGGAAGAAACTCTTTAATTCTTGCCTCAAGTCCTTTTTGGAGTCCAGGGATTATACGATATAGGTAACTTGCAAAAGAAAGGGTAAGAAAGAGGAGAGGGATGGAACCCACAAGGAAAGAGTAGGCAATTCCCTTTGCAAGCAGGGGTCCTCTTTTACTGGTATATCTCTTTGCTATATCTTTAAAATAGAAAAATAAAGGTTTAAAATTCAAGGAGTTTAAGGTTGTATAATGGATTTTCTTTTCTCTCTATAAGTTGAGACAAAGGAGTAAGAAACACTTCAGCAGTTACAGAGACTGGGGCAGAAAACACATGACCCCCAAAGGCGAGAAGGTTCTCTCCAGATATTACTGCATGGGCATGTACAATGGGCTCATCATTATGCCAAGAAATATTTCCATAGAACAAAAGGAGCTCATACTCACCTCTAAAGGTTTGTCTTTTGTAATCTTTTTCCCTTTTTTCAAAATATCCTATTATTGGATCCTTCAATGTCCCTATTCCTGAAAACGCTCCTGCCTTTATCCCTTTATCTTTTGCAATTGTAGAAAGCCCAAGTATTAACTCCTCTCCTTCATCAAATCTTATTAAAAATAGGTTTTCTACTTTTTTAATTCTCATTTTTTCCTCCTTCTGAGGATTTTTACTCCTAATTGCCACATTAAAAATACATACTTGTCGGCTATATTTTTTATTTGCTTCCTAACCGGTTTGCCTCTTCCATGTCCAGCCTTTGGTTCTACATACAAAAGCACTGGTCTTTCCTTTGCAATGCTTTGCATTTTTGCTGCCATTTTCATCGCGTGCATGGGATGGACTCTTCCTTCAGACTCACCGGATGTAAAGAGAACTGCAGGATATATTTTTTCTTGAGAAACATGGTGATAGGGTGAGTATGCATATAACCATTCAAACTCTTCTTCCTTATCAGGGTTCCCATACTCAGTGGTCCAAATATGTGCCACTCCAAATCGATGGAATCTTAACATATCCAGGAGTGGTACATCACAGATGACGGCTCGAAAAAGTTCGGGTCTCTGGGTCATAACCGCTCCTACAAGCAGTCCTCCATTACTCCCACCCCATATTGCAAGTTTTTGGGGATTAGTATAGCCTTTTTTTATCAAATATTCTGCAGCTTTGATAAAATCATCAAAAACGTTCTGTTTATGCTCCCTCATCCCCATCTTATGCCAATCTTCTCCATACTCATCACCCCCTCGTATACCTGCAACCGCATAGACTCCGCCTCTGGATATCCATGATAAAATAGACTCCCTAAAATATGGTAAAATTCCTATTCCGAATCCTCCATAACCTGAAAGAATGGTAGGATTGGTCTTGTCCTTTCTAATTTCTTTTTTACAAAGAATATACATGGGAATCTTAGCCCCATCTTTTGACCTGTAAAAAACAAGTGTTTGTCTGAACTTTTTTATATCAAATTGAGTTTCCAACCGCCAGATATGCATACGCCTCTTGGTATTTACATTAAATTTATAGATAGAGGTGGGAAAAAGATAGGATGTAAACCGGTAGTATATTTCGGGATCTTCGTATCTATCACTACTTTTAAAACATATGTTCCCCTTCTGGGGCATTTTAATCTCATACAGTCTCTTCCCTTCCAAGGTAAAGAGCATTAACCTTGAATATGTATCTTCTTTCAAGAGGACCAGAAGTTTTTCCCCTACTATATCAAATCTTTCTATTACTCTTTTTGACTCTTGAATTATCTCATGAGCCGTGGAAATACAGGGATTATTGAGGTCTGTTCTTACTATTCGCCAGTTTGGTGCTTTGTAGTTTGTAAGGATGTATACATACTCTCCATAAATCTTTGCTTTAAACTTTGCATCCAAACCTACTGCTATAGGTATAAACTGAGTATCTCTTTTTAAGTCTTTAAAATAAAGGTCATTCTTTATCCATCCCTTTGTCACCTCAAGGAATAAATATCTCCCATCCTTTGAAGCATACACTCCTGGTAATTCATTTTCAACAAGTTCATCTCCGAATATAAACTTATCGTTTTCCCAGTCATCTCCTATCCTGTGAAGAAATACTCTTGGGACAAATCTTGCTCCTCCGGTATTTCTGGTATAATAGAAACCTGTATCATCCGGAAGCCACACCAAACTGCACCATTTTGTATTAGGTATTCTATCCTTTAAGATTTTTCTTTTCTCCACATCGAGAATATGTAAAATGCTCGCCTCACTGCCTTTTTTAGACCTCCCAAAGGCAATGTACCTTCCTTGATTAGATAAAAACCACCAATCAAGTGCAATAATTCCTTCCCCGCTCCATTCATTGGGATCAATTACGACCTGTGCTGAGTTTGGATTAAACTCCTCATGGGATAGGCAAAGTATAGGTTGATTCTTAAGCTTCTCATGTTTATAGAAGAAAAACTTTTTCTTTTTAATTTTGGGTAATCCTATTCTCTTTTTAGAAAATGATTTTTCCAGCTCCCTTTCAATATTTCTTCTTCCTGGTAGGGAATCAAGTATGCTTCTGGTCAATCGGTTTTGAGCTTTAATCCATCTTTTTACCTTTTTATCTTCTATATTTTCAAGCCACCTATAAGGGTCATGAATCTCTCTTTTAAAGCGGTACTCCTTCACATCCACCGTTTTAGTCTTAGGATATCTTATTTTTTTTATCTCTCTATCCATCCACCTCTCCATTATAAGCCTGTTTTGGAGTTATAGCTTTTGCAGCGATTGCTGTTATTATTATTTTTGTTATGTCCCCTGGGATGAATGGGAGAGTTCCCATTAAAAGAAGTCTGTAGAAATTAATAGAAGTTCTTTTAACCAAATAGAACCAAGCTCCTAATTGTAACAATCCTGGGACATGAATAAGGACAAAATTGGCAAAAAGCATTAACCCAAGCATTGATAAAAATCCTCTTGACCTGATATACTTATCCGTGAAATATCCAAGAAATAAAGAGGCTAAGATAAACCCAAATATGTATCCTCCGGTAGGTCCAAAAAGAATCTTATAACCTCCTCCTGCTGCAAACCATGGAACCCCGACTGCCCCTATCATTACATAAAGCAGCTGGCTTATTCCTCCCCACCACCTTCCCAAGAGGACCCCTGAGAGCAATACTGCAAAGGTCTGGGCTGTAATTGGAACTGGGGTCCAGAAAAGGGGAATTTTTATCTTGGCTGCAAGACCTGTAACTCCAGCCATCCCCAACGCCAACAGAACCTTACCTACAAATGTCAAATGGTAACGCCATTTAAAAAATCGATATCGTATTTTAAAATAAGATACTACCACCGTATCCCACATTATTCTCCTCCTTTTTAAGGATAATTTTAACCAAATTAAGTTATTTTGTCAAATTTAATGATTATTTGGGCTAAGAGATCATTACCAGGGAGAAAATTATTTTAATAGGCTATGGAAAGAAATTTACTTACAATTTGCTCGTATTTGGAAGACATCAAGAAAGGGAAGTCAGGAAATGGACAGAGAGATATTTTGAAAGAAAAGATGACAGTGCATTTAAAGACTTACCTTTATGATTCTGGTAACATTCGGGGTTAAAGAGAGGGGTATTAAAGATGAGATTTGCTGGCAGAGAGATTGGGGGGAGGCTCAAATCCTGAAGAATATAGTGGGATAAAGGATGAGAAAGATTTTCTGAGT
>CAZUTC010000023.1:5022-18130 GCA_964623485.1 uncultured bacterium | reverse complement strand
TCAAAATATCTCTCTGTCCATTTCCTAACTTCCCTTTCTTGATGTCTTCCAAATACGAGCAAATTATAAGTAAATTTCTTTCCATAGCCTATAAAAATAATTTTCTCCCTGGTAATGATCTCTTAGCCCAAATAAGACCTTCATTTGACTACGATGAGAATTGGGGTTAAAATAAAAGTATTGAACGAGATTAAAAAACTTTTCAAAAAAGATTTTATAAAGCATATCAGTGGATTTTCTCTGGGAACCATTATAAGCAGAGTCACAGGGCTTTTGAGAGAGTCAACCATTGCCTATCTCTTTGGAGCAGGGCTTTTCACCGATGCTTTCTATGTGGCATTTAGAATTCCAAATCTTTTAAGGGATTTTTTTGCAGAGACTGCTCTTTCTGCCTCTTTCATCCCTGTCTTTGTTGAAAAAAAAGAAAAGAAGTTAAAGGATGCTTGGAGATTTACAAGCAATGTTTATAATCTTCTTTCTCTTTTTATTTTTTCCATTGTTATTTTTGGTATCCTTTTTTCTCCTTTCATAACGAGAATAATTGCTCCTGGATTTCTTAGAAATCCATACAAGTTCAATCTCACTGTTTTCCTCACACGAATAATGTTTCCGTTCCTTTTATTCATATCTCTTTCTGCAGTCTCCTATGGAGTTCTTAATTCTTTTGGCTCCTTTTTTCTACCCGCAGTTAGTCCTGCAGTATTTAATATAGTTTCGGTTGCCTTTGCCTTTTTACTTTACGGGTTTTTATCCTCCAGAGGAGTAGCACCTATCACTGGAATGGCTATTGGGGCAGTGACAGGAGTTTTTTTACAGTTTTTGCTTTTATTTTCTGGAGTGATTAAAAAGGGGTTTAGTTATAAACCGGTTTTATCACTTAAAGAACCTGGGATAAAAACAATGGTCTCCCTTTGGGTTCCAGTGGTGCTTGGACTGGCTGCAGTGGAGATAAATGTTATGGTGGATACACTGCTTGCTTCTCTATTGGAGGAGGCTTCGGTTAGTTATTTAAGTTATGCTTACCGAGTGATGCATCTCCCTCTTGCGGTATTTGGTATTGCCATAGGAAGTGTAAGTCTTCCAAGATTTTCAAAAATAACCGCAGATAAGAAGTGGGAAGAGTTAAGAAATGCCCTTATGCGCTCCATAAAGGCTGTAAATATAGTTCTAATACCCCTTGCAGTTTTCTTTATCTTTTTTTCACTTCCAATCACAAGGGTAATTTATGAAAGAGGAGCATTTACCTTTAGAAACTCCTTTAACACTGCTCAGGCGGTTGCTTTATACACGCTTGGAATATGGGCAGCCTCTAATGCAAGGGTATTTTCAGCCTGCTTTTATTCCTTAAAAAACTCAAAAACCCCTATGAGAGTGGGATTATTATCTGTGGGACTTAACCTTACCCTTAATCTCTCATTAATGCACTTCTTACGGTTTAGGGCATTTGCCCTTACCACATCTGCATGCTCTTTTTTCTCTGTAATTTTTCTATGGAAAAAACTTCATACCCATTACAAAGAAATATTTAAACCTTTAAAATTTCCCTTACCTTTTCGGCATATAGGCATCTCTATTCTTTCCATTATAATTCCTCTTGCGTGTTGGGGAGTTGTGGAGACTTACCTTGAGATCTCCCAGATAACAAGATTTTTCATGCTTTTTTTATTATTTGGAATTTTCACCGGAAGTTATTATTTAATGGGTAAAAAATTTAGATTATTCTCTTTTTAATACTTTTTATTATTAAATCTTTTTCAGTACCTCTATACCAGGAAGAGTCCCGGTTTCAAGTAGTTCTAATGATGCACCTCCTCCTGTAGATATATGGCTGAACCTACCGGACAACTCTGTTTTCTTGAGCATGGCAGAGGTATCACCACCCCCTGCAACCGAGATTACTCCTTTATTGCTGGTTAACTCTGCAATAAATTCTCCAATTTTTTTTGATCCATTTAAAAATTTTTCATTCTCGTATACTCCCATTGGTCCTGCCCACAGAATGAGTTTTGCATCTTCTATTTCTTTTTTAAATAACTCTACTGTTTTGGGACCGATATCAAAACCTGCATAGCCATCTGGAATTTCACCTTCTACCACCTTTGCTTCTTCATCCTCTATTGATTTGGCTATTACAAAATCTACAGGTAATACAAGTTTTGGTGAGTCAATAATATCTCTTATCTCTTGGATGATTTCCTTTTTTAGAATTGAGTCTCCGATCTTTACATTCTTTGCGTAAAGAAGGGTAAATACAGCACCTCCTCCTATAAGCAGTTTATCAACCTTTGGGAGAAGGTTCCTTATGGCTCCTGCCTTGTCCTCTATTTTTTTTCCTCCGATAAGAGTAACAAAAGGATGGGGAGGTTCATGTAGAATCTTAAAGAAAAACTCGATCTCTTTTTCCATGAGAAACCCTGCTACTGGGGTTTGAAATAAAGAAGGAAGTTGATATATTGATGCGTGTCTTCTATGTGAGACAGAAAATGCATCATTTACATAGAAATCTGCATATCTTTTTAACCTCTTGGCAAACTCTAACTCTCCATTTTCTTCCCCAGGATAAAATCTTAAATTCTCAAAGAGAAATAGGGTTCCTGGTTTATTATCTTCTATTTGAGACGATACATCCTTTTCTATATACTCAGGAATAAACTCTACGGCTCTCCCCATTAGTTCTTCAACTTTTTTGGCAATTGGACGAAGACTCAATTCCTTTACAAATTTACCCTTTGGCCTTCCAAGATGAGATATTAAAATTACCTTTGCATTTTTCTCAAGAGCATACTTTATGGTAGGCAAAGAAACTCTTATTCTTGTATCATCCAAAATTCTACCTTCTTCTATAGGCACATTATAATCCACCCTTATCATTACATTTTTATTCTCTATGGGAAGGTCTCTTATCGTATACCTTTTCATAACCCTTTCTCCCCTATGTATAGAAGTAAATCTTTTATTCTTGCTGCATATCCTGCTTCATTATCATACCAAGCAAATACTTTTAGGAGATTTTCTTCAATCACTTCGGTTAAAGACGCATCAAAAACGGCTGACTTTTTGTTCCCTACGAGATCAACGGAGACAAGGGGATCTTCTAAGTAGTCAAGGTAAGGGGCAAAATCACCTTCTGCTGCTTTTTTAAAAACTTCATTTACCTCTTCAGGAGTTACACTTTTCTCCACAACACAAGCAAGATCAACAATGGAGACATCTGCAGTAGGAACCCTTATTGAAATACCTCCCAGTTTTCCTTTCAAATGAGGTATAACCACTCCTATCGCCTTACTTGCTCCGGTGGTGGTTGGAATCATGGATAGGGCACAGGCTCTTGCTCTTCTTAAATCTCTATGAGGTTGATCAAGTATTCTTTGGTCATTTGTGTATGCATGAATTGTTGTCATGTATCCTTTTAATATCTTGAAGTTATCGTCTATTATCTTTACAACGATTGCAAGACAGTTTGTTGTGCATGAGGCATTTGATACAATACTGTATTCTGGTTTATAATCATTTTCATTCACCCCCATTACAAAGGTAGGAACCGGCTTTTCTCCCTTTGCAGGAGCCGTTATTATCACCTTCTTTGCCCCTGCCTTTATATGTTTTTCTGCCTCCTCATATTTTCTGAACTTTCCTGTTGCCTCCACAACAAAATCAATATTAAGCTCTGCCCAGGGAAGTCTATCCGGAGTCTTTTCAGCATAAACCTTTATCTTTTTACCCTTTACCAGTATCGAATCTTCAGTATAGGATACCTCTTCTCCAAACCTTCCGTGTACTGAGTCGTACTTTAAAAGGTGGGCAAGGGTTCTTGCATCTGTAATGTCATTTATGGCAACTATCTCTATCTTTTCATTATCATATGCATCTCTAAAGAAAAGCCTCCCTATTCTTCCAAATCCATTTATTGCCACTCTGTATGCCATTGCATCCTCCTTTTTTTAAGGATATTTGAGTTTTTACCAAAAGTCAAATATTTTTCTTTGAAAAATTTTTATATCAGAGTATAATTACTTATGGGATTGAAAAATGATAAATGGATAAAGGAGCAGGCTCTTAAAAACAAAATGATAGAGCCCTTTGAGGAGAGCCTTGTAAAGAAGGGTACTGTCTCCTATGGCATATCATCCTATGGGTATGATATAAGAATAGCAGATGAGTTCAAAATATTTACAGATGTGTTTTCAACAATTGTTGACCCTAAAAACTTTGATCCAAGGTCATTTGTGAATTTTAAGAGTGATTATTGCATAATCCCCCCCAATTCTTTCTGTTTGGGAAGGTCTATTGAGTATTTCAGAATACCAAGAGGTGTAATGGGAATATGCCTTGGGAAGTCAACCTATGCAAGATGTGGAATAATAGTAAATATAACCCCCCTTGAACCAGAATGGGAAGGTCATTTAACTATAGAGATATCCAACACAACCCCCCTGCCTGCCAAGATATATGCAAACGAAGGTATAGCCCAGGTTGTATTTTTCGAGGCAGATGAAGAGTGCCATATCTCCTATAAAGATAGGAAAGGTAAATACCAGAAGCAAAAGGGAATTGTTCTTCCAAGAATATAGATAAAATTTAACTCATTGCTTTTAGAAAAAGCTCCTTAACTCGTTCAAAATGCTCATAAAGGGTTTGGTTAGTCTCACCAATATAATCATCTATGTTTTTTATTTTTTCTATCTCCTTCTTTGTTTTTCCTTCTGCAATTCTACACAGGATATCTGCTGCAACAAACATATAAGGGTCACAGTATGCACACATGAACTTCATCTCTTTAATTTTTCCTTCTTCTTTTTTTGCGTATAAAAACACCTGGTCCCGATGAGTTCCCTTTGGACATATGCTTCCCTCTATCTCTATATCCGGGTTCTCCATCCTTCCCATTTTCCCTTCACCCTTTTTTGAAAAAAGTTTTCTAAAATACTCTTTCACATTTTTTTCGCGCATTTACTCTCCAAGGATAGGGACTTCTTTTAACTCATCAAGTATTTTCCTTAAAGTCTTAATAAAAATCTCTGCTTCTTCTTTTGTATTGTAAAGATAAAGGGAAACTCTATAAAGTGTGGGTCTAAATCCTGGCCAGATTGAATCGAAGTAATCCTCATGAGCATGATACCAGGAATGCACACAGAAGGTTCCCTTTCTTATCATTATATTTGAATACTCGTTAAGTTTTTCATCTATATCGGGTTCGTCATCAGAAAGCCTGGTTACTGGTTTTTTTATGAAAAAGGTTATTATTCCTGTTCTTTTTTCAGAAGGGGGACCTATTATCTCTATCTCTGGGAAGGATTCCAGTTTTTGCGATATATACATTTGTAATTCCTTTTCATGTCTTTCTATATTGGAGAGCCCTACTGAAAGAAGATACTCAGCCGCTGCTCCTGCTCCTATTATTCCCGCATAGTTTTGTAAACCTGCTTCGTATTTAAGGGGTGGCTTAAAATACTTGGGATGTTCAAACAGATGGGCATCCTCTACAGTTCCTCCACCCACTATAAAGGGGCTCATAACATCCTCATTTTCAAGTATCTCCTTTTTTCCATAAAGGACCCCCACCCCGGTAGGTCCTACCATCTTGTGAACAGAAAAGGCAAGAAAATCCACTCCAAGTTCCTTTACATCCACCTTCTTGTGAGGAACACTTTGAGCTCCATCAACAAGGACAAAAGCATTTGGATTGTTTTTCTTAACTATACTTACAATTTCTTTTATGGTTTTTTCATTAATTTCTGCTCCATCCAAATTGGAAATTTGTGGAAATGCAAAGAGTCTTATGCTCTTTCCTTCTTTGGAGACCACCCTTTTTAAATTTTCAATACTGAATGTATTATCAGGGTTTGATGGCACCACGGTATGTTTTTTAATAACTCCTCTTTTTTGAAGTTCTTGCCAAGGGCAGAGATTTGAGTTGTGTTCTTTATCGGTAGTTACAACCACATCATCCGGGTTCCATTTTATGCTCTGGGCGATCATGTTTATTGCCTCTGTGGCATTTTTGGTGAATATGATCTCCTCCACATGTTTTGCATTTATAAGCTTCCTTATACTTTCCCTTGCCCTTCCCACACCTTCGTTCACCCTTCTTGCAAACCAGTGTAGACTTCTTTCACCACAAGCAGGATATTTATAATAATATTCGTTCATGGCTTCTATTACCTGCACAGGTTTTAAGGTCATGCATGCATTGTCAAAATAAACCGGGGGTTTGTTGTTTCTTTTTTGATTTAAACTTGGAAAATCCTTTCTATATTTTTTCAAATCCATCTCGGCTCCTTTTTATTCTGAATAAGCTCTTAAATCGTCAATTTCATAATAATCCTCTGGACCAGATACAAAACCTATCTTTCCTTCTCTATTTATATAAAGAAGCCTGGATAACGATACTATTTCACTCCCATCCACCAGTAAAGATAGAGAATCCCCAATGATTGTAATCCTTATGTCATGCCATTTTTTATCCGCAATATCAAAGGGAATTTCAGTTTCTTTAAGCAACGCCTCCACCGGTTCTCTATAACTGTCTATTCGTTTTATATATGCCTTAAGCTCGGAGGAAAGAATTACTAAATAACCTTGGTTTTCATCACACCTTACTCCTATCTCTATACTTCCTTGGGTTGAGTATTCAAGTCTTGCTCGCATCTGTAGGCTAAAGTCTTTAAACTCTTTATCAAGATACAAAAGAGCAGGCCAAAAGTTTTCGGATAAACCAGGAGGGACTATTTCAAGAACCTTTGTCTGTTCCTTTTTTATAAAGTCAAAACTGTCTGCCTCAGGATAAGTTCCCTTCCATCCTATTTTCCATCCCTCTGTTTGTGGAGAAAATCTTCCTTCATTATAAGACTCAAAATCTTCCTCATACAACAACTGCCCCTCGGGTTTTTCACAAACCAAAAAAACAAAAATCAAAAGAATAAATAACACTCTCATGAAAAAGTTTATTTAAATATTTTAATTTGTCAAATATTTTCTATTTTTTGACAATTTTAGATAAATTGGTATCTTTAATTATAAATGAGCATTCCCTTCAAATATAGAGTGTTCACCTTTTTGAGTATACTTTTTATAGCAAGTATCGTTGTTCTTACCGAAATTTATTCTTTATTTTTCTGGTTGGTTGTGGTGCTTGCGCTTGTTATTCTTGGATATATGTCTTATCTTTTAAGGCCGGTAAAATCTAAAAAAGAAAAAAAACTTTCCAAGCCTCCCTTTATTTCCATAATTGTCCCAGTTAAAGATGAGGAAAGGGTAATAGAAGACCTTATAAAGGATGTTTTATCACAAACATATCAAAAATATGAACTTATAATAGTGGATGATTTTTCAAAAGATAGAACCTTTGAAATAATCAAACTCTATGAAAAAAATTATTCACCAAAAATCAGGGTAATAAGAAAGAGGAAGGGATTCCCTTCTGGTAAAGCCTCTTCTTTAAATCTTGCCACAAAGAGCGCCAAGGGAGATTGGCTTCTTGTTCTGGATGCAGACTCAAGGATTAAAAAAAATTTTCTTGAGATAGCCACAAAACATCTATCCAATGAGGAGTTGGTGGCAGCCCAGGTAGCAAAAATGATATCCAATAGAAGAAGGAACTGGCTTACAAGACAACAGTACAATGAGTTTTTAATTGATTATTCAGTTCAACTCGGAAAAGAAGAAAGTCAAGGATGTGTGGAACTCAAAGGAAACGGCTCCTTTATAAAAAAGGATTTTTTAGAAAAAACCAATGGATGGGATACCACATCCATTGCAGAAGATCTTGAACTTTCCACAAGGATAATAACAAAAGGGAAAAAAATAAAATTTATAAAGGATGCAGCAGTTTACGAACAGGCTGTAACAAACATAAAAGATCTCTTTCACCAAAGAACAAGATGGATAGAGGGAAGCCTTCTAAGATACTTAAAGTATCTTCCATTTCTTTTTTCAAGAAGAATCCCCTTAAAAAAGAAGATAGATTTTGTATTCTTCGCCAGTGAATTCATGGTGCCTCTTTGGGTCTTTTTTGACATATTTTACCAGTTCTTCAGAGTAGCAACTGGTAAATCCTTAAAGTTTTTGAATCTTTCGGTTATCTTAAGTATTCTTTCGGTGGTTATGATAAGCCAAATGATAAGAGGGTTTGTATTAAGAAAAATGAAAAAACCTTTTTTCCTAATTAAAAATTCATTTTCAACCGCCCTTTACCTGCTTCACTGGTTTCCGGTAGTGGTGTATACTGCATTTCATGTCATTTTCAGCAGGAGACAAAAAAAATGGCGAATAGCAAGGAGGAGTTAAAGTTGACAAATATTTTTTTTACTGTATTCTTTTATAGATAGGAGGAGTAATGAGGAAAACTGCTATTTTAAAAAACAGTGAGATATTTCACGAGTTAACTTATGATGAATGCAGAGAGTTGATAAAGTTAATAGAGGAAAGAACAGAAAAGGCAGGAATTGTGATAGCAAGAGAGGGGGAGGATGCTAAGTATCTTTTTCTTTGTGTGGAAGGAGAAATGAGAGTCGAGATGAATGTGGGATTTAAAGAGAGTATGGAACTGGCAATTGCAACAGTTGAACCGGGGAAAATAGCAGGATGGTCTGCAATATTAAAGCACGGAAGGTATACTGCTACAGTGAGGACTGTAAAGGATTCAAAACTCTTTGTTTTTGAAAGAGGTAAATTACTCGATTTTTTCTCAAAAAGACCCGAGATAGGATTTAGAGTCCTTCAAAGTATGTTAGAGGTAGCATCCCATAGACTCTTAAACTCCAGAGTGCAACTTTTAAACTGCGTCCTGGATAGAAAGAAATGATCTGGATAGAGGAGTTGAAAAATTATATAGGAAAAGAAGTAGAGATAAAAGGATGGGTTTATAACAGAAGGTCCAGTGGAGGAGTGAGGTTTGTTCTTGTAAGAGATGGGACTGGAATAGTTCAGGTTGTATATATAGAGAAAGATGCCGAAGAAAAATCATTTGATATTGCAGAGACAGTACCCTTAGAGTCCACAGTAGAGGTAAAGGGAGTGGTAAGGGAGGATAAAAGAGCACCGGGTGGAATAGAAATAACAGGAAAGACCCTAAAGGTTCTAAGTCCTGCCCAGAACTATCCTATAACCAAGAAGTCCCATGGTATAGACTTTCTACTCTCCAGAAGACATCTTTGGCTAAGATCCAGAAAACAAAATGCCATATTGAAAATAAGGGCAGAAGTAGAAAAAGCAATAAGAGACTTCTTTGATTCCCGGAGTTTTACCTTGATAGATGCTCCTATACTTACCCCAACCTCATGCGAAGGAACCACCACTCTTTTTGATGTAGATTATTTTGGTGAGAAGGCATATCTTTCACAGAGTGGACAGCTTTATATGGAACCAGCAGCAGCTGCATTTGGAAAGGTCTACTGTTTTGGTCCCACATTCCGAGCAGAGAAGTCAAAAACAAGAAGACATCTAATCGAGTTCTGGCAAGTTGAACCCGAGGTTGCATTCTGTGACCTTAAGTGTATAATGAAACTGGCAGAGGAGTTTGTCTCCTATATCGTAGGAAGAGTACTTGAAAAAAGGAAAAAACAGCTTGAGGTACTGGAAAGAGAAATCTCTAAACTTGAAAAAATCACCCCTCCTTTTCCCAGAATAACCTATAAAGAGGCGGTGAATATTCTTAGAAAGCATGGAAATCCCACCCGGTACGGAGAAGATTTTGGAGGTGATGAAGAGACGATAATATCAAAGGAGTTTGATAAACCAGTGATGATACACCATTATCCTAAGAAAATAAAACCCTTCTATATGAAGGAGGATCCAGAAAATCCAGAGCTTGTTTTAAACTTTGATATGCTTGCTCCAGAAGGTTATGGAGAGATAATAGGTGGAAGCCAAAGGGAGGATGACTACGAAAAACTCAAAAAAAAGATAGAAGAACACAGACTGCCAATGAAAGCATTTCAGTGGTATCTTGATATAAGAAGATACGGTACTTTCGAACATTCAGGTTTTGGACTTGGAGTTGAGAGAACCGTAGCCTGGATATGTGGTATCCCTCATGTAAGGGAGGCGATACCATATCCAAGACTGCTGGATAGAATATATCCATAGAAAGGAGGAAAAATGAATCTATTATTTTCATTTGCCTTGGGAGTCGTTGCAGGGATTTTTAGCGGACTTTTGGGAATAGGAGGTGGAACCGTGATAATACCCGGACTTGTATATCTCTTTGGATTCTCACAACATAATGCCCAGGGGACATCCCTTGTCGCCCTTCTGCTCCCGGTGGGTCTCTTAGGAATGCTTAGATACTACAGAGCAGGTCATGTACACCTTTGGATAGGACTTGCAATAGCAGCCGGTCTCTTCTTGGGGACATACTTTGGAGCAGATATTGCAGAAAGAGTCCCAGATATTACTTTAAGGAGAATCTTTGGTGTCTTTTTTCTCATACTTGCAGTAAGGATGCTACTGGGGAAATAATTATTTTATAATGCATAAAAAGATTATGGAGGATGCAAGAAAAACCCTCATTTTAAATATAAAAAAAGGGTTTAGTGTTGGTTTAAAAAAGCCATACTTTTATATATCCCCTGATAAAGTCCATTATCATCAGTGGTTCTGGGACTCTTCATTCCACATAATTGTTTCCTCCATTTTAAATCCAGAGTGGGCAAAATTAGAACTTAAAACTCTTTTATCGGTCCAGGAGGAAAATGGATTTATCCCTCATGTAATATTCTGGAAGTTAAGAAGCTATGACTTCTATCATCTCTGGTGGATAAGAGAGACCAATCTCTTTCCCTACTACACTGCAGAAATCCAGCCTCCGGTTATAGGAATATCTCTAAAGAGGATATTTGATGCCACTCAAGACATAGACTTTATAAAAGAAAATATTTCCAAAGTGGAAAAATTTTACCTGTTTCTCGAAAAGGAAAGAGACCCAGATAAAGATGGGCTCATTTCTATAATTACTCCAATGGAATCGGGAATGGACCTTTCTCCTCAGTATGATATTGCCTTGGGAAACAAAAAACACGACCCTCTTCTGACAAAGAAAAAAATAAAAAATCTTTTAAAAATTTATAGGAAAATGAACTGGAATTATAAAAAGATATTGGAAAATAATTTTTTTGATGTTGAAGATGTAGCCTTCAATGTGATATACTGTCTGGGGCTTGAAGCAATAAGTGAGATATATAAAAAACTCGGAGACAAAAATAAAGGCAATTTTTATGAAAAAAAGGCAGCCTCTTTAACAGAGAAAATAATCTCAAAATTCTGGGATGATAAAGAAAAAATATTTTTTAGTTTGTGGAGAGTAAAAAACAAGGAGAAATTTTTAAAGGTAAAGACCATATCATCTCTTTTCCCCATTGCTCTCAATATACCCTCCAAGTATATAAATTATCTTCTCCAGCATATAACCAACAGAAAGGAGTTCTGGGCTTTTTACCCTTTACCTACGGTATCCATGGATGAACCATCCTTTGGTCCTTTAACAGATACAAGGTATATATGGAGGGGCACAACATGGATAAACACAAACTGGTTTATAGCAACTGGACTTAAAAGACATAAGGAGTTTAAAATCTTTAAAAGATTGAAAGAAAAGACAATAGAGCTTATTAAGAGAGCCGGGTTCTGCGAGTTTTATGATCCATTTACTGCAGAGCCCGGGAAGGCGATGAAAGGATTTGGATGGTCTACTCTTGTGGTGGATTTTCTAACTTGATGCGTCCTCATACTCTTCTAACAGACTCTCAATAAGTTCCTTAACCGATATAATTTTATTTATTCGGTAAGCGCTGGCTCCTGCAAAGGCGAATCCGTTTTCTAAATTTCCTTTCTTGGCGTTGGTTAAGGCTAAGGCAATACAATATGGCACCTTTTTGAAGTCACAGGGTTTTAAGCATTTCCAGGGGCATTTAAAGGGTTTTTTAATTCCAGCAGAAACATCCTCCAAGAATTTATTCTTAATTGCTCTTCCTGGCAATCCCACTGGGCTTTCAATTATGATTAAATCTTCCTTCTTGCATTTTATATAAGCCTCTTTGAATCTTATGGAGGCGTCACATTCATGGGTGGCAACGAACCTTGTGGCCATCTGGACTCCTTGAGCTCCTAACTTGATAAACCGATAAATATCTGCTCCAGTGAATATACCTCCTGCAGCAATCACTGGAATACTTCTATCAAACTGATCTTCATACCGCTTTATTACAGAAGCCACATCCAGCAGTATCTTCTCCAGTTTATACTGAGGATTATCAATATCCTCCTTTTTAAATCCGAGGTGTCCTCCTGCCAAGGGACCTTCTACAACCACACCCGCAGGCAGATAATTATAGTTTTTTGCCCAGTATTGAAATATAATTTCTACTGCCCTTGCAGAAGATACTATGGGAACAATCTTTGGAGCAATTTCTCTCCATTTTTCAGTGGAAAATGTTTTTGGTCTTTTCAAAATCAGCCCTGCACCAATAAAAAATAGGTCTGCCTTTTCTTCTAACCCCACGAGTATGAGCTCTTCAAAATCTGAGAGAGCCACCATTATATTTACCCCTATTATACCTTTCGTCATTTTTCTTGCTTTTCTTATCTCTTTTCTTAAAGCTCTTTTATTCGCCTCCTTAAAATTGGTATAAAAATCGGGCTCAAGCATCCCCACCCCAGCAGCACCAATAACGCCAATCCCCCCTTCATTTGCAACTGCTGAAGCTAAACCTGCCAAGGAGATGCCTACGCTCATCCCTCCCTGAATAATCGGAACACGAGCCTTTAACTCACCTATTTTTAATTCTGGAAGTTTTTTAAAAGACATCTATATAATCTCTCCGTTCTTTTAACTTTTCATTATCTATTTTTCCCTACTTCTCACAGGAAGGTATCCTCTTCTGTGAAAAGCTTATATATTTTTACCTTAAATTCATAAAAAGTCAAGAAAATTTTCCAATAAGATATTATAGTTTAAAAAACATAAGCACAAAAACGATATATGAATACAATAAAATTGCATTTTTCATGCTACTTTATAAAGAAATATAGTAAATAATTAAAATTCTTAGCTAATATGTTATGGAATTCTTCAGTAATTTGACAAACTGGATTTAATAAATAAAATATATTA
>CAZUTC010000023.1:0-5012 GCA_964623485.1 uncultured bacterium | reverse complement strand
ACGCGTCGACAAAGACGATTTTGTGGTTGCAAAAAAGGGCAGCGGCGGTATAATACCACACAGTACATAAGCTGCCGGAGTAGCTCAGTTGGTCAGAGCAGCGGAATCATAATCCGCGTGTCGGGGGTTCGAATCCCTCCTCCGGCACTCTTTAACCCAAAATCCGAAAGGAGGTAATATGCCTATTGAAAAGGCAAAATATATATGGATGGATGGGGAGTTCGTGCCATGGGATGAGGCAAAAATCCATGTCCTCTCCCATGTTATTCACTATGGTACCGGAGTTTTTGAAGGATTGAGATGCTATAAAAATTCAAAGGGTTCTTTCATCTTTAGATTAAAAGACCATACAAAAAGACTCTTCAACTCCGCAAAGATATACCGAATGGATATTCCTTATACCGAGGATGAAATAAATAACGCTATTATAGAACTCATAAAGAAAAACGAACTGGAGGACTGTTATATTAGACCTCTTGTATATCGAGGCTATAAGGAGCTTGGTGTAAATCCATTCAACTGCCCTGTCCGGGTAATGCTCGCAGCATGGAGATGGGGTAAGTATCTTGGTCCTGAAGCCATAGAGAAGGGAGTGGATGTAATGGTATCTACATGGACAAGAATGGCAGCCAATACATTTCCTCCAATGGCAAAGGCATGTGCCAATTACATGAATTCCCAGCTCATAAAAATGGAGGCATTGATAAACGGATATGTAGAAGGAATTGCCCTGGACCATCTTGGATTTGTAAGTGAAGGCTCGGGAGAGAATCTATTTGCAGTAAAAGATGGTGTAATATATACCCCTCCAATTCATGCCTGCATCCTTCCCGGAATAACAAGAGACTCTGTCATAAAACTTGCAAGAGATATGGGATACGAGGTTAAGGAAGAAATGTTTTTAAGAGAATTTCTCTATCTCGCAGATGAGCTTTTCTTTACTGGAAGTGCAGCAGAAATAACACCTATAAGGTCCGTGGATAAGATAAAGATAGGTTCTGGAGAAAGAGGACCCATAACAAAGAAATTACAGGAAGCCTTCTTCGGGGTGATAGAAGGAAGGATAGAGGATAAGTATGGATGGCTCACAAAAGTAGAGTAAAAAAAATTGCCTTAGGTGCAGACCATAGAGGATATAGATTAAAAGAAAAAATAAAAAAATACTTGATAAAAAATGGCTATAAAGTGATAGATTTTGGAACTGACTCAGAAGACCCCAAAGATTATCCAGATTTTGCGATTCCAGTGGCAGAGGCTGTGGCAAAAAGAAAAATAGATGTAGGGATTCTCATATGCTATACCGGTATAGGCATGTCTATTGCTGCTAATAAGGTAAAAGGAGTAAGAGCAGCCCTCGGATTTTCTCCAACCATTGCGGGGCTTGCAAGAAAACATAACAATGCAAACATCCTGTGCTTGGGAAGCATGTATACATCTTACCAAAAAGCTAAAAAAATAATAGATGTATGGCTCTCTACAGATTTTGAGGGAAACAGACATAAGAGAAGAGTAAAAAAAATTAAAAAATATGAAAATTCTACCATTAGCAGCAGATAGTCTTGGAGTAAGAAGTATGGCAACTTGGGTTGAAACAGAAGATATAAAAATAATAATAGACCCTGGAATCTCCCTTGGTCCAGTGAGGTATGGTCTTCCTCCTCATCCTAAGGAAATAAAAACAATGCAATACCTAAAGAAAAAAATAATTGAGTTTTTAAAAAAATCCGAGGTTGTAATAATCACCCATTACCATCTTGACCATTATATGCCAGAATATCCACACCTGCTGAGAGGAAAAGACATATATATAAAAAATCCATTTGAGAAGATGAGCGAGAATCAAAAAAGAAGAGGTAAAGAGTTTATAAATATATTAAAAAATCATCGCATAAAATACCAAATTGTAGATGGAGTTTGTATCCGATACCCCTTTACTTCCATTGAATTCTCTTCACCTGTTTTTCATGGTGACCCAAAGCAAGGTACCGTAATCGCTGTTTTTATAACCCACAGAAAGACAAACTTTCTTTATTCCTCAGATGTAACCGGTCCCACAGATACAAAAATCTTGGAGTTTATAAGAAATAAGAAACCCCAGATTTTATACTTAGATGGTCCAAACCTTCCTTTCCTTTCTCCGAGGGAAACCCAAGAAAGCTTAAAAAATCTCAATGAACTTGGAATATATGCAAAAAGAATAATAATAGACCACCATCCTCTACGAAATATAAAATACCGAGAAAAACTTAAAGAGTTTTTTAAATTAACCCAAGCCCAAACAGTAGCAGAATTTTTAAATACCAAGGAGAACCTCCTTGAAGCCCAAAGAGAAAAACTGTTTAGTGTGGATAAAACCAACCCCTCTTTAAAATGAAAATAACACATTATGATAATACAACACATAAAACTCCCCATAATGTGGATAAACTTTTCTACATTGTGGATAACTCTCTAAGTATACTTAAAACTGAGACATGAGGAAATTTCCAAAAACTGGAGAAAAGAGGTTATCCACAGATGTTGCGATGATTGAGGAGTTTGGGGAGGTGTTGAAGGAGTTGTGGGGGGAAGTGGGTAAGAGAATAGTGGGACAAAGAAAGGTTCTGGAGGGGATAATTATATCTATTTTCTCTGACGGTCATTCTTTAATTATAGGAGTGCCAGGGCTTGCAAAAACCTTGATGGTAAATACAATTGCAGAGGTTCTTGATTTAAAGTTTCAGAGAATTCAGTTTACCCCTGATCTTATGCCTTTGGATATAATTGGAACCGAAATACTTGAGGAGGAAAAAACCACTGGGAAAAGAAGAATGAGATTTGTTAAGGGACCCGTATTTGCCAATATAATTCTTGCAGATGAAATCAACCGGGCTCCTCCTAAAACCCAGTCTGCGCTTTTGCAGGCTATGCAGGAAAAGAATGTAACAGTTTCTGGTATCACATATACCCTTGAACCTCCTTTTACCGTGCTTGCGACCCAGAATCCTATAGAGCAGGAAGGGACTTATCCTCTACCTGAAGCACAACTGGATAGATTTATGTTCTCCATAAATATCACTTATCCTTCATTTAATGAAGAAGTGGAAATAGTTAAGAAAACTACTTCTTCCTATGAACCAGAATTAAAAAAAGTTATGCAAAGAGCCGATGTTATAAAATTCCAAAAACTTGTGAGAAGGGTCCCTGTATCGGAGGAGCTTATCTCTTATGCTGTTTCTATTGTAAATGCCACAAGACCTGAAAAAACAAAGGTTGATTTTATTAAAGAATGGGTAAGATGGGGAGCAGGACCCCGAGCATCTCAGTACCTTATCTTGGGGGCAAAGGTAAAGGCATTGCTGGATGGAAGAATCGTACCTGAGAAAAAAGACATAAGATATGCGGTTCCCTTTGTTTTAAGGCATAGAATAATTTTAAACTTTGTGGCAGAGGCAGAGGGAATAACTCCTGATGATATTGTGAAAAGGCTCCTTGAAATAGTATAAAAAAATAATTTAGTACTTTTTAAATTTATACTTCAAGAGAGTCCATATGGCTATCAATCCATCCTTGAATCTTATTTTTTCCCCTTTTTTTCTTGCATGGTATTCTATTGGAACTTCATGAATTTCTATCCTTTTTTTAAAAGTTTCACAGTAATTTCAGGGTCTATTTCAAATCCTTCGCTCTTAAGAGGGAGAGAAATGAATAAATCCTTTTTATCATTTTGTAACATGTCTGCATATCAGATAGGTCACTTTTGTATAGAATATTTAACAGCCATGTAAGAAACCGATTTGCAATTTTATATAAAAAAAGAAACTCTCCCTTCCCTTTAAATCTGGAACCATAAACTACCTTTGCTTTTTTGTTAAAAAAGCTGAGTACAATTTTTTATAATCGTTAGGATTATATTCAAAATCTGCATCCTGAATTATTATTACCTCACCCCTTGCAAATTTGAGAGCAGTTTTTATGGCCGCGCCTTTTCCCATATTTCTTTTGTGTAAAACTAGTCTTATGCCTTTGATCTTTTTCAATTTCTCCTTTGTTCCATCGGTAGAGCAGTCATCCACTACAATTATTTCTTTTTTATCTTTTTATACTTTTCACTTTTTTAATTATTTTTTCTATGGAATTTACTTCATTAAAAACAGGTATAATTACTGACAAAAAAGTTCTCATGAAGAATCCCCTTTGAATAATATTAACTCTCCCTCATCAGTTATGCTTTCATAATCTATGTTGTAATTGCTTTGAAGATATTTATAAACCTCCATCATGGATAAACTGTCTTTAGAACCCAAAAATAAAAAAAACATTATATTTTTTATCCTTAAATAGGGAGGCTATAAACTCAGGAGGGTCTTCGTAATGAACCATATCTATATTATACCCTGGGAGGTAGTATGAAAGAATCGGCCCCAAAGGGAAAGAAACAAGAATTTTAGTATCTTTTTTCTCATAATTTTTTTTGATGTACTCCATGACAGGGTATAAAAAATTCCTGTGCCCTATAGGTTTTGCATTATATAATATTGTGTTGGAAAACACCACTGCTAAAACAATTAAGAAATTTATCAAATATCTAATTACAAATTTTGATGCTTTTTGAGAGACATTTAAAATTACCATAGCAGAAAGAATATAAAGAAAGGGATAATATACAGCAGCATATACTTTCCCTAAGGGGGCAAGTCTTAAAAAAGAAAGGAAAAATATCAAAGGATACAAAAAAAAGGGAAGATAATAACTTTTTATTTTTTTAGATAAAAATAGGTATCCTGAATAAATAAAAGAAAATAAAATTAATAAAGTATCTAAGGGGAACCTTTTTAAACGTATAAAAAATATATCTAATATACTGTATGTACCCCATGCAAACCTTTTTTTAATTATAGCATTGTATGCATGAAATATATATTCTTTTAAAAACCCAAATTTTAAAAAACCTGCAGGCCAAAGTATAAAGCCTATTATAAAAATCAACAAAACACCCAACACCATATGCCAAGACACAAACACCTTTTTAT
>CAZUTC010000022.1:17961-18532 GCA_964623485.1 uncultured bacterium | reverse complement strand
TAGAAGCAATGAAATTAACTATTCCATCTCTCAGAATTTCATAATAAAATATGGATCGACATTCTGAAAAACATGGGATGTCTTTATTGGTTTAACTATTCAAAGATTAGATGCGCCATGCAGTCTAATAAATTCTCTCATACTTCCTATGTCTTGCTTCTTCCTATCCATTTACCAAGCCAAAATCTTAACATTGTTGTGGAAAGGAATACGAATTTTCCCCCTCAACCATAATTCCGGCAATTCCAAATTTCCCTCAATCCCCTTACATCATACCCAACATCCTCAAGAACCTTTAATAATTTCTCTACATCTTCACGCTCATCCCAATTTTTAATCTTTTCTTCAAATACACCCTTATCAATTCTTTTAACCCATTTCATATTATATCCCGCTTCTTTCAATGCCTTCAGTAATATTCCTATAGCCCATGGGCTATCCCATTCTTTAATCTTATCCTCAAATACACAACTACCTATCTCACTTATATCATACTCCACATCCTTCAATGCTTTCAGTAAATCTCCTATATCCCAGGGGTCATCCCACCTTTTTATCTTATCCTCAAACA
>CAZUTC010000022.1:8201-17861 GCA_964623485.1 uncultured bacterium | reverse complement strand
CACTACTACCTATATTCCTCACCCACTCCATATCATACCTCACATACTGCAATGCTTCCAGTAAGTATACTATATCCAAGGGATCATCCCATTCTTTAATCTTCTCCTCAAACACTTCCTTATCCAACCTATCTATATCATACCTCACATACTGCAATGCTTCCAGTAAGTATATTATATCCAAGGGGTTATTCCGTTCTTTAATCTTCTCCTCAAACACTTCCTTATCCAACCTATTTATATCATACCCCACATCACTCAATGCTTTCAATAATCCTCCTATAGCCTCGGAGTTATTCCATCCCTTTATCTTATCCTCAAACACACTACTACCTATATTCCTCACCCACTCCATATCATACCTCACATACTGCAATGCATACAATAATTTTCCTATATCCAAAAGGTTATCCCATTTTTCTATCTTCTCTTCAAATACGCCTTTATAAATTGCTTTTATTTTTTCTATGATTTTACCGATTCTCTCCATAAAGTTCCTAAATTTCCATGTGATTGTATTCATCTTTTTTATTACTTCCACCACAAGACCATCAAATCCCTGCGTATTTAATAACTTATTAATTACTTCTTCATTATAAAAATATAACTCTCCAAGTATAACTGCTCCTTCTTCTGGATACTGCTTGAGATAATCATAATAGAAGTTATACATATTTTCAAGGTTTTTACCTAAATTTAATTTACTTTTCAATGGCTTTCCAAAATCTTCCCATGTTTCTCCTGCTTTTATTATTACCTCGGCGATTGAAGAGTAATAAAGAGAGACTATACGCTTACCTACCTTACTTTCCAGCACATTTACCAGTCCAACTTCCTTTATATCTGCCAGATTTTCAATATAATCTTCTTTAAACCCCAGATTTGTAATATAATCTTCATTTATCCCTATCTCATATTTATACAAAAAGGAGATTGCAAGGAGTATGCTTCTTATCTCATCTGCATCGTATTCATAGGATTTTCTCTTGAAAGTTTCATTTAAGTATCCTGTTTTTTCAGAAGTATAATCATAGACGGCTTCTTCCGGAGGTGATATTTTCCTATTTAATTCCCATCCTCCAAGTTGTATTGATAAAATCATCAAGTTCTCGTGGTTGAAGAGTTCTTCATTCAGATTCTCTACATTATACTTTTCTTTAAACTTTTCAATTATTGCTTTAAATGTTTCTTCAACAATGGGTTCATAATCGGGTTTGTGTTCTTCAAACTTTCCTTTCTCAGAAACCAAACCCTTTTCAATCTCTTTCTCCTTCTCAACCCTTCCACTGAATACAACCTGTTTTAATCCTTTACCTCTAAGTTGGCTCATTATTTTATAGTTATCAAGATGGACATCATCTATGAATATGTAGAATCCTTTATCCACACTCTGCTGGATTAAAGAAATTATAGAATTTCTCTGTTCTTCGGGGATTCTTACATCTTTTAATGGGAGTATGAAAACTTTTTTATTTTTATTGACCAGTTTATATCCCATGTATTTTATTATTGTGGACTTACCAGAACCCGGTCCACCTCCTATAAATATGCTTTTATTTTCTATAATCTTCATTAAATCTTCCAATTTTAATTTCTTATTGGAGTTTTTATCTCTTAAATTAGGTTCAACGGCATAATCTTTTTCAAAATCTATCCATTTATATCCTGACGGTCTATAAAAGGAAGGGAGTGTCATCAGTCCCTTTTCCAAGATAGTTTTCCATCTTCCTAAGCCCTGTAATTTCCAGTTGTTCTATTAAACTATTTATCTCTATCTCTTCTTTCTTTTTTTTGATAAGTTTTCTTAACATCCTCTAAATTTCGTTTGATATTTTTTAAATAGTGGTTAAATGATACCCAGTAGATAATAGATAAGCAGGATATCACTATGCTTGAGAGGAGGAATAAAACCAGAACTAATGGATATTTAAAAAGGAAACCTTCCGAGAATGTTTTAAATAGTATTGATATAACAACCGAAATAATTCCAGGGAAAATCCACATAATTATAGATAGATTTTTCCACACCCAGCGGTTTGTTTCCTTTTTCAATTCCTCCAATGCTTGGTTAATATCATTTAAATCCTTCCTTTTTGTTGCTTCTTTTATATTTTCCTTCAAATCTCTTAACTCGTTTTCTATAGGAGCAAAATAGAGTCTTCTTATAAGGAATATGAAAAGGTCTATCATTAAGGAGAATATGAAAAGTATCATCCCTTTGTAGTAAAGGGAAGATTTTATTATGGGAATAAACTTCCTCAACATGGAAATAAACGGTATCCCTTCCATGTCTTCATCATACACAAAAGCTCTTTTTTGTCAATATCCAATTATTATCTTAATCCAGAATCCTGTAAGAAATACACCTCGGTTTTCAGGGAGGGGTTAGGTATGAGTTAAGAGCCATCTCCATAATGGGATAAACCTTATTCTCTTCCTTATACCTCTCCACTCCACCTCCTCAATTCCTTCCTTCTCCTCATTTATTATGAGTAGGTCATCACATTTAAGCTCCTTTGAAACAATAAGAAGAGACCGATATTCTCTCTCCTTCATCTCTCCATCGGATATACTAACCTGTATCAACTTTTCCACCCTTTCCCCATACTTTATAACAAAGTCCACTTCATAACCGTTTCTATCTCTGTAATAGTATATCTCCCTCTTTTCATCCCTTAAACTGTTCTGCCTTAAGAGTTCTACGGCAACAAGGGTTTCGTATAATCTGCCCATGTCTCTTGTCCTTCTGAAAGCCAGAAAGTTTGCAAAACTATGCTCCATAGGATAAACCTTCTTTGGAGATTTTTCATGTTCCTTCAATTTATATGAAAACTTATTCAACACAATTATCAAAAAGGAGTTTTCAAGATATGAAATGTAGTTTTTTACTGTATGCACATCCCCTATATTAAAGATGTCCTTCAACTTTCTATATGTAAAAAGATTGCCATAGTTGGAAATTATGTAATAGGTAAGGTCTTTGAAAGTTCTCTCCTGCTTTATGCTATACCTCCTCACACAATCCTTATTGACTATATCTTCATATATCCTCCTGACAATACTCTTTCCAAAGAATTTATATTCAGGAAAGGAACTGCCCTCCACATATTGATTGAATCTTCTCCTTATCTCTGCTATCTCCTTTGTTGTGAGAGCAGAAGAACTATCAAGTTTCATCCCTGTGAACTCCCTGAAGGAGAAAGGAAATATTACTACATCAATATACCTTCCTGTAAGATGGGTTGAGAGTTCTGAGTGCATGAGTTCAGAGTTGCTTCCTGTTATTATTATCCGTTTCCTTCTTCTCAACCTGTTGAGAAACAATTCCCACCCTTCAACATTTTGAATCTCATCAAATATCATCACATCCACATCTCCATAAAGTTCATAGAATGCCTGCTCAACCTTTACAAGCTCTCTCATATCAAGCCCAACCAGTCTTTCATCATCAAAGTTTATATATGCTGAGGGCAACTTGAGTCTCCGTTTTAAAAGCATGGCAAGAACAGACTTACCACTTCTCCTGATGCCTGTTATGGCAAGGATGTTTGGTCTGGAGAGATACTTAAACAATACCTCCTCATACTCCCTGGGGATAATATCACCCTTCAGTATCTCTTCCATCTCCTCTTCCTGCTCTTTCACTATTCTCTTTATATAATCTACATTCATATTTATTCACCACCAGTTTTTACTGTAAAATGTGGTTATATATCAACACACTTTACGATTTTTATTATATGCAATTTTTATAAAAAGTCAAGAATGTGATGGATACCATTTCTTCAAGCACAGAGAAATTGTCATAGGCCGGGAGTTTGTTACCACCCCAGGAAGTAATTATAAACAATAAGTAAATTTCTTTCCATAACCTATTAAAATAATTCCTTCCTGGCAATGCTCTCTTAACCCAAATAAATATATACAACCCTTGACAAAAAGGATTTTTTGTATATAATTCTGACTGAATGGTCAGTCAGAAAGAAAATAAAAGGGTAAGGATACTGGAGGCTGCTAAGGTTGTATTTTCTGAGGATGGGTATCATGGGGCTACTGTGGACAGGATTGCAGAGAGAGCAGGGGTTGCAAAGGGTACGGTTTATCTTTATTTCTCTTCAAAGACCGAGCTTTTCTGGGGGGTTGTGGAGTATGGATTTTCTATAATTGAAGAAAGCATTAAAAAGGCAATGGAAGAGATAGATGACCCAATGGAAAGGATAGAAAAAGGAGTTTTCTCTTTTGCAGAGTATATGGAAAAAAACAAAGAGCTTTTTCTAACATTGATGTATGAACCTCCCTCCTTAAAAATACCTGAGATGCGAAAGAGGTTTATAAAGAGGATGAGGAAAATTCAGAAAACAATTGAAGATGTAATTGAAGAGGGGATTGAGAAAAAGATTTTTAAACCCATTAATAAAAATGTTATAGCTTCTGTAGTGATGGGAATGGTAAGGGGAGTTGTCTTTAGAAATATATTTCTGGAGAAAGGGAAAAATTTGAAAGAGGTTGTTTCTGAAGTTGTTGAAATTATGAAAAATGGTATATTGAGAAAGGAGGAGGAATGATTGGAGTATTTTTGTTTTTTTGGACAGATACCTTAAAAATAACCATGGAGGATGCGGTACAACTTGCATTAAAAAACAATCCTACTTTAAAGATGATGAAAGAAGAGGTAAAAGAAGCAGAGTATCGGGTTAGGGATGCTTTCGGAAACTTTCTCCCCTCTGCAGGGATTCAGGCAGGTTATTTAAGACTATCTGAGGTTCCTGTGATTGAAATGCCGAAGATAGATAGTTTTGTAATGCAGGGACCCGGGAAGCTCGTTCCATACACGCATGTGGATACAATGAAGATGGGAAGTGAAAACAACTACTCTTTTGAGTTCTCCATTTCGCAGCCCTTGTTTACTGGAGGAAGGCTCTTTAACATATGGAGAATTTCAGAAAACAATCTGCATATAGCAAGGCTTGAAGATACATTGTTTGAAAAAAATCTAAAGTACGAGGTAGAAAAATTATATATCTATGCCCTTGTGTCTCAGGAATTCTTTAAACTCGCTAAGAAAATAGAGGAAGAGCTTAAGACTCATTATGAAAGTATAAAAAAGAGATACAAAGAGGGGTATTCCACAGAGCTTGAGCTTTTACAGGCAGAGGCAGTTTATAATTCTCAGAAGGCACGGGTTAAAGAGGCATATTTTAACTATCAGAGGATGCTTGACAATTTAAAGTTTGTTATGGGAATTCCAGTCGATAAAGAAGTTCTGCTTTCTGACTCTCTATCAGAGAGTTTTGAAAAACCCAAGCTTTCTTTTGATATAGAAGAAAGATACGACATGAAGATTCTTCATCTTCAGAAAGATATGCTAAGGTTACAGAAAAAGATTATCTTGGCAAAAAATCTTCCTCAGCTTTTTGCGGGTTTTTCATACTCCTATAAAAAACCTTTTGGGTTTGAGGATGAGTGGAGGGGCACATGGGGTCTAAATTTCGGGATAAAACTTTCTCTTTTTGAAGGAGGAAAAAGAATTGCAGAGCTCGGAAGGATAAACACAGAAATAAAGAAAATTGAAATAATACTCTCACAAAAATCTCAGGAGATTCAAAAAGAGAAAAACGAGAAATTAAGGAATTATGAGAATGCGAAAAGCATGCTTAGGATTGCTAAAGAGAACTTAATGGTTGCAGAAAAGCTTTACAAAACAGCAAAAACTCAGTATGAGGAGGGAATCGCCACCCATCTTGATTTTTTGAATGCAGAAACATCCTATGCACAAAAAAGAGCAGAGTATCTAAAAGCCTTAGCAGAACTTTGGATAGCAGGGATAAATCTTGAACAGCTTAAAATAGGTAGTTTTGAGAAAGGAGGTATGTGATGAGTTTATTCTTTATTTTTCTTGTCCAGGAAAAGGCATTTTTATGTAATGCAAGTCTTGTTAAGAAGGGTGATGTTACCTCCTATCTCTACTATTATGGAAAGGTGGTATCATCAGAGCAGGCATTTGTATACACTCAGGTTCCAGGAAAGCTTTTGAGGTATCTTGTAAAAGAAGGGGATAGGGTGAAAAAGGGTGATGTTATTGCTTTGCTTGATAGAGACATCCCCGGAACAAAGACAGAACCTGTCAGGATAAAATCCCCTGTTTCAGGATATGTTGGAATTTTGTATCTTTCAAAGGGAGAAATGGTTACACCTCAGGTCCCGGTTGCCCTTGTTTATGGAAAGAGAGCAAGCGTTGAGATGGATGTCCCTGTGGACTTACTTGTCAGGATAAGAAAGAATGCAGATGCAGTAATAATTGCACAAGAAAAGGAGTTATCGGGCTATGTTGCCTCGGTCTCCTCTGCTGCTGACCCGAGAACCGGGCTCGGAAAGATAAGAATAAATGTAAAGGGAGGTCTTGTTGTGGGAGACCTGGTTGCAGTTAAGATCGCTTTAAAGAAGAGCAGGGATGTCCTCTATGTTCCAATTGGGTCCCTGGTGGAGAGAAAGGGGAAGTTCTATGTGTTCGTATATCGGAATGGAAGGGTTAGGGCAGTTGAGGTAAAACCAGGGGTTGAAGGTGAGGGAGCTGTTGAGGTATCCGGAAAACTTTCTGTGGGAGACACAGTTATAACCAAAGGAGCATCCGGACTATACAATGGCGCAAGGGTAAGGATAAAGGGGGAGGTAAGATGATTAAGTTTTCGGTAAAACATCCTATCCCCATGCTCATGTTTGTTGGAATTCTCCTTGCCTTCGGCTTTCTTTCGCTTTCAAGGCTTGAGCTTGACTTCTTCCCCAAGATAGAGTTTCCAACCGTTACAATCATCACAACCTATGAGAATGTTGCCCCTGAGGATATTGAGGAGAGTATAACAAAACCAATTGAAAATGTCGTATCAACTGTAAGTGGGGTGAAGAAGGTATCCTCTGTTTCAAGGGAGGGGATAAGCATGGTTATGGTTGAGTTTGAATGGGGGACAAACATTGATTTTTCAGCTCAGGACATAAGGGATAGGCTTGGACTTATAGAGGATATACTTCCTGAAGATGCAGGAACACCGGTTGTTTTCAAATTTGATATATCCCAGATGCCGGTGATTGAATATTTCCTTACGAGCGAAAGATACAGCGTTGATGAACTCAATAGAATAGTTGAGGATGATATAAAGGGCTATCTTGAAAGAATAGATGGTGTTGCAAGCTGTGATATTGTAGGAGGAAAGGAAAAGAAGTTTTGGGTTCTTTTAAGTGTGGATAAAATGTTTCTCTATAGAGTGGGATTTTCGGATGTAGTAAAAGCATTAAGGATGAACAATCTCAACATGCCCGCCGGAAAGATGGTTAAAGGAGGAAAGGAAATTATCTTGAGAAGTATAGGAGAGTTTGAAACCCCTGAAGAGATTTTAAACCAAGTTGTTAGTTATACATCCAAGAGGACCCCGGTTTTTTTAAAGGATATCGGGAGGGTAAGCTTTGCTTACCCTGAACCAGAGGGATATGTAAGGATAAATGGAAAGGAGGGGGTTGGAATTGATATAAAAAAGGAGTCCGGAGCAAACACTGTAAAGGTGGTCAATAAGGTAAAGAGGAAGATAAAAGAACTCAAGAGCATGTATCCTGATATTGACTTCCGGATAACCTTTGACCAGGGGACTTTCATTGTAAAGGCGATATCAAGGACTTTCTGGAATGCCCTCCTTGGAGCATTGCTTGCTGCGGTAATGATATTTATATTTCTTTTAAATCTCCGACCTACCTTTGTAGTTTCACTTTCCATTCCACTCTCGGTTATAATCACATTTACAGTGATGTATGCCTTTGGATACACTCTGAACATTATGACCCTTGCAGGAATTGCTCTTGGAGTGGGGATGCTGGTTGATGCCTCAATAGTGGTGATTGAAAATATATTCAGGCATAAGGAACTTGGAGAGGGGAGAAAGGAGGCTGCGATAAACGGGACCTCTGAGGTATGGACCGCAATATCTGCATCCACCTTCACAAATATCGTAGTGTTCCTTCCCCTTTTGTATATAGGTGGTTTTATAGGACAGATAACCACTCCCCTTGCAGTTGTGGTTTCTACAACCCTTCTGGCATCGGTATTTGTGGCAATTACCATCGTTCCAATGTTTTCCTCCCTCATCCTTCCAGAAAGATACATAGAAAGGGATGAAAAAAGATACTGGTTCAGGTATATTCAAAATTGGTATAGAAGAGCAGTCTCCTTTACTTTAAGACACAGGAAATGGTTTGTTATAGGAGCTCTTGGACTTTTCATTATCTCCCTTCTCCTTTTAAGAGTTGTTGGAGTTGAGTTTATGCCTGAGATGGATAGAACCTTTGGAATGGTTGAGGTGGAGCTTCCTGCTGGAACCTCCTTGGAGGAGACAGAGAACTACATAGAGAGGCTTGCTCGGATAGCAGCAGAGGAACCAGGGGTCAGGTCTGTGCTTTCAATGGCAGGTATATACTCCACAACTGCTACCATGATAATGGGAACCGAAATGGGGTCAAACAGAGGGGTAATATCCTTCGTATTTGAAGACCCTGCAAAGAGAAGGCTCAAGTCAAATGCCATAATGAGAAGGTTTATTGAAAAGACCCCGAAGTATAAGGGAGCAAAGGTGAAGATAAGGGACATATCAAGGATGTTCATGGGAATAGGAAAACCTGTGGAGGTCAAGGTATATGGAAAGGATATGGATGAGCTTGTAAGGATAGCAGATGAGATTCTAAAGAGGATAAAGAATGTTAGGGGAGTGGTTTCTCCTGAACTATCCATAAAAACCGGAAAACCGGAGCTCAGAATAAAGGTGAACAGAATGAAGGCATCTTATTATGGTTTAACCCCTTTTCAAGTGGAGAATGAGCTAAAGACAGCATTTTATGGCATAAAGGCTACGGTTCTTAGAAGGAAAGGAGAGGATTTTGATGTAATTGTAAAGATGGATACCCTTCTGTTTAAGAAGAATCTTTCTATGTTGGAAAGTTTCCCAATAAAAACTCCTGCAGGTATTGAGGTTCCCCTTTCTGCAGTTGCAAAGATTGAGTATTCGACAGGTCCTGTAAGCATAGAGAGGGAGAAGCAGTCACGATATGTTGCAGTAACTGCGGATGTAAAGGGAAGGTCAACCGGAGAGATAATGCTTGATGTGGCAAGGATGGTCAAGGGGCTTTCCCTTCCCCCCGGATATTCTGTTGAACTTACCGGAGAGTTTGAAAATATAAGGGAGATGATAAAGGATATGCTCTTTGCACTCACTGCTGCTGTTCTTTTAATATACATGATAATGGTTGCTCAGTTTGAGTCCTTCAAGGACCCCTTCATTGTGATGTTTTCCTTACCTCTTGCTGTGATAGGGGTTGTTCTTATGCTTCTTATAACCCAAACCAGGATAAGTGTTCCATCCCTTGTGGGGACCCTTATTCTTTTTGGTGTTTCGGTAAATGAGGCAATAGTTATGATAACATTCATAAAGCAGTTAAGGAAAAAGAAAATTGGTGATTTTAAAGCAGTTGTTGAGGGGTCTGTGGTAAGATTAAGACCTGTTTTAATCTCAGGGCTTACAACCATTCTTGGGATGCTTCCAATGGCTATTATAAGGCATGGTCATGCTGCAGAAATGAGGTCCCCCCTTGCAATAGCAATGATAGGAGGACTCTTATCCTCTA
>CAZUTC010000022.1:0-8101 GCA_964623485.1 uncultured bacterium | reverse complement strand
GCAGAAATGAGGTCCCCCCTTGCAATAGCAATGATAGGAGGACTCTTATCCTCTATGGTTCTTGTTCTGTTTGTGATTCCGATTCTTTATACCTACTTTGAAGGTATAAAAATAGAAAAAACCAAAAAGAGGGCAGGTTAAAGGATTTCCTCGTATCCTATGGCAGCTGCCCTTTTAAATAAAGGTGCATCGGTAACATCTGTGGTAGTCTTCATCACAACCCTTACAATGATAGGTGTTGTTACATTGCCCCTTGAGATAAAGGAGCTGGGGAAAAGGCTTGCCCTTTGGAGGAATGGGCTGAGTTTTATAATCGCAATAATTATTGGCATTATCATGGGAGTTATCTTATGAAAAAAGTCAAAGAGACAAAAAAGATTTGATACTCCTTATGGGCATGCATAAAAATCCCCCAGGAGATGGTGGAACTTCAGTTTTTAGGGCTTAAATTCATGACCGTAAGACTTATTTTAACCATTATTTTTGTATTCCTAATGGGAGTATTTATAGAAAAAGTAATTGAGAGGAAGGGGTTAAAATACTCGGTATAGTGGTGATGAAAAGTTAAACTTGATGTTTGTAAAACGAGGGGTATCTTTTGAAAAGAAGGGAAAAATATTGTTTAAATATGTTTTGGTTTTTTACTCTTTCCCCACTGTAAGGCAGAGAAAATAATTGAAAAAGAGCGAAGGGTAATTATCTGGGTATAAATTCCCCTATAGGAAGTATCATCTCATCCAAAGATATCCCCCCATGTTGATATGTGTACTTGTACTCAATTTCGTATTCTTTTGGTTTAGTAGGGTATATAAAGTAATAGTCTTCCTTAGCAATTGCAAATCTCATTCCTTTTTGAGGGACAGGCAAAAAAAACTCCGCTGGATTATGTAATAATATACATCCTTTTTTATCTGCTCTAAGTGCTGCACCATACTTATATCTTAAGTTTTTTGATATAAATCTCCCACCATGAATTACAAGGGGTTTTTTTACCTTTATAAACCCGTGGTCTGTGGTCAAAAAAACTATGTGATCCAATTTTTTTGCCTTTTCAATAAGGGTGGGAAAAATAGAGTTTAAAAACCATGTTCTTGTCATGTCCAGAAATGCATACTCGTTTTTAAAAATTTCATCTACGATATGCTTCCTTGTTACAGAATGAAGAAGAACATCCAAAAAGTTTACAATTATTACTTTTATTTTTTCTTTAGAGGCTATAATTTCAGTAAGTGTCTTCTCATGGATATCAGTTCTGGTTATTTTTTTAAAAATAAAATTCTGGTTTATTCCCTCTCTTTCAAGATAGGATTTAAAAAATAAATCTTCGTATCTGTTTTGTCCTTCTTCTTCCCATACCCAGTGAGCCGGATAATTTTTTAAAATCTCTGCAGGCATCATTCCTGAAAATATTGCATTCCTGGAATAGGGGGTTGCAGAAGGTAGGATAGAGATATAATACTCTGTTTTTATGTTAAAATCTTCTTTAAAAAATGGAAGTAGTATAAAATATTGGTCAAGTCTCATGGAGTCGAAAAGGAGAAATAAAACTTTTTCACCTTTTTTAATACAATCAAAGACATGATTTTTTAGAAGAGAACAGGATGTGGTTAAGTTTTTCTTAAAAAGTTCGGGATATCTCTCTTCTACAAATTTTCCAAAACCTATATTTGCCTCTTTTGAAAACTCCTCTTCTATATTCTTTAGTTCCTTTTCGCCCAGCCGTTTTAATCTTAATCTCCATCTCGTTATTATTCTATAGTAATCTATCCATTCCTTCCAAGTATTTGGAGGGGGAATACTTCTTATTTCCTCTGCGAATATTCTTGCAATATTTTTTCTTGCTATCTCTTTTTTTTCAAGAAGTCTTTTTATGGAAGCAAGAAACTGAGAGGGAGTAAAGGGTTTTATCACGAAGTCATCTGCGAATTTCCCGTAGGCTTCGTCTATAAGCTTTTCATCTTCAATCTTTGTTACTATTGCTACTATTATATCTTCATTCTCCTTTTTGATATGCTGGAGAGTCTCCATTCCATCTATCCCAGGCATCATTTCATCAACAAGAACCAGGTCATAATCTTTTTTCTTAACCATTTCTATACCGTCGGGTCCATTTGTTGCGGTATTAACCTCGTATCCCCTTTCCGAAAGCATGTATATGTAAGGCTTAAGGTGTTCTATTTCATCATCTATCCATAGAATTCTCATTTTTCTATCCATACCGGCATTCCCTTTTTTACATAATTTATGAGTTCCAAAAGATCCTGGTTTTTAAGTCTTATACACCCTTCACTGGCTCTTTTCCCAATGGAGGAGGGATCATGGGTTCCATGAATTCCTATTCCAGACCATGATTTATGAGAATATGTGGCATCAGGTCCAGTATAAAGTCTTATAAAATAAGGACCGTATGCTCCCTTTATAGGACCAAGGGTATCATCCGGAAAATCATGAACCCATTCTCTCGAGTCTTGAATCTGTATTACATAGAAGCATCCCTCTGGAGTTCTCCAGTCCCCCACCTTTTTTTTATCCCCTGGATTTTTCCCTATTGCTATAGGGTATACCTTTAAAGTGTCGTATCCTTTTAGAAGATAAAGTTTGAATTGACTCTTTTTTATAAGAATTCCATAATCCGTTATTCTTTCCGGTATCATATCCTTTCCTGTAATTATAATAATATCCTTGAGTCCCGGGACCTCAGTAGTTATTCCCCTTTTTAAAAAATTTTTAATCCTTTCTGCAAGATTCTTATCTTTTTTCCCATGATATATTTTTGTGAAGAAGAATGTATCTTCATCTGCTTTAAAGGGACCATAGGAGGCAAGACCGAAATAGTTTACAAGACTCCAGGTTACCCTTGCCCCCGGTTTTATTTTTGGAGACCCAGAAAGTACAACTACTTTTCTCATTATTGCATCCGTATTTATATTTATGCTTTGTATACCTATTTTTATTACAATGGTATCTTTTAAATCCTCTTTTTTAAAAATGTATGGTCCCACTATTTTGTCAATACTGTCTTTGGGAACTCTATTCCCATAAATTTCTGTGAATATTTTAAACTTTTCATTTCCTTCCTTAAGGATTATCTTATACCCCGATTTTTTTAATCTTTCTTCAATTCTTTTAAAGGATTTATCAACCTTTCTTATCTTTGTGTATTCTTTGCATGCATTCTCAAGGATTATAACAGGCTTCTCTTTTTGCGCGCAGAGGATTAAAAAAATACTAAAAAGAAGCATTAACCGCATTTTTAGGGATCCTTCCTTTATAGAAATCCACGATACTCCTTGCAGCCATTTCCGCCATTTTTTTTCTGGTGTGGTAGGTAGCACTACCTATATGGGGTAAAAGAACAACATTTTCCAAAGTTAAAAGCTCTGGGTGTATTTTAGGTTCATTCTCGTAAACATCAAGTCCTGCACCTGCTATTCTTTTTTCTTTCAGGGCTTTTACCAATTCCTCCTCATTTATTACTGCACCTCTGGAGGTGTTTATTATTATGGCATCCTTTCTCATCAGTTTAAACTCTTCTTTATCTATAAGATGGTATGTCTCGTTGGTTAATGGTACATGAAGGGATACGAAATGAGCCTCCCTTAAAACCTCATGTAGAGATTTTTTCTCGGCACATAAGCTTCTTTGTAACACTTCATTTTCATTTCTTGAAAAATACACCACTCTCATATCGAATCCTTTGGATTTCAGGGCAAATGCAGTTCCTATCCTTCCTGCCCCTATTACTCCTAAGGTTTTTTGGTGTATTTCTTTCCCCAAAAAAAGTAAGGGTTCCCATCCTTTGAATTTTCCTTCCCTTACAAATCTATCCCCCTCTACTATTCTTCTTGCCACTGCAAACAAAAGAGCCCATGCAAGCTCTGCTGTGGCTTGAGTTAAAACATCTGGGGTATTTGTCACTATTATTCCTTTTTGGGTAGCATACTTTATATCTATGTTATCTATTCCCACTGCATAGTTTGAAATAATCTTTAGATTTTTTGCTTTTTCTATTACTTCTTTATCTATTTCATCGGTAAGGAGGCATAAAATTCCAAATACATCTTTTATATTTTCTATTAATTCTTCTTTTTTGGGAGCTCTATCCTCTTCCCAGGTTTGAACTTCAAAATGTTCCTTTAAAATTTCAATGGCATTTTGGGGTATTTTCCTTGTCACGAATACCTTCATCATAATAATTTTTTATATTTTTGTAATCCTATTGCAGTTTTTCCTTCTTCAGTTATTACTCTTCCTCTTGCAGTTCTTTTCAAAAATCCCATCTTCACTAAGTATGGTTCATAAACCTCCTCTATTGTTCTTGGGTCTTCCTCCAAGGCTGCTGCAAGACTTTTTATCCCCACGGGTCCTCCTTTAAACTTTTCTGCTATAATTCTTAACAACTCTCTATCTCTTTTGTCCAGACCGTACTCATTCACTCCCAGTTTCTCCAAAGCATATCTTACAGTTTCAACATCTATCCTTTTATTCCCCTTCACCTGAGCAAAATCTCTTATTCTTTTTAAGAGTCTGTTTGCTATCCTTGGGGTTCCCCTTGCTCTTTTTGCTATTTCCCGTGAGGCTTCTTCATCTATTTCCACTTTGAATATGGAAGCAGACCTCTTTACTATTTTATCAAGTTCTTGAACAGGGTAGTAATCTATATGCATTACTATGCCAAACCTGGCTCTTAATGGAGATGTCAACATTCCATATCTTGTTGTTGCTCCTATTAATGTAAATCTTGCTATGTTTATTTTTTCTGATCGGGCTCCGGGACCCTTGTCTATCAGTATGTCTATGGAGAAGTCTTCAAGGGCAGAGTAAAGATACTCCTCAACGCTTCTCTGGGTTCGGTGTATTTCATCTATAAAGATTACATCTCCATCTTTGAGTCCGGTTAAAATCCCAACAAGATCTGCAGGTCTTTCAAGAACTGGTCCTGAGGTGGTTTTTATATTCACGCCAAGCTCATTGGCTATTATGTATGCAAGTGTTGTCTTCCCGAGTCCCTGAGGACCGTGGAATAGTATATGATCAAGAGTTTCCTTTCTGAGCTTTGCTGCCTTTATAAACACTCTTAAATTTTCCTTTAGTTTTTCTTGACCTACAAATTCATCTAAGGTTTTTGGTCTAAGGGTAAAATCCAGTTTTTCTTCTTCAAGTGGAGAGACCTTTATATCATTCATTCTTTAAAGCCTCTTTTATTATATCCGCAAGACTCATATCCTTTTTATTCTTTATTCTTTCTATCCGTTCTTTTGCCTCTTTTTGGGTAAGCCCCAAAGACAAAAGGGCTTTAACTGCATCTTTGTATTTTTTGTTCTTTTCTTCTGGAGTCCCCAGTGCTCCCTTTAACTCAAATATTATTTTTAGTGCCTTCTTTTTCCCTATGCCAGGAGTGGAAGCAAGAATCTCTATTCTTTCTTCTTTTATGCTTTCTTCTATCTCTTCAGGAGAATATCTTGAAAGAAGATTAAGGGCTGCGGTTTCCCCAACCCTGGGAACAGATATTATTTTTTTAAATATCTCCCTTTCTCCTTTTTTTCTAAATCCATATAGCTTTATTTCTTTTTCCTTAAAAACTGGATGAATAAAAAGCTCTCCTTCTTCTGGAATTTCTTGGCTTACTGAGAGTGGGACACATATTTCAAATCCTATTCCTCCTGAGTATAAAACTATCTTTGTTGGTTCTCTCTCAATAATCTTTCCCTTAAGTCTATCTATCATCCTATTTCTTTGTAAGCAGTATATGCTGTGGCAATTGCATCGGCTTCATCCTCTTTTAACTTCCTGGAAGTGTGTAAAAGTTTTTGTACCATATATCTTATCTGTTTTTTTGATGCTCTCCCATTCCCGGTAACTGCAAGTTTTATTCTTGATGGGGCATACTCAATGACTCTTACATTCATTTTTGAGAGTACATATAGAATTGCTCCTCTTAACTGTGCAGAAAGTATTACACTTCCTGCAGCCTGTTTTCTAAAAAAAATTCTTTCAATAGCACATAGATACGGCTTTTCCTTTCTTATTATTTTTGCTATTTCATCTGTTATTTTTTGAATTCTTTCTTCCAGGGTATGAGAGGAATTACTTTTTATACATCCATGTTTTAAAATCGTCCCTCTTTCAATTATTCCGTACCCGGTATTCACAAGGCCCGGGTCTATACCCATTATTTTCATTCCGCAGATACCGCCTTCATCACCTCCTCTGGAATATCAAAGTTGGAATAGACATTTTGTACCTCTTCCATTTCGTCTAAAGCCTCCAGAAGTTTCAAAACTTTTTCAGCCTCTTTCCCAGTAACTGTTACTGTGGACTGGGGAATCATTGTAATTTCAGCATGCTCTATTTCTATCCCTTTCTCCTCAAAGGCTTTTTTCACTGAGATAAAATCCTCCGGAGGAGTTCTAACCTCATATGTGTTATTATCCTTCTTTACATCCTCTGCGCCTGTTTCAAGAGCCACTGAAAGCACGGTATCTTCATCGTATTTATCGGCAGATATCATTATAACCCCTTTTGGTTTGAACTGCCATGCTACACAACCAGAGGAACCAAGATTTCCTCCATACTTGGAGAATATATGTCTTATTTCCCCTATTGTTCTGTTTTTATTATCGGTGAGGGTTTTTATAAATATTGCCACCCCTCCTGGTCCATAACCTTCATACTCTACCTCTTCGTATGTAACTCCTGGGAGTTCGCCGGTCCCTCTTTTTATTGCTCTTTCTATATTCTCCTGAGGCATATTCACAGATTTTGCCCGTTCAATTGCTGCTCTAAGCCTTATATTCTTTTCCGGGTCTCCACCTCCCTGTTTTGCAGCGGTTATTATCTCCCTTGTTATTTTTGAAAATATCCTTCCTCTTATCTTATCCATTCTTGCTTTTTTGTGTTTTATCTGTGCCCATTTAGAATGACCGGCCATTTAACCTCCCTTTTTTACTCTTTACCATAAATAATGGTGATAAGTGTTTTTCCTGTTTTTTTATCTCTTGCTATGGTTACCATGAAACCCTCACGTTCTCCTTTTCTCAATGTAAGCATAACACCTTCTCCTTCCTTTCCCATACCTTCTGCAACCATCACTTCTTCCCATCCTTTATATTTTAAATCTTCATAGTATTCTTTAACTCTTGAAGCTTTATCCTGGGTAGCAAGCACCACTGTATGCCCTTTCCCAAGCACTGAAAATCTTCCTTTTACTTCTGCACCTGGGTATGCCAGTTCTTTTGGAAAACCAGATGGCAGTCTTGTCTTCCCTATCTCTACATCTACCTTTTCTCCTGTTTCCTTTTCTATCTTTTTTTCTATTGTTCTTTCAACAAGTTTTTTACCTACTGGGGCACAGGGGGCACAAGGCATACATCGTATAAAGAGAAGCAAACCGGTTATCAAAATCCCCATCACAATGAGTCTCTTCATATCACCTCCTTGTATTTTTGAGGTCCCTCTACAAAAAGGTTTTTCCCCATGCAATCTATCGCAACAATTGCAGGAAGGTCCTCCACTTCAAGTTCTCTGATTGCTTCGGGTCCCAAGTCCTCATAAGCAATTATCTTCACATTTTTAATGGATTTGGCAACAAGGGCTGCGGCTCCTCCAACCACTACAAAATAAACTGCTTTATTTTTTATCATGGAATCCACCACCTCTTTTCCTCTTGGCCCCTTCCCAATCATTCCTTTAAGGCCTGCATCAAGTAGAGGAGGGGTATAGGGATCCATCCTTATACTTGTTGTGGGCCCTGCAGGACCAATGGGATAGCCTGGTTTTGCAGGAGCAGGTCCAACATAGTATATTATCTGTCCTTTTACATCAAAGGGAAGTTCTTTTCCTTCTTTTAGTAAACCTACAAGCCTTTTATGGGCCGCATCCCTTGCAGTAAAAACCTTTCCATTAATTAAAACCCTATCTCCTGATTTTAAAGAAAGAACTCTCTCCTCTGAAAGAGGTGTAAAAATTTTTTTTCTTTCATCCATTTTTGCCTCCTTGTTTTTATTATATACATTTATCATTTAAAGTCAACAACTTAAAAATCATTTTGGGCTAAGAGATCATTACCAGGGAGAAAATTATTTTAATAGGCTATGGAAAG
>CAZUTC010000021.1:0-18749 GCA_964623485.1 uncultured bacterium | reverse complement strand
ATTAAAAGCAGAAAGGTTTGAAAAACAAGGAGCTTACCTTACTGCACTTGAAATTCTAAACAAAATACTTGAGATGGAACCCTCAAATGCCATCGCTCTTTCAAAAAAAGAAAACTTAACCATGTTTATTGAAAAAAGAAAAAGAAATCTCTTGGAAGAGGCAAAAAATTTATGGAAAGAGAATAATTATATTTCTGCAAAGGAGAAATTCTTAGAAGTTCTTTCCCTTGACCCCCGCAACAAAGAAGCGAAGGATTATCTTAAGCGTATAGAAAACATATTAAAAATCCCTGAAAAAGATATAGAACATTTACATATAAAAGCAGCTACATCCTATGCCACAGGAGACTACGAAAAGGCAATAATTTTATGGCAAGAAATTCTAAAAATCGACCCCAACAATAAGAAAGCAATAGAAGGAATAAAAAGATCTCAAAAGAAGAAAAAGCTGTTTGGAATACATTGACATGAAGCTATAAAGGCTTAACATAATTTATGCTTGAAATTATCTTCTCATCCATTGTATTAATAGCAGAGGCAAAAGGGGTAATTTCCCCTCCTATGGTAACCTTTATATCAGAAAGCATCAAAAAAGCAGAAGAGGAAAATGCGGAAGTATTAATATTAGAACTTGACACTCCAGGAGGACTTTCTGAATCAATGAAGGAAATAGTAAAAAGTATTATGGGATCAAAAGTACCGGTATGTGTGTATGTTTATCCTGCAGGTGCGGGAGCTGCCTCAGCAGGGGTCTTTATTTTACTCTCGGCTCACATTGCAGCAATGGCAGAAGGAACAAATGTAGGAGCAGCCCATCCGGTGATGTTAGGAGATACAGCATCTAAAACCATGCGAGAAAAAATAGTAAATGATGCTGTAGCCTATATAAGATCAATTGCAGAGAAAAGAAAAAGAAATGCAGATTGGGCTGAAAAGGCAGTAAGAAAAAGTGTATCTATAACAGCCAATGAAGCGTTAAAATTAAAAGTAATAGATATAATAGCAAACTCTGAAGAAAAGCTTTTAAAAAAACTTAATAAGTATAAAGTGGAAATAGATGGAAAAGAAAAAGTAATACATACAGAAAATGCAATTATTAAAAGAATAAAAAGAAGTATAATCCATAGAATTCTATCCTTACTTGCAAATCCCACCATAGCATATATACTTTTACTCATAGGAATGTATGGAATAATATTTGAACTGCAGAACCCAGGAGCCATATTCCCAGGAGTGGTGGGAGCAATTGCACTAATTCTTGCGTTTTACTCATTTCAGATGCTTCCTGTAAACTTTGCAGGACTTATGCTTATTATAATTGCAATAATAATGTTTATCCTGGAGGTAAAGGTGACATCATATGGAATGTTAACAGTGGGAGGGATAATTTCTTTTGTACTCGGCTCTATCTTTCTCTTTCAAACAAACACTCCTTTCTTTAAATTATCTCTACCAGTAATTGTGATTGCAACTGGCTTAACTGTGATATTCTTTCTTATAGTGATAGGTTTTACAATTAAGGCTCATAAAAGAAAGCCTGTCTCAGGAGCTGAAGGGTTAATAGGTCTTGAAGGAGTAGCAAAAACAGAGTTGGCTCCAAAGGGCACTGTTTTTGTAAGAGGAGAATGGTGGAATGCAGAATCCGAAGGAGAAGTCATTAAAAAAGGAGAGGAAATTATAGTTACCAAGGTAAAAGGATTAAGACTCGTAGTAAAAAAGAAAAAGTAGCATATTCTCACTTTGGAGTTTTCAGTTGGTTATCTAAGGTTTACATAATACCAATGAGTTTCAGAGTGGGAACAATCCAGTCATAAATCAAAAAGTACATTCTACCTATAAGAAGTGAAATTCTTGCCATCACAGTGTACCCAAAGGATGCTCCAAATGCAACCATTATAAATATTATACCTACTCTTGAGCCCACTCTAAGTACTCCCTTTAGCTCCTTTGAGAAATAAAAATAGAGTATGGAAGTAATAACACCAAAAAATATGATTATGTTATTTATCATAACTCCTGGAGATTTAGCAAAGAGAGGAAGAAGTGTACCTCTTATTTGAGGAATGAGGTATCCTTGGATACTTGCGATTACTCCCAGCCCCGCACCTATCCCTACAGTAAATGCAATTGGCCATCTGGAAATCCACCCAACCTTAGGACCAAGCCATCTTGTTAGCATCATTAATCCCAGAACAGCAGGGATTATAAGTACGCCTGCCTCTATCCAGTTTCCTGCTGCTTTATATTCCAAGAACCTATCCCATATCATTGGAATAACATCAAATGCCCATACGTAAACAACCCAGAAAGCAGCAGAAATCCCTACATAAAGATGTTCTGCAAATTTATAAAGGGGATTGTCTTTGTAGAGAAAAGAAAGAATTGCTATTGTCAAGGTTGCAGCTATCCATGTACTCAAAATTGTCCCCATCATCTTTTCCTCCTCCTTATAAAGAATCCAATATTTGCCATTATTATAAGAAAAACAATAAAGAAGTGAGAGATTGAAAGTGCAGGCATTCCAATTGCTGCCATGTCGGGTCTTTTCAAAAGTTGTTCATACTCTGCAGCCCCTTTCATGCCTCCTATTATTCCCTCTATTTGACCGGATTGAAGGTATGGGTAGATATCCGGGGCTACAACTCCAGTGCTTCCTATTATAATTCTCTGTCCATATCTTGCCCCAGCATACTGAACCCATAATTCTGCGGAATAACCATGGGCAATATCCACAAGCATCTCTATATCATTATAATTATGCACATCTCTCATAAAAGGAAAACTATCTATAGGAGTTCCTCTATAATCTTGAGCATAGAAATCTCTTATCTCTCTACCCATCCCCACCATTATCGCAGTATATCCAGGTCTAAATCCCAAGTTTACATAATCAACTCCGTATTTCTTACCAAATTCTTTTGATACCTTCTCAAGTCCTATCTCTCCTAAGGGTATTCCATAGGCAATATGACCCAAAACTATAACCCGCAAATTCCTTTTAAAACAGTGTCTTAATATTGCAATGTACATGGGCATACATTCTGGAGCAGAAGTAGGGTCGAAATCAATAGATATCATCACATTGGAACCGGGGGGTAAGGCTTCTATAGCCTCATATGCTTTCTTTACAGGCTCTGAAATTTTTGTGGGGGTAACTATTTTAAAAAGAAGGGGGATAAAAACAACAAGCCCAATAAGGAGAAATATTACTCTTCTATCTATGTTTATAATCTTTTCTAAAATTTTCACCTTTTCCTCCTTAAGTGGATAGATAGGTTCTTTCTATACCAAGGATAACCCTTATAGACATTGCCACAGCTCCAAGGTATGTGCCTATAAATATTCCTCTTTTTGCAGCTGTCTGAGGAACCTCCATTATCCAGTTTGCAATTGCAGGAAGTTTAAGCCTGAGCGCTTCTCCTAAGGGAACTCTTCCAAGCATCACCAAAGCAGCAGCAATTAAAAGAAGAGTTGCCTCAATAGTTCTTGCCCTAAAAGCTCGATAAGCTGCAGAAGCAATGAAAAACGCAAGAAGTGCAAACATCGTAGACTGCAATGGAACAATCATATAGGTATAGAGCCACATAAAAGGACTACCCAAAGCAAGAGGAGTATGGTAAGCATACCAAGAATAAAATCCGAAAATTAAAGTAATAACAATTCCGGTTACAGTGACTATACTGTATCCCCACCCCTTTTCTCTAAATCTTATCTTTCGTATATGATATTTTATAAGGCTATCAATTCCAAGAAGCATGGTAAATCCTGCTACAATGGAGTACCATATGAGAAACCTCTGCTCAAGATTACCAAAGGGTTTATGAGGAATGAAAAAGGCAATTATTATTAAAACACCTGTCACAAATGTTATGATAAGAGGAACTCCTCTCTTCATTTTACCTCCTTCTCAAGAAGTTTCAAAAAATGATACTATTTTTTCATATATACTACTTAGTTGAGGGATAAAAAAGCCAATACTACCAATCACTGCTGTTAAAATTATAATAATCATTATTAATAACTTGGCGGCATCTTCTCCCTTTATACTTCCCAGAAGTTGAGGTTCTCTATCTATATATGCAGATGCAGCATACATTTCCTCACCTATCATGGTATAGTCACAGGCTGCAATGAAAAAGGGTAACTGAGTAATAGCAGTGGTTCCTGCTATTTGTATTGCACCAACTGAATGTCCGGTTTCAGCAAGTATTAATGATTCTGCAAAAAAGAAACCTTGAAAAAATATTGCTCCAGGTTTCTCTCTAATCATGATTCCATCCACACCCGCCGCATATCCAAACTGGTCTGCAGTCAAGAACATAATATCGTTCTCCTTGTATAAATCAGGTCTTCCCGCTTCAGTATATGCCTGTTTTACAGTTTCTTGAGCAGCTGCCATCACTATTGGGTCATAATTGGGTATTATAAGCCTGACTTCATACTCTGCTGCCTTCCTCGCTATTCTTCTAAGTATTGAAAGAGCAGCAATTGTTACCACATCGGTCAAGGCTCCAAGTCCAAAGGAGAAAAGTATTGGTCTTCCCATCTCCGTTGCCCTTCCCACCGCATCATCTATCGCATCAAGTCCCGTTATTTTCCTTATATACAGAGACTTATCTCTTTTTGCTCTTTTTATATAATAAATTACAAAAAATCCAAAAATAATGGTAAAAATAAGCACATTTATCCTTCCGGTATTAAACCATTGGGGAGATGCTATACCAGGTCCTGCCACGGGAGATTCTACGCGCTCATCATCTCTCACTGCAACCACCTTATAATAGTAGGGTTTATTATCCTTCACTCCTTTATCCTCATACCTATTTTTACCCTTCATAACAAAATCTACATATTCAAAAGGTCCTTGGGGAGTAAGAGCTCGGTATATCTCGTACCCTCTAAACTCCCTCTCAGTTTCAGAGGGAGATAATCTCCATTCAATGGTGATACTTCCTCCTTCATCGTTAGGTGTATCGTAAACTTTAAGGTGTGAAGGAGGAAGCAACATAAAAATTAAAAGTATCATGATGAAACCCCCTTAAAACTCGGTTTTCCCGGTAAAGTTAAACTCCTCTATTACAAGGGATGGAACCAAACTTCCTGTGGGAAATCTTCCTTCATATCCTGCTCCTCCACCAACAAGCGTTTCTTTATTCTCTATGAGTTTAACTTTTTTTAAAGCCTCAAGAATGCTCTGGGTAAACCTCAGATTTTTTACACCCGTGACAATTTCTCCCTTTTTTACAAGAAAAAGACCGTCTCTTGTCATTCCTGTTATTACAGTATTTTTTGGATCTATTATGTTCTGGTAATGGAATCGTGTAACCAAAAGTCCATTGTCTACAGAACTTATCATTTTTGAAAAGTCATCCTTACCCTTTAAAAAATGAAGATGGAGTGGTAAAGCTCCTATTCCTCTTGGTAATGCATGTCCAGTATTCTTCATCTTGAGTTTTTTGGCGGTTTTTGAGTCGGTTGCCACTCCAGTAGCTACTCCCTTTTTTATGAAAAAAACCTTTTTTCTTAAAACACCTTCAAAGTCAAATGGAAAAGGAAATCCCTTAGGGTTTAGAGGGTCATCAAAGATGGTAATATTACTTCCAGTTACTTTTTTCCCTATTTTTCCATACATAAAAGAGGTTTTTTCAATATATGCTTTAGCTCCAAACCCTATCCATGCAAGGTAAATTATAAAATCCCGGGTTGCAAGAGGTTCCAAAATCACTTGATATTTCCCTGGTCTTATATCCTTTGGATTTTTAGCCCTCACTGCTTTTTCAGCAGCTTTTCTTGCGACCTCTTCAAAATCAATCTCCTTGACATCTCTGGAGGTAGCCTCGGCATAACCAGACACATGGGTATCCTGCATTGTAACATTAACAAATATATCTGTTCCAGTGTGATATGCAAAAACCCCCTTAGAGTTAACAACTGCTATTTCACTCTCTCCATTTGTTACAGAACCAAAAGCATGAAGGTTATAATCCTTTGCTATTTTTACGATAATATCTACCTTTTCTGCTCTCTTTATCGGAGAAAAAATTGCAGTCCTTCTAAAATAAGAAGAAACCTCCGGATATCTCTTCCTGCCTCCTGGGAATCCCGGAAAATCAGGATCTTCGGGAGTATGGCTTGCTATTTCCATGGCACTGTATAGAGCCTCCTCAACTCTTTGTAAGGATAAATCGTTTATACTTACAATTCCCACCCTCCTCCTTTTTGCAACTCTTATGGTTATCTCATTATTAACCTCTGAGACATTTTGATGAATAACAGAGTTTGCAAATCTCGTGAGATGGGATGAATAGGTTGTAAATAGCAGTTCTACATCATAGCCTTTTGCTTTCTTAAATATACTTGCTGAAATTTTTTTAATCTTATCTTCACCAAGCATTTCACCTCCTTATATGGGATCCAATTTATAAGATACACAAATATATTTATAAGTCAACTGAGTGCAGAATTCCATAACATTTTGGCTGCGAGGGGTTATTTTTTACCCATCCGTTCAAAAAGTATTGTAAAGGAGGGAGTCTACCTAAACTCCTTCCCATTATCGGTCTGCCCTACTCCTTATCTTAAAAGGCACAACCTGCATAAACTTCTCCATAAAATCCCTTGCACTTTATCCGCTCCTTGCATAATAGGATGCCAATCACTCTTCCTCTTTGTTTTTGGCGCCCGAGATAAAGGACCCCAAAGTCCTTGCCTTTACTCATAAATTTATCTTTTTTCAAGGTACCAATCCAATATCTTTTTGAAATTTTTCAGTTTAGATCTTATTTGGCTAAGAAAGCTGAAAGAATTCACTTGAAATTAAGGAAATTATGTAAAAAAAGAAATTAATCCATAAATCTTCCTATTTATAAATGACGATTTATTTATACTTAGAAATGCCGCAGGGGAAAAAAGAATAGCAGCCAGGAGGCAAAGGTGGAGAATTATCTATGCATCGTATATTCGTAACATAAATAAAAGCCATAATCCACTTGACATACCTGAAAAATTGGGTATTCTTATTAAATGGAGGATAAGATGCAGGAAAAGTTAACATTGCTGGAGGAGAGGATAGAAATGCTTGTTTCAAAGATACGTGCTTTAAAAGAGGAAAATGAATTGTTAAAAAGGAAGGTTTCGGAATTGGAGGAAATAAAGAGCGAAGCATTACAGAGGATAGATGCTTTAATTGACAAACTGGGGAGGATCGATTAAAATTATTTATAGTAAAAGGGAGCCTGATGGAGGAAGTAACGGTTAATATTTTTGGATTTGAGATGAAAATGAAGCATAATGCTCCAAAAGAGAGGTTTGATAGAGTTGTGAGTATGGTTGATGAAATGATGAAAAAAACTCAGGAAAGGTTTAAGGACCTTCCGGTAAGTAAGGTTGCGATACTGGTATCTCTTGAACTGGCAAATAGCTTAGAGGAATTAAAGGAAGGAATAGACGGAATAATTGAAAAAATAGAAAAGGAAATATAGGGAATTAGTTAAAGGCTCCCTGCCGTGCTCGTGGTGGTTGGATGGTCTTGGGCCAACACTCGGGCGATGGGGGTTGATAGTTCATGTCGATTGCAGCTCCCCAAAAGGAGCTACATAAGGCATGAATTGAAGACCCCCCACATTTTCCTGGGTTCAAAGACCCCTACCCACCACGGCACTATGGCAGGGATTTTTAATTTTGCAAGAAAGGAGTGGGAGTATGTGGACTTATATGGTTTTTGCTGGTATCATAGGTGCTGGAATAGGTTTCTTAGTTTCTTATTTTGTTATTTTAAAAAATATAGGAAAAGGGAGAAAAAGAGCAGATGAAATAATAAAAGAGGCTGAATCTAAAGCAAGAGAACTTACCAAAAAGGCTGAACTATCCATTAAAGAAAGATGGATAAACTTAAAATCTAAACTGGAAAAGGAACTTGCCTCGGAAAGGAAGGAATTGGAAAGATTCTCCAAATCCCTGTCTGAAAGAGAAGCCAGGCTTGAAAAAAGAGGTCAGTACCTTACCCAAAGGGAAAGCGCTCTTATTAGAAACGAGAAACATCTTGCAAACCTTGAAAAGGTATTAAAAACAAAGATAGAAAGATATGACCAGTTGATAGAGGAGCAGATAGAAAAGCTGGAAAAAATCTCGGCTATCTCCAGGGATGATGCAAAGAGGGAGCTTTTTGAAATAATAAAGAAACAGGCAGAACAGGAAGCCTATGAGATGACAAAAAAGATAAAGGAAAGAGCAAAGGAGGAGGCAGAGGAAAAGGCAAGAGAGATAATATCTCAAGCTATCCAGAAGATAGGGCTTGGTCACTGGTCTGAAACCACAGTCTCGGTTGTGAATCTGCCCTCTGATGAACTCAAAGGAAGAATAATAGGAAGAGAAGGAAGAAATATAAGAACATTTGAAACTCTCACCGGGGTTGAAGTTTTAGTGGATGATACCCCTGGTGCTGTAATCCTCTCTGCCTTTGACCCTATAAGAAGAGAAAAAGCAAAAATTGTGATGGAAAGACTTATAGCAGATGGGAGAATACATCCCGCAAGAATAGAGGAGGTAATCAAAGAAGTGGAAAAGGATATGGAAAAGATAATAAAACAAACCGGTGAGGATGTGGCAAGGGAAATGGGAATAATAGATTTAAATCCCTCCCTTTACTCCTACATAGGAAAGATGAAGTTCAGAACCAGTTACGGTCAAAATTTATTACAGCACTCCATAGAGGTTGCAAGACTGGCCTCGCTTATGTCAGAGGAATTGAAACTGGATACCCAGATTGCAAAAAGGGCAGGACTCCTCCATGATATAGGAAAGGTAGCAGATTCTGGGTATGAAGGACCCCATGCGCTGATAGGAGCAAGAATAGCAGAGCAGTTTGGTGAGCCGGATGTAGTGGTAAACGCAATTGCAGCACACCATGAAGAAATAGCCTCTGATACTCCCTATGCATTCATAATTGCAGCAGCAGATGCAATATCCGGAGCAAGACCAGGAGCAAGAAGAGAAACACTTGAGTCCTATCTCAAAAGACTGGAAAAATTAGAAGAGATTGCTCTTTCTTATAAAGGAGTGGAAAAGGCATATGCTATACAGGCTGGGAGAGAACTTCGAATTCTTGTTCAACCAAATGAAGTATCGGATATGGAGGCAGAGGAGCTTGCAAAACAAATATCCTCCCATATACAAAGAGAACTCAAGTATCCCGGATATATAAGGGTGGTAGTAATAAGGGAGATAAGAAAGGTTGAACTGGCAAAGTAAAATAGTAACCTTTACCACAGATTTTGGCGAAAAGGATGGGTTTGTGGCAATGATGAAAGGAGTTATACTATCATATTCAAAGGATTTGATTTTTGTAGATATTTCAAACAGTATTACACCCTTTAATGTGGAAGAGGCTGAGTTCATTCTCCGGGTAAGCTTCTTTTGGTTTCCAAAAGGAACCATCCATCTTGGAGTAGTGGACCCGGGGGTAGGTGGGAAAAGAAAGGGAAGATTCATTTATTATAACGGACATGTATTTATAGGACCTGATAATGGAATATTTTCATTTGCCTTGGAAAGTGGGGCAGAAATTTATCGAATAAGAGAGGAAATATTTAAAAATATAAGTCCCACCTTCCACGGAAGGGACGTCTTTGCAAGAACCGCTGGAATACTTATTTCAAAAGGAATCGATGAAGTAGGAGAAAAAATAGATAAAGCAGTGGTTCTTAAGAAAAGGTATCCTATAAAGGAAGAGAATAGAGTAAAAGGGAAGATAATTCACATTGACAGATTTGGTAATCTTGTCACAAATATATCCCCATCTTTTGCAAAAAAGGGATATATGCTTTTTAAAAATAAAAAAATAGAGTTCAGAAGATGCTATGAGGAAGGGAATAAAGAGCCTTTCTTTGTTATAAATGGGTACGGTTATTATGAGATCTCCTTAAGAAACCAAAGTGCAGAGAAATACTTTAATGCAAAAATAGGTGAAGAAGTAATATTAATGGAGGTGAATTAATGGATTTCTTTTATATTGAGGAGAGATACTTCTCAGAAAGAGGTCCCTGGGTTCCTCCAGTAGACCTTTTTCTTACCGAAGACCATGTGATGATATTTGCAGAACTCCCTGGTATAAGCAAAGAGGATGTGGAGATAATCGTATCGTCCCACACAGTGGAGATAAGAGGGATAAAAAGAGAACCAAGAGAATTTCAATATGCCCTCAACTTCTATAAACTGGAATCCTCTTATGGAAGTTTCACCCGGCAGATAGGGGTCCCATGTGATATTATAGCAGACGAAGCAGAAACAGAATTTGAAAACGGGGTTTTAAAAATAAAAATACCCATAAAAAAGAAAAGGGTGGTTGAAATCCCCATAGAATAGGAGGAATCGTATGCTTTCTAAAAAGGGAAAAAGGGAAATAGAGATACCCAAAGAGTTAGGAGTTGTGCCAATAAAAGGTGGGGTGATATTCCCAAACCTTGTGGCTCCTTTAGTAATAACAAATCCAAAATTCATAAAATTGATAGATGAGGTACTCTCAAAGCACAAGATAATATTCGTTGTTGCTCAAAAAGACCCTCAGATTGAGGAGCCAAAACCAAAAGACCTTTATGAAATTGGAGTTATCTCTTTAATCCTTCGAATGATGAGACTTCCCGATAATACGGTAAGACTTCTGGTTCAAGGAGTTAAAAGAGGCAGAATAAAGAAGTTTGCAAAGGAGGAACCCTATCTTTTGGTAGAGGTAGAAGAAATAAAAGAAACCGTAGAGGAGGATACGGATACAAAGGCATTGATGAGAAACGTTCTCTCCACATTCCAGAGGCTTGTGGAGATGGCTCCCTATCTTTCAGAAGAACTTGCCATAATGGCTGTAAACATTCAGAGTCCTGATAAACTTTCGGACTTCATTGCATCCTATGTGAACTTTTCTACTGAGGAAAAGCAAAAACTGCTTGAAATTCCATCAGCAAAGAAAAGACTTGAGAAGCTTGTGGAGTTATTATCAAAGGAAATAGAGATTCTTGAACTCGGGGAAAGGATAAAGGAAAGGGTAAAGGGAGAGATGGATAAGGCACAACGAGAGTATTTCTTAAGAGAACAACTTAAGGCAATACAGAAGGAACTGGGAATGCTGGATGAGAAAACCGCGGAGATAAACGAGCTCAAAGAGAAAATAGAGAAAGCAGGAATGCCCGAAGAAGCAAAAAAAGCGGCATACCGGGAACTTGATAGATTGCAATTAATGCCCCCCCAAGCAGCTGAGTATGTGGTTTCAAGAACCTATCTTGACTGGTTAATAAACCTTCCATGGTCAAAATCAACCCAGGATAATCTTGATATAAATAGGGCAAAAAATATTCTGGATGAAGACCACTACAACCTTGAAAAAGTAAAGGAAAGAATCCTTGAATATCTTGCTGTAAAAAAATTAAAACCGGATTCAAAGGGACCCATTCTCTGTTTTGTAGGACCTCCTGGGGTAGGAAAAACATCCTTAGGTAGGTCCATAGCAAGGGCGCTGGGAAGAAAGTTTGTAAGGATCTCTCTTGGGGGAATAAGGGACGAGGCAGAGATAAGAGGACACAGAAGAACCTATATTGGAGCACTTCCTGGGAGGATAATCCAAGGTATAAGAAATGCAGGAACCAACAATCCTGTGTTCATGCTGGATGAAATAGATAAGGTTGGGGCAGACTTCAGGGGAGATCCATCGTCTGCACTTCTTGAAGTCCTGGACCCTGAACAGAACCACTCATTTTCTGACCACTATATAGAGGTCCCCTTTGACCTATCCAATGTGATGTTTATAGCCACTGCAAACATCACCCATACGATACTTCCTGCATTGAGAGACCGAATGGAGATAATAGAACTCCCAGGCTATACTCAGGAGGAAAAACTTCAAATAGCAAAACATTACTTGGTATCAAGACAGCTTTCTGAAACAGGTCTATCAAAGAAGGATGTGGAGTTTACAGATGAGGCAATAATGAAGATAATAGAGGAGTATACAAGGGAGGCAGGGGTAAGGAACCTGGAAAGAGAGATAGGAAGCATTCTAAGAAAAATAGCAAAGAAATTTGCAAGCGGTGAAAAGGAACCCATAAAGCTCACCCCTGAGAAGATAGAGGAGTTCCTGGGACCACCAAAATTTTACTCTGAAGTGGCTTCAAGGGAAAAAATACCAGGGGTTGCTACTGGACTTGCCTGGACTCCAACCGGAGGTGAGATACTTTTTATAGAATCCACAAAAATGAGAGGAAACAATAACCTCATCCTCACCGGCTCTCTTGGAGATGTAATGAAGGAGTCTGCCCAGGCTGCTCTTTCATACTTAAAAAGTAATGCAAAGAGACTTAAAATCTCTGAGGAAGAGTTCGAAAACAAGGATATACACATTCATGTTCCCCAGGGAGCCATACCAAAAGATGGACCTTCTGCGGGAATTGCCATTGCAATGTCTTTATACTCTCTTTTCACCAATAAACCCATAGATCCAAAGATTGCAATGACTGGGGAGATCACCCTTACCGGAAGAGTCCTTCCTGTTGGGGGTATAAAGGAAAAGATTCTCGGAGCAAAAAGGGCAGGAATAAAAAAGGTAATTCTACCCAAGGAAAATGAAAAAGACCTCAAGGATATCCCATCCCATATGAAGAAAGGGCTTGAGTTCTTATTTGTCGAAAGAATAGACCAGGCAGCAGAGTATATTTTTGATACCAAAGGAACCCAAAAGTAAAGTAATTCTAAACGCAGCAGGAGTGAAAAGTATAGAAAGGGGAAATCTATGGATATGGGATACAGAGATAAGAAAGGTGGAGGGAGAAAGCTCTCCAGGAAGTCTTGTGTGGATATCAGATAAAAATGGAGCCTTCTTAGGAATGGGTTATATAAACCCCCTGTCCAGGATAAGAGTAAGAGTCCTCACAAGAGAAAAACAAAGAATAGATAAGGAGTTTCTTAAATCAAGAATAGAAAAGGCAAAAAGGATAAGGGAGGAGTTCATAAAAGATGACACCAATGCTTACCGGGTTGTATTCGCAGAGGCTGATTTCTTACCAGGACTTGTTGTGGATAGGTATGCAGAGTTTCTTGTGGTCCAGTTCCACACTGCAGGAATGGAAAAACTTAAGGAGGAGGTTGTGGGGGCTCTTGAAGAGATTTTTAATCCAAAAGGAATATATGAAAGAAGTGATTTCTCAGTAAGAAAAACCGAAGGCTTGGAGGAGAGAAAGGGAGTTCTTTATGGAAAGGAACCTCCTGATACTCTGCTTATAAAAGAAAATGGAATACAGTTTCTCGTGGATATAAAAGAGGGGCAGAAGACAGGGTTTTATATTGACCAGAGAGAAAACAGAAAAATGGTGAAGAAATATGCAAAAGGTAAAAAGGTCTTTGATTTGTTTTCCTACACCGGAGGATTCTCCATCTACTGCCTTTATGGAGGAGCTTCGCATGCTCTTTCTGTGGACACCTCGGAAAAGGTTCTTGAAATTGCAAAAGAAAATGCAAGATTGAATGGGTTTGAAAAAAAACATGAAACAGTTAAAGCGGATGTGTTTGAATTTCTGGAAGAAATTGAAAAAGGAGAGTTTTTAATCCTTGACCCTCCGGGATTTGTAAAAAGAATAAAGGATTTAGAAAATGGCATGAAAAAGTATCTACGATTGAATACCTCTGCGATTTCAAGGATAGAAAACGGATTTTTATTCACCTCTTCATGCTCTGGAGCAGTCTCCTTCAATGACTTTTCAGAAATGATAATAAGAGCGGGGAAAAGAGCCGGTAAAAAAATAAGGATACTTGAAAGAGCCGAAAATCCACCCGATCATCCAGTCAACCTGATTCACCCTTGGTCCCTTTACCTCAAATCACTCATGCTTCATGTCTGTTGATATAAAGAATATCCTCCCTCTGATTAAAAAACCTATAAGATATACAAATCATGAGCTTTACTCTATTACTAAAAATGAAAAAGAGCTGGTCTCAGTGGCTCTTGTCTTTCCAGATATATATGAGATAGGAATGTCAAACCATGGACTCAGAATTCTCTATCATATTATAAACAGAAACAAATTTTCTAAAGCAGAAAGGGCTTATATACCGTGGGTGGATATGGTCTCTTTAATGAAAGAGAAAAAGATACCCCTTTTCTCTTTGGAGACCAGAACCCCTTTAAAAAATTTTGATATCGTTGGATTTTCTCTTCAGTCTGAACTCTCCTATACAAACATTCTTCTTGCCCTCTCTCTTTCAAAAATACCTATCCTTTCCTCTCAAAGGAGAGAAAAGGACCCGATCGTTATTGCTGGAGGACCATGCAGTTTTAATCCCACTCCTTTAAAGGATTTTGTGGATGCCTTTGTCATAGGAGAGGGAGAGGAAGTTATAGAGGAAATCATTGAGGTGTTCCATCATATTAAAAAAAGAGAAGAAAGAATTTCGGAAATTTCAAGAATAGAAGGAGTATGGGTTCCGTTAATACATGGTTATAAAAAAAGAATAAATAAAAGATGGGTAAGGGAACTAAGGTATAGAGATTTTCCAATGCCTCCTATACTCCCAATAACGGGAATAGAACATGACAGATTAACTATTGAAGTTTCAAGGGGATGCACCAAGGGATGCAGGTTCTGTCAGGCAGGATATGTTACCAGACCTGTTAGGGAAAGAGAGCTCGAAGATGTAAAAAGAATAGCAAGGGAAGGCATAGAAAGAACCGGATGGGAAGAGGTTTCGTTCCTTTCTTTTTCTGTCTCCGATTACTCCTTTTTTAAACAGGCTCTTTTGGAGGTTATAAAAATAATATATCCAAAGAGAATCTCTTTCTCCATCCCCTCTTTCCGGGGCGAAGATTTTGATGACCATGTGGCATCCCTTTTATCCTTTATTAAAAAGCCAGGACTCACAATAGCCCCGGAAACTGCATCAGAAAAATTAAAAAAAATAATAAACAAGTTCATACCAGAAGAAAAAATAATAAAAGCAGTGGAAACAGCGAGAAAATACGGATGGAAACAGCTCAAGTTTTATTTTATGCTCGGTCTTCCCCATGAAGAGGATAAGGATATAAAAGAGACCATACAGTTTCTGAATAGGATTTCAAAGAGATTTAAAAACATGCGAATAAAAGCCCACTTTTCCTGTTTTATCCCAAAACCCCACACTGCATTCCAGTGGGAAAAATTTGAGGATCCGGAATCTGTAATCCCAAAGCTTGAAAGGATAAAGAAAGAAGCAAGAAAAAATGTGATAATAAAATGGAGGAATCCATTTGCATCTTTCGTGGAGGCAGTATTTTCAAGAGGAGACGAGAAGCTGGGAAGGGTGTTAAAGAGAGTTTTTGATAAAGGAGGAATATTCCAGGAATGGAGTGAATTCTTTAATCTGGAAAGATGGCTCTCCTCCTTTGAAGAGGAAGGTATAGACCCAAAAGATTATACAAAAGAAAGAAAAAAAGAAGACAAACTTCCTTGGGAGTTTATCTCCTCTGGTATTAAAAAGGACTTCCTCTCGAAGGAAAAAGAGAAGGCAGAGAAGCTTATGCTTTCTGCAGACTGCAGAGAAAGTGTATGTCAATCCTGTGGAGTATGCTCTGAAAAGGAAATAGAACTTTATGGGAAAAAACAAAATTATTCATTCTATTTATCTCTTCCTTTTAAAAAAGAGGAACCCCAGGGAAATGAAAAAGGATTTCGAATAAAGTATGGTTTAGGAGAAAGATGGAGGTATGCAAGCCATTTGGATATTGTAAGAGCAGTGTACCGGATGTTAAGAAGGGCAAAAGTCCCCATCTCATACAGTAAAGGTTTTTCTCCTCATCCAAAAGTCTCCTTTGGAATTCCAAAACCTGTTGGGATAACAAGTAGAGGAGAATACATGGATGTAAGGGTAAAACCCTATTACCATGGAAATCTCATATCTGATCTTCAGAGTGTGGCACCTCCAGAATTCAGACTATACAATGCAAAGCTTTTCTATCCTCCAATTGATTCTATAGCAAAAATAGCAGATGTGGTTCATTATGAGGTTCTGTTAGAGGAAGGGGTAACAAAAGAAATTATAGAGAGAGCAAAAAAACTTGAAGATATTTTAAGTATTTCGGTCCAAGACTCCACCCTAACCATTTTTTTAAAAGTAAAGGAAGGAGTGAGGTTTTATAATATTCTTTCTTTTATATTGGGTGACTCTAAAAAGGAGGTCTCTCTTGGGGTGGAGAGGATAGACCTGTACACAAATTATAATGGAAAACTAACAACTCCTATGGAGGTGCTGTAATGATTAAAAAGGAAATTATCGTAAATTCTACGAAACATGAAACAAGGGTGGGAGTGTTAGAGGATAAGAGGCTTGTGGAGTTTTATTTTGAAAGGGAGAAAAAAAGTCCTGTGGGAAGAATATACAAGGGAAGGGTTGAAAATGTAGTGCCTGGGCTTTCTGGTGCCTTTGTTTCCATTGGGCTCGAAAAAAATGGCTTTCTGCCCCTTTCGGATATTCCTCAGGAAGCAATGGCAGTGATTCAGGAGTCCGACATAAAAGCTGAAAAGCCTAAAAAACTCGAGCTTACACCTGGCCAGGAGATTCTTGTTCAGGTTGTTAAGGAGCCGGTGGGACAGAAAGGGGCAAGACTTTCATCTTATATATTTCTTCCTGGAAGATATCTGGTACTTATGCCAAACTTCAATCATGTAGGTGTTTCCAGAAGAATAAAGGATATAAAGGAAAGGAAAAGGCTTAGGAAAATAGTGCATAGCTTAGACAGGCATAAAATGGGACTTATTGTAAGAACTGCTGCAGAGAAAGCAAAACCTGAAGCTATAAGGGCAGATTTTAAACATCTGATAACCCTCTGGCATGAGATCGAAGAAAGAGCCAAAAACCTCACGGCTCCCTCCCTTATTTACGAAGAACCCCCGGTAACCATAAAACTTATAAGGGATATGTTTAACTCTACTGTAAGCAATGTGGTGGTTGACTCCCCCCAAGAGTATGAAAAAATTCTATCCTATTTAAGAGAGTTTGCCCCAAGACTGCGTTCAAGGGTAAAGCTCTATTCAGAAGAGACCCCAATTTTTGAAGCATATGGAGTAGAAGACCAGATAAAAGATATATTTAAGAGAAAAATATGGCTTCCCAGTGGAGGATTCATTACAATAGACCACACCGAGGCTCTGGTAGCAATTGATGTGAATACTGGAAGATATGCAAAAGAGGAGAACCAGGAAAAACTGGTATATAAAACCAATATAGAAGCAGCCAAGGAAATTGCAAGGCAAATAAGGCTTCGGGACTTGAGTGGTCTTATTGTAATAGACTTTATAGATTTGAAAAACAGAGAAAGTATGGAGTCTGTGGTTAGGGAACTCCAAAAACATCTTAAAGAGGATAGAGCCCAGATAGACTTCGCAAGGATATCAAGATTTGGACTGTTAGAAATGACAAGGGAAAGAAAAAGAGTGGACCTTTTCATCCAACTTACAGAGGAGTGCAGGGTATGCAGGAAAAAAGGAAGGGTTCCATCAAAGGTATTTCTGCTTTCAGCAATAGAAAGATTTCTGGAAAATTCAAAGGATATTCTCAAGGGTAAAGAAATTCTGATAAAAGCAGAACCATCCTTTGCAGACTACCTTTCAGTGGAAAAGCATAAGGAACTGGAAGAATGGGTGATGGAATACGAAATATCGGTATTTATAAAGGATGATGTGTATTTAGCTCCAGGAGAGGTTATGCTTATTGATAGGGAGAGCTCAAAAATACTCTGGAAAAGCTTTTAGATTTTGAAAAAAATAGCAGTTCTTGGGGCAGGAGGAAAAATAGGAAAAAGTATAAGAAAAAATCTTGAAAAAAAATATGATGTGACAGGTTTTGATATAAAGACTGAAAATGACTGTATTTTTCTTGACCTAAGAAAAAACTTCAAACCTCCTTTTAAATTCAATACAGTAATAAATGCCACTGGAACATTTTCATTCTCTCTTCCATACCAGGTTCTCTACGAAGATAATGTAATAACCGCGGTAAATGCCTTTAAATTTTATCTGCTTTCTGAAGCAGACCAGTTCATACATATAAGTACTACAGCAGTTTATGGAGCATCAAAAAAACCCTTAATAGAAGAGGAATCTTCCCTTTCTCCAGAAAATAAATACGAAAAAACAAAAAAAATAGCCGAGGATAAAATAATTGAACTTTCCAGAAGATACAAAAAGAGTTTTATAATAATTCGTTTATCCCTTGTAAGAGACGCAGAAAAAATTTATGGACTGCATAAGATTTTATCATTATTCTCATTTTTCGGGAATACAATAGGATTTATGCCTTTTATTAGATTTGACTTTAAAAAAACCCATACAGTTTCTATGGATTTTTTAATAAAGGTTATAAATATACTTATTGAAAAAGAGATAAAAAATGGAATTTTTAATGTAGCAGATAAAATAGAGAGAATAGATGACTTTTTCCAAGAAAATGCAAAAAAATTCAACTTAAAGCTTATAAAGGTTTTCCCTGAAAAACTTAAGTTTTTACTTCTTCCTTTTATTTTAGCCATGGGTATCCATCCTTTATGGCTTTCCTATCTTAACGAAAGGATATACAAAACCGAAAAGATTCAAAAGCTTTTAAATTAATTTATGTAGATAATTTTCTTATTATTCACAAAATAAATCCCTGGGGATAGTTTATTACCGTTCTTATCAGTTCCATCCCATATATACCTCCCTTTCCCCTTAAACTCTTTTATTAACCTTCCCTCAGTATCATAT
>CAZUTC010000020.1:0-19364 GCA_964623485.1 uncultured bacterium | reverse complement strand
ACCTAAGATAGTATGTATTGTTACCATGCCCAAGGCACTCGTTATAAAATCAAGACTTGAAGCAGAAGGAATACCTGTTTATCTTTCTTATGACTCTGCAGTTAAACTTTATGGAATTACGGTGGATGGACTTGGTGAGGTAAAGGTTCTCGTTCCCGAAGAGTTTGAAAAAAGAGCAAAAGAGATAATAAAAGAAGCAGGAGATTGAAAGTATTAATTACTGGAGGGACTGGAAGGCTGGGCAGAACCCTCTGTAAGCTTCTTTCAAAAACCTATGAAGTTATCGCACCTTCAAAAAAAGAGATGGATTTAAGAGAAAAGAATGTAATAGAATATATTAAAAGGAGCTCACCTGGGGTGGTAATCCACACTGCTGCTTTAACATCTGTGGACTATTGTGAAAAAAATAAAATGGAGGCTTATCTTGTAAATGTAGTGGGGAGTTTTTATATAGCCAAAGCCTCCTCCCTATGCAATGCAAAAATGGTCTATGTAAGCACAGATTATGTCTTTGATGGAAAAATGAAAAGACCTTACCATGAAAAAGACATTGCAAATCCAGTAAATTACTATGGGATCACAAAGCTTCAAGGAGAAAGAATTATCCAGGATATTGTTAAAAAGTTTTTTATAGTGAGAACTGCATGGCTTTTTGGCTCAGAGGGAAAGGAAGATTTTATAGATTTTGTACTTAAAGAGAGTAAAGAAAGGAAAGAATTGAAATTCACGGATGACCACATTGGTTCTCCCTCCTATGTAAAGGACATAGCAAAAGCGATCCAAATCCTTATAGAATCTGATTATTATGGAATATACCACATCGTCAATAAAGGAGAAGCAACAAGAAAAATCTTTGCAGAAGAGGTTTTGAAAGTAAAAAATATAAGAAAAAAAATAATGGGAGTGAAAGGAAATGATGTAGGGTTTATTGCCCCAAGACCTTACTATACGGTACTCTCCCCAGAACTTTTTGAAAATAGATTTAAGGTAAAGATAAGGAGTTGGAAGGATGCACTCTGGGATTATCTTAAAAACACCTGCAAAGATTAATATAGGTCTCTGGATAGAAAAAAGAAGAGATGATGGCTACCATAATATTAAAACCATATTTGTTCCAGTATCAATTTTTGATGAGGTAATACTCAAAGAAGCCCAAAGAATAATTTGTAAAACCAGTATAGGTCTTTTACCCCAAGATGAAAAAAACATTGCTCACAAGGCTGCTTTAGAATTCTTTAACTACATCGGAATTAAAAGGGGAGTATACATATATATTAAGAAAAATATCCCTGTGGGAAAAGGTCTCGGAGGAGGCTCTTCAGATGCAGCAGCGGTAATAAATGGACTTTGCAAACTTTGTAAAATAAATCTATCCTATGAAAAAAGGATAGAAATTGCAAGAAAGATAGGAGCTGATGTAGCCTTTTTCATCTCACCCAGACCTGCCATAGCAGAAGAAAGAGGAGATAGACTCTCCTATTTTAAGAGTTCTACCCTTCATTTCATAATTTTTTCTCCCGATTTTAATATCTCCACCTCCTGGGCATACTCCTCGTTAAAACATTTGACAAATGCAGATAATTGTATTAAAATTTTAAAAGAAAGATTGATTGAAGGGAGGTTTGAAGGAATGGATATATGTGAGTTTAATTCTTTTGAAGAGATTGTTTTTAAAAGATATCCAAAACTTTGGGATGTAAAGAAGGCATTAAAGGAGGAAGGAGCTTATTATGCACTTCTCTCCGGGAGCGGCAGTGCAGTTTATGGAATTTTTGATAAAGGTATTATAAAGCCTGTATTTGAAAGGATTAAAAAAAGATTTAAAGGAGATTGGTTTTTATGCAAAATGGTTTAACTGGGGAGTCGTCCAATGGGCAGGACACGGGATTTTGGATCCCGGAATCGTGGTTCGAATCCACGCTCCCCAGCTTTAGTAACTTGACAGGCTATATTTTATTGTTAAAATAAATAAATCTATTTAAAGAAAGGAGTAAAATGTATACAAGAGATGAGATAAAAGTTTTTTACGGTAATTCCAATCCTTGGCTTGCGAAAAAAATATGCCATTATCTTAATATAGAAGAGGGGAAGGCATTTTTTAGTAGATTCAAAGACGGAGAGATAAAAATAAAGATAGAAGAAAATGTGAGAGGAGTGGATGTATTTTTTGTTCAACCCACCCAGCCTCCCTCTGATAACCTCTTGGAACTGCTTTTATTCCTTGATGCAGCGAGGAGGTCCTCTGCTTCAAGAATCACCGCGGTGATTCCCTATTATGGTTATGCAAGACAGGACCGAAAAGATGAACCGAGAGTTCCCATATCTTCTAAGCTCATTGCAGATATGATAGAGGTTGCAGGAGCTTCGAGAGTTTTAACCCTTGACCTGCATGCAGAACAGATCCAAGGGTTTTTTAAGATTCCAGTGGACCATCTTTATGCAACTCCGGTTTTTGTCTCCTATCTACAGAACACAGAAGACCTCTCAAATACAGTGGTCGTTTCCCCGGATCCAGGAAGAGCAAATAGAGCAAGAGCCTTTGCAAAAAGATTGGGAGGTTTACCTATAGCAATTATTGATAAGAGAAGGGATAGACCCAACGAAGCAGTGGCAGTAAACGTAGTAGGGGATGTCAAGGGGAAAAACTGTATTATCTTTGATGATATAATTGATACCGGAGGCACTATAATAGAAGCAACAAGAGCACTTATGGATAATAATGCAGCAAAAGTAATTGCAGTAGCCACTCATGGTGTACTCTCCGCAGACGCAGTGGAAAGACTCCATTCTTCAATGGTGGAAAGTATCCTCATAACCGATTCCCTTCCAGTAAATAAAAAGAAACTAACAGAAAAGTTTAAAATTCTCTCTGTAGCAGAGCTTCTTGGAGAGGCTATAAGAAGGATTCACAATGCTGAATCTGTAAGTGCACTTTTTATATAAAACTTAAAAAAGGAGCAAAATATGAAGTATATTCTCAATTTTCAAAAAAGGGATGGAGTAGGAAAAGAAAAGGCTAAAAAATACAGAAAAGAAGGTAAAATACCTGCTGTGGTATATGGAAAGGGTGAAAAAACAATACATATCTTGGTGAATGAGAAGGAGTTCAAAGATATATTACATACCCTTCGGGGGAAGTTCCCTATAGTGGAAATGAAGGAGGAAAAGGGAAGACCATTTCGGGCTGTAATAAAATCAATTCAGAAACATCCAATTACCGATGAAATTCTTCATGTAGATTTTCACCGCATTCATGCCCATGAAGTAGTTCATGTAAAGGTCCCGATACATCTTGTGGGAGAACCTCCTGGAGTTAAAAAGGGTGGATTATTGGAACAGTTGCTTTTTGAACTACCGGTAAAGGGAAGTATAAATAAAATTCCTTCTTATATAGAGGTGGACATCTCCAATCTGGAGATAGGGCATTCCATTCATGTGGGGGATCTTTCTCTTAAAGGAATAGAACCAGATATAGCCTTAGATACTCCGGTGGTAACTATTCTTGTTCCAAAGAAGGAAGAGGAAAAGGTGGAGGAGGAAGTGGTTGCTGAAGAGGCTCCTCCTACACCGGCTGAAGAGGAAGAAAAAGAAAAGGAGGAAAAAGAGGAGGAGTGATAATCGCAGGACTCGGCAATCCATCTTACGAATATAAATTTACAAGACACAACATAGGATACTTGATTGTGGAAAATATCGCAGAGGAAAAGAAAGCTTCATGGAGGAAGAATAAAACCTTTATCTATGCTGAGTTTAATGATAGCATACTTTTAAAACCCCTTACCTATGTAAACAGGTCCGGGGTGGCAATAAAAGAGGCGTGTGAGAAGTTTGCAAAAGAGTTCATTATAATTACAGATGATGTGGATCTTCCTTTTGGAAGAATAAGAATAAGAAAAAAAGGAGGAGCAGCAGGACATAATGGTCTTCGTTCCATAATAGAGGCAATGGGGACTGAGGATTTCCCAAGAATAAGAATAGGTACTGGACCAAGACCCCCGGGAAATATTCTGGTGAATTATGTCCTTTCCCCATTCTCAAAAGAGGAAATGTTACAGTTACCCTTCATAATAAGAGATGCCTCAGATGCAGTGTATATAATACTTGAAAAGGGAATAGAAAAAGCTATGAATATATTTAACTCCCGATGAAGATAGGAATAATAGGTCTTCCAAACACCGGCAAATCATCCCTTTTTAAACTGATCACCAAATCATCCGTTCATATTGCAAACTATCCCTTTACCACTATAGACCCTAACCATGGAATCGTATTTGTTCCGGATAAAAGACTGGATCAGTTAAATAAACTCCTTTCACCTGAGAAAAAAACCAATGCGACCATAGAGTTTGTTGATGTTGCAGGTCTTGTGAAAAACGCTCACAAGGGTGAAGGACTTGGTAACAGGTTCCTATCCCATATAAGAGATGTAGACATGGTAGTCCATGTGCTAAGGGCATTTGATATAGAAGAGGCTCCCTTTGTTTACGAGACAATAGACCCAAAAAGAGATATGGAGTTGGTGGAAACAGAACTGGCTCTTGCAGACCTTGAAATAGTGGAAAAAAGGATAGAAAAGATTAGAAAAGTGTCAGAAAAAAAGGAAGAGTATGAGATGCTTGTTGAAATAAAGGAAAGACTGGGAAAAAACGAGCCAATAGAAATAACGGACCCTAAGAAGCAAAAACTTCTTAAGGGTATGGGGATTTTAAGTTATAAACCATCCCTTCTGCTTTTAAACTGCTCACCTTATAAAAAATGGGAAGGCTGGATTCCTGAAGAAGGTTATCTTTTATCCGTTAAGCTGGAAGAAGAGATGGAAGAATTTAAAGAGGAGGAAAAGAGGGAAATGAGAAGGGAATTGGGACTGGATGAAAGAGGAGTAAATGGACTTATAGAAAGGGTCTTTGAGATACTTGGACTTGTAAAATTTTATACCATAAAAGGAAAAGAGATAAGAGCATGGGCTATCCCAGAGGGTACATCGGTCTATGAAGCAGCAGGCAAGATACATTCCGACATGCAAAAAGGATTCATTAAGGCAGAGGTTATACCATTTGATAGATTCATGGAGTATAAAGATTACAAAAAAGCTCATGAGGATGGAGCAGTCCATGTAGAGGGGAAAGAATACACTGTTAAGGATGGAGACATAATTTTGATTAAATTTAAAATCTAAATATAGATTATTTCGTATCTTTAATAAGAAAAACTTCCCAGAAAAACTTTGATGAGTGCAAATTTCTATTTTTATTTGTAATTAGTAATAAATCTAAATTAGCGGTTAAAATTTTTATAATTAAGGTTCCCTAGGCTCTGTTATAAGAGAGAGTAGTTTTTTTGCTCTCTCATCCTCTGGGTTAAGTTCCACCGCCTTTTTTAAAAATTTTATTGCATGGGGTATATCATGGATAAGGTAATAGGCATGTCCAAGGTGGTAATGAAGAGCCTCATCATCTGGATTTATTTCAAGAAGTTTTTCAAAGTTGGTAATGGCATCTTTATATCTTCCCATAGCCATTAACACCACACCCATATGGTAACAGGCTATCTTTGAATCAGGATTTTTGCATAAGAATGCCTCGTAATGTTCAACTGCCTTTTTGAAGTTTCCTCGATGGTAGTATGCTATACCCAGCCAGTAATGAGCCATTACAAAGTCTTCATTGAGTTTTAAGCATTTTTCAAGGTTTTTTATTGCCTCTTTTAATTTTCCACTTCTGTAATATGCTATTCCCAGGGAATAGTAGGTATCCGGGAATTCAGGCATCATTTTTATTGTTTCTTCATAATGATGGATAGCCTTATCCATATTGCCAATGAGATAGTACATCTCTCCCAAACTTTTATGGTTGTATGCATCCTTTTCTGGTATCTGCTCACATATCTTTATTGCCTCTTTTAACTTTCCCTTTGCCCTACATTCCCAGGATTTGGTCCGCAGAGTAATTTTTTGAGTTTCTTTAAGAGGGTACCCACAGAAAGGACAAAAGTTATAATCTTCATTCAGTTCTCTTTTACAACTCGGGCATTTCATCGTTGCCTCCTTTAGAACGAAGCTTTAACCCCGGTTTCTTCTCCTAATTTTCTTAAGTCCTCCACCACTCTATGATAGATATTGACTTCTTCTGTTTGTTTTTCTGCAAGCTCAAACTCTTTTTCTCCGTGGATATATATTCTTTCTGCCCCGGGTCTTTTTGAGGCATTTTTAAGCATCTCTATATATTCATCCAGCATGGACTTAAATAAAGAAGGCTCAATAAAGGCATCTATTCTTATTGCACCAAAGAAGTGGCAGACATTTGGAGGTTCACCCTTTTTGCCGTAGACCTTAAGACCAAAGGCACCCCCTGATAGGACACCTGAAAATATATCTACCATGAAGGAAAGACCATATCCTTTATGACCTCCGGTTTCCTCATCTGCTCCACCAAGGGGAAGAAGACCTCCTCCTTTTCTTTCCAGAAGATTGGCAAGGACCCTTGCTGCATCTTGGGTAGGATTTCCATTCTCGTCGGTTGCCCAGGTTATGGGTAGAGGCTTTCCCATCCGGTTGTATACTTCAAGTTTTCCTCTTGGAACCGTGGAGGTTGCCATGTCTAAGACCACTGCTTTATGTTTTTGGGAGGGAACCGCCACTGATAATGGATTGGTCCCAATAACTGCATCCTTCCCAAAGGTGGGAACCACTAAGGGGGCAGAGTTTGTAAGAGATATTCCTATTAAGTCATGTTTGAGTGCCATCATTGCATAATAGGCAGCGATTCCATAATGGTTTGAGTTTCTCACTGCTGCAAAACATAGATTATTTTTTAAAGCTCTTTCAATTACCATCTCCATGGTTTTATAAGAAACAACCTGACCTAAGCCATCTCCTCCGGAGACAAGGAGTGTGTTTGGGGTTTCCTTGAGTATTTTTATCTCAGCTACAGGTTTCATTATGCCACCCTTTAATCCATTCACATATCTTCTTAGTCTTGCAACTCCATGGGAACCTATTCCTCTTCTATCTGCCTCTATTAGAACATCTGCGGTTATTTCCGCATCTTGGGTAGGAACTCCAAGCGTTTCAAAGACATTCACCACAAAATTTTTCAACACATCAATTTTAATCTTTATCCATTCCTCCATACTCTCTCCTTTCTTTTAATAGGGGACACCTTCCTTTATTACCTTTTCTGCCATCTCCTTTATAAACGAAGGAAGGTATCCTTTTTCTTTTAAGATTTTTCTTATTTTTCCCACTATTTTAGGGGTATCTATCTCCATCGGACAGTAGCGTACACATCTTCCACACATGGTGCAGGCAAAAGCCATGGGTGCTGCATGCTCAAACCCCCCTGCAATGTATGCAGTCCATGGTATGCCTATTCCACCCATGTATTTGTATCCCCAGTACCCTGTGGTTAAGGGGTATATTGGGCATTCATACATACATGCACCACATCTCACGCATCTTAAAGCCTGTTTTATTATCTCATCCTTTGCCGCCTCCTTTCTTCCATTGTCGAGGAGAATTACATGGAGCTCTCTTGGACCATGGGCTCCGTAAACAACCACTTTTTCAATATCCCCTGTTTTTGAAGGTCCAGAAATCACAGAGACATAACTCATGGCAAGATAGCCTGCATATCTTGAGACAACCTCCACCATTCTTGCTCCATCTCTAAAAGTGGGGAGTATCTTTTCTATCCCTGCGATAACTATATGTACATCCGGAGCATTAGTGGCAAATCTTATGTTTCCTTCATTTTCGATTAAAAATATAGAGCCCGTATCTGCGGTTATTGCATTCGCCCCACTTATCCCTATGTCTGCAGTTATAAACTTATCTCTTAAATACTTTCTTGCAAACTCCGTTAATTTTGGAGGGTCTGGAGGGAGTTCTTCTCCTGCAAGTTTAGAGAAAATCTCTGCCACCTTCTCCCTTGGAATATTCACAGCAGGGGCAAGAATATGCATTGGTCTGGAACCCAGCAGTTGAACAATAAACTCTCCTAAATCTGTTTCATAAACCTCATTATCCCATTCCTCCAAATGATGGTTCAGATCAAGTTCCTCTGTAGTTATTGATTTCCCTTTTACAATTCTTTTTCCTTGCCCAACAATATCCTTTATTATTGACAAAGCCTGAGTTGCATCCGGGGCATAGTAGGCATGGACATGCTGGATTTCCAGAGTTTTGAGAGTTTTCTCAATGTATTTATCAAAATTATCTATAACCTCATCCTTGGTTTTTATAAGTTCCTCTTTCTCCTTCTCCACATAAGGAAAAACAGATATCGCCTTATCTCTGCTTTTTCTGAATGAGCTCACCGCTCTTCTTAATCCAGTTCTCGTAAACTCGTCCTTTAAAACTTTGTAGATTGATTTTTTGAGTTCTTTGAACTCCTTCAACTCCTTCTTTTCCATTTTTTACTCCATTGCTTGGTTTATTATTTCAAGGAAATCTTTAACCTCCGTTTCTGTGCCTTCACTTCCTTCGGCTAAATTCTGATAGCAGAAGGGACATGCAGAGGTTATTATTTCCACTTGGAGAGGTTTTGCCTGCATTTCTATCTTTTCTTTTGCCACTTCAACACACAGCTTTGGAAGGTATGCCCTTACCAGTCCACCTCCACCACAGCATGTATTTCTCTCTCTTGAGAGTTCAAAATCCACTCTTTCTTTTACTATCTTATCCAAGAGTTCTCGAGGTTCTTCATAGATTCCTTTTCCCTGCCTTCCTATGTAACAGGGGTCATGGTAGACTACCCTTTTTTCTATTTTGCTTGTGAACCTTATTCTTCCTTGGTCAAAAAGTTTCTTTACATATTCGGTAATATGCAGAACCTCAGGGTTTATCTCTATTCCATGTTCTTTATATTCAGAGGAAAGCATGGTAAAGCAGTGGGGGCATGGAGTGACAACTATAGAAACTTTATTAACTTCCTCCTTCACTTTTTCAGCCTGTTTTAAGAACTCTTTATCGTATCCTGCAAGAAGAAGGGGGGCACCACAACATATTTCCGTTCCCAGGGGTATATACTCCACCCTTGCCTTTTTAAAAAATTCCTCCAGATTTCTTTTTAGTCTTTCATCTGCCCTTGTGGTGCATCCATAAAACACACCTATCATGCTTCCATCCTCTTTATTATTTCTCCAGCGAACTCCGAGGTTTTTATTGGTTCTATCCCGAGATGCCTTGCCAAGTCGTAAGTTACCTTTTTATCTTCTATGGTTTTTTCAAGGGCTTTTTCAATCATATCTGCCACTTCATACCATTTCATATACCTAAACATCATCACCCCGGAGAGGATAAGGGAGGAGGGATTTACTTTATCCAATCCCCTATATTTAGGAGCAGAACCATGGGTGGGTTCAAAAAGAGCAATATAATCTCCTATGTTTGCTCCAGGAGCTATTCCCAATCCTCCTACCTGAGCAGCACAAGCATCGGAAAGATAATCTCCATTTAGATTGGGCAGGGCAATCACATCGTATTCATTGGGTCTTGTAAGAACCTGTTGGAACATCTGGTCTGCAATTCTATCCTTTATTACTATCCTTTCTCCAGGGTCTCCTGGCTCTCTTCCACCCCTTAGTTCAGCAAATGCTCCGGGTTTTGTAACCGGGGTTACTCCATCGGGTCCCTTTACTTGATCCCATAACTCATCTTCGGTTATAACATAATCTCTGAACTCCTCTAATGCAACTTCATATCCCCATTCCTTAAATGCTCCCTCGGTATACTTCATTATGTTTCCCTTATGGACCAATGTTACACTTTTTCTTTTGTTCTCTATTGCATACTTTATTGCCTTTCTTACAAGTCTCTTTGTTGCAAATTCACTTATAGGTTTCACTCCTATTCCCGAATCTTCTCTTATCTTAACCCCAAACTCTTCATCCATTGTCTTTATGAATCTTTTTGCCTCATCACTGCCCATTTTCCATTCTATTCCTGCATAAACATCCTCTGTATTTTCTCTGAATATAACAACATCCAGTTTGTGGGGTTCTCTAACTGGGGATGGAACACCTTTATAATATTTTACCGGTCTTACGCATGCATATAAATCAAGTACCTGTCTCATGGTTACATTTAAACTTCTGTATCCTCCTGCAACTGGAGTGGTAAGGGGACCCTTTATTGCTATAATATGCTCCTTTATTGCTTTAACTGTTTCCTCTGGTAGGTGCGTGCCAAACTTTTCATATGCCTTTTCTCCAGCATATATCTCTTTCCATACAATCCTTCTTTTCCCTTTATATGCCTTATCTACTGCTTCATTCCATACGCGCATTGCTGCGCGCATTATATCAGGTCCTATACCATCTCCTTCTATAAAAGGGATTATAGGGAAATCGGGTATCTTTAATTCACCATTTTCTACTCTTACCTTTTCTCCCATATTTTCACCTCACTCTATTTTAAAATCACCATATTTTTTAATATGCTCCTCTATTCCACCATCCTCAAGGACTTTGAGCATAAATTTGGGGATGGGAGTAGCGGATAGTTCAATATTTTTTGTAATATTTTTTACAACTCCCTTCTCAAGGTCTATTTCTACTTCGTCGCCTTCTTCTATTCTGTCTGTATTTACTTCAAGAACTGGTAGGCCAATATTTATTGCATTTCTATAGAATATTCGTGCAAAGGACTTTGCAAGAATACAGGATATTCCTGCTATCTTTATTATTCTTGGAGCATGTTCCCTTGAGGAACCAAGACCAAAGTTTTTACCTGCCACAATTATATCCCCTGGCTTTATTTTTTTAGAAAACTCTGGGTCTGCATCCTCCAGCACATGTTTTGCAAGTTCAGAGAGATCGGTTCTTAAATGGAAGTATCTTCCCGGAGCAATATGGTCTGTGGAGATGTTATCTCCAAACTTCCATACCTTTCCTCTTATTATCATTCATCCTCCTTTTTTTTCATAGAAACTCTCTTGGGTCTGTTATCTTGCCCTTAATTGCAGAGGCTGCAGCAGTGGCAGGAGAGGCAAGGTATATAAATCCTTTTGGATTGCCCATTCTTCCCTTAAAATTTCTGTTTTGAGTGGATAGAACTACCTCTTCATCTCCCAAAACTCCTTCATGTACTCCCACACAGGGGCCACATCCGGGAGCAAGTACCGCACCTCCGGCTTGAACAAAGGTTTCTATCAATCCTTCCTTTAATGCGTCAAGATACACCTTTCGGGAGGCAGGAATAACCACCAACCTAACACCATTGGCAACTCTTTTATTTTTCAGTATTTTTGCTGCAATTCTTAAATCAGACAGTCTTCCATTGGTACACGTGCCTATAAATACTTGGTTTACCTTTATACCTTCTGCTTCTTTTACTGGTTTGGTATTATCCACGCTATGGGGAAATGCAACCTGGGGTTCAATATCCCTTGCTTTAATCTCGAAGGTTTTTTCATACTCTGCATCAGGGTCAGGATAAATTTCCTGATAATCATCTTCTCTTCCTTGGGTTTTCAGGTATTCTCTTGTATGGTTATCGGTTCTTATAAGACCAGTTTTGGCTCCTGCTTCAACAGCCATGTTTGTTATTGTGAATCTTTCCTCCATATCCATTTGTTCAATAAGCTCTCCTTCAAACTCCATTGCTTTATATGTTGCTCCATCAGCCCCTATCTTGCCAATTATATAAAGAATCAGGTCTTTTGCAAAAACTCCATCCTTTAATTTTCCGTTGATTATAAATCTATAGGTTCTTGGTACCCGAAGCCAGACCTTTCCCAAGGCAAAGGCAAGGGCTACATCTGTGGAGCCCATTCCAGTGGCAAATGCTCCAAGAGCTCCAGAAGTGCAGGTGTGAGAGTCTGCCCCCACAACAAGGTCTCCTGGTTTAACCCAGTCTTCAATAAGTCTCTGGTGACATACTCCTTCTCCTACCTCTGAAAGATATGCTCCTGTTTTTTTTGCAAATTTTCGAAGAATTTTATGGGCATTGGACAGTTCCTTTCTGGGAGAGGGGGCTGCATGGTCTATAAACAGAATTGAGTTTTTTGGGTCAAATACTTTAACAAGATTTAGTTTTTCAAGTTCCTGAACTGCAAGAGGACCTGTTCCGTCTTGGACCATTGCCACATCCACCTTTGCAATAACTATTTCGTCTGGTTTTACATCTTTTTCTGCATGCTTTCCGATTATCTTTTCTGCAATTGTCTTTCCCATTTTTATACTCTTTGTTCTATGGGTACATACTCTGCCTCTAAGGGACCATTATAAAGAGCCCTTGGTCTAAATATTCTGTTTGCTTCGGTATACTCGAGCACATGAGCAATCCATCCTACTACCCTTCCTATTGCAAAAACAGGGGTGAAGAGGTCCTTTGGAATTCCAAGGAAATGGTATACAATTCCGGAATAGAAATCTACATTTGGGAAGATTCCCTTCTTACCAACCTCTCTTATCATTACCTCTTCTATTTTTTTACCCATTTCTATCCATCTTGTATCTCCATATTTTTCAGAGAGCCTTTCTGCATACTGTTTTAAAATTCTTGCCCTGGGGTCGTATGCCTTATAAACCCGGTGCCCAAATCCCATTATCTTTTTCCTTTCTGCAAGAGACTTTAACACATACTCTTCAGCCTTATCAACTGTTCCTATCTCATTAAGCATATCCAAAACTCTTTCGTTTGCTCCTCCATGAAGAGGTCCTTTCAATGTGCCAATTCCAGAGACAATTGCTGAGTGGATGTCAGAAAGTGTTGAGGCTGTAACCATGGTGGCAAATGTGGATGCATTCATTCCATGGTCCATATGAAGCATAAGGGCAATATCAAATATCCTTGCATTTTCTTCATCGGGAGTTTCCCCACTAAGCATGTAAAGGAAGTTAGCAGCATGTGAAAGTTCAGGATTTGGAGGGATAAACTCCTTACTCTGCCTTGCCCGATGATAATAGGCTATAATTGTGGGCAACTGAGCTATTATTCTTATACCCTTTCTTAAATTTGCCTTTCTGTCTGTTTTGTGCTTATCAGGATCATAAAGAGCCACATGAGCAACAACAAGTTTAAGAACATCCATTGGATGGGGATCTGGAGGTAAAACTTTCAAATGCTCTGCTACTCGAGAAGGAAGTTCCCTTGCTTCGGTGAGTTCTGCTGAAAAATGCTCAAGTTCACTTTTATTGGGAAGGCTTCCAAATAACAAAAAGTAGGCTGTTTCTTCAAAATGCGAATATTTTGCAATAGTTTCTATATCTATTCCACGATATATTAATCTTCCTTCCTCTCCATCTATTGCTGAGATAGCAGATATTGCAGCTACAACACCTTCAAGACCCCTTGAATAAGTTTGTCCCTCAGCAGTTAAAAATCCCATCTTACCTCCTTTTTAATTTTTTATTAATTAAATGTTACACAGGAAATCCAGCATGTCAATTTTTTGGGAAAAGGGAAGGGAAATAATTCCCCTTCCCTTTAATGAAGCTTTATGGATGCATAAATTCTCTTTCAGGTCTTCTTCTCCACCTTCTTTGTTTAGGTCCCTTTACTCCTTTAAATAATTTCCATTTTTCTTTTGGAAGTATCTTTCTTATCTCAAGTATACTTTTTATCTTTTCCATTCTCATCTGTGTTTTTAAGTTCCCTATTTCTTTTACAAGAGAGTATATTTCATTTTCTTTTGGAGTTTCAGACTCAAGAAGATGTCGGAGCTCCAGTTCCTTCAACTCTATCTTACTTTTTATTTCTATTATCTTCTTTTGAGTTTTGTAATGTATTTCTTTTACTTTTTTTAGCTCAGTTTCCGAGAGCTGTGGTTTTATAGGTTCGGTACCTGCAAAAAACAGTAACAGAGATAGTGGAATTAAACTTCTCATATTCACCTCCTTTACTGTTTAGACCCATGAAGTTTAAAAAGGTTTAAATTGTCTTAGCTATTTGGGATAAATTAGGATAATTTTTGTTCCTTCCTGAACCTGGTGCCTTCCAAACCATCCTCTATTTACTTCCAGGACATATTTTACTGGTTGTAGAGCAAAGTGGAGGTGCAGAGTATCAAAGGGTTCCATGGAGTCTATTTTAATGATATAAAAGTTTCTGTCAATGAATGCAATATCAAGAGGAATTTTTGTATCCTTCATCCAAAATGCGTGGTATCCCTCCTCAGGGAATATGAACAACATTCCCTTGTTTTCTGGAAGTTTATCCCGGTACTTTAATCCTCTCCTCCACTTTTTAGGAGAATCTGCTATTTCTACTATAAGGGTTTCTCTTCCAATAATGAGTTTTGCTTCTTTTTGGGGAAAACTGCATAAAATAAGGAAAAGAGGTATTAAAGATAGCCTTACCACCATTCTACAATCTCTTCCAAGGGTTTTCTTTCCTTTAAAAAAGGTTGAATATCTGGGTATCCAAGGGTTAATAATGCTACTACCTCTTCATGAGGTTTTAGGGAAAGAATTTTTTTGACCTTATCCTGATAGAATGCTCCTATCCAGCATGTCCCGAGTCCTTCCTCCACTGCAACAAGCATCATTTGGGTTACAGCAATGGAAAGGTCCACATAATGGGCTGGGATACCGCATGACATTTTATAATCAGTGGAGGTTGCCACTGCTGCAATCACCACAGGAGCTTCCCGGATAAAATTTTGATATTTTGATGCTTGGTAAAGCCTTTCTTTTATTTCTCTATTCTGGATAACTATAAATCTCCAAGGCTGTCTATTTCTTGCTGAGGGGGCAAGCCTTGCAGATTCGAGGACCTTTATAATTTTTTCTTTCTCTATCTCTCTATCTTTGTATCTTCTAACACTGCATCTTTGTTTTATAGCTTCAAACACATGCATAAAAAATAATAACCCATGAAGAGTGAAAGTCAATGAGAATGAAGGTAACAAAGAGTGAAATTTTGAAAATACAAAACAGACAGCAGGAATGGGTAGAGAATAAAATTTTAAGTAATAAGAAATTTAATATTATTTGACTTTTTGCATAAATCCATATAATATTAATACAAACATGGAGGTATATATGAATCCTAAAAAAGAGCCTGAAGAATTTTATGAAGAATATAAAACACTTTATAGAGAAAAAGAAAAAATAGAAAAAGAAATAGAAAGATTAATGGAAGAAAAAGATAAAATAAGAGAAGCAATTAAAAGGCATATAGAAAAAGTAAAAAGTACTGTAGATGAAGAGTTAATAAAAGAAGCAGAAAAAGAGTTTCAAGTAGAAATTTTAAATAAAATAACAAAGGCAGTTGTAGAAGAGGGGGACTTAGAATATGCTGCAAAACTCATAGATAGCTTGGAAAAACATATAGGAGCGAAATTAAAAACCCTTAAACCAAAAATTCAAGAAATTACCCCCTCCGTATCTCCGGCTGTGGCTGCTAAGAAAAGTGAACGAAAAATCCCCCGGGGGAGGATAAAAGAAAGGAAAACAATAATAGATAACAATGTAACCGAAATATGTCAGTATGAATACTCAGAAGACAAAGTTTCAAGACTTATCTTTATAAATGTATTGGGGAAGGTTTTGAAAACTCACGATTTTATATATGACCAAAAAGGGCGAATTGTTCAAGAACTCCGTATAGATAGACAAGGAAACATATTTGAAATAGTGGATTATGAATCGGATGAAGAGGGGAAAATAAAAAAAGAGATTGTAAAGGATGCCAAAGAAAATATATCTTACCAATGTTTTTATGAGTATGACAAGGAGGGAAAAATAAAAAAGAAGATATGGAAAGATAGAAAAGGGAAAATTATCAAGTCTTGGGAGTACAAGTACGAAAAGGGCAAAAAAGACCCTGAAAGAATAGTATGGAAGGATGAAAGGGGAAGGACATATGGATACTGGGAAATAGAGTACGACAAAAAGGGAAACATAATAAAAGAAACAGGCAAAGATAAAAAGGGGAATACTATTTCTCAAAAGGTATATAGTTATGAATTCGGATAAAATAAAAATTAAAAACCCAAAAGAGATAACCAGACTTTTTACCTGTTTTCCCTGTGTCTTGGTCACTGTGGATGATAATATCATCACTGTAGCAATGGTTCATATTTTTTCTTTCTCACCTCCTATGATAGGTATAGGTGTCGCACCCCAGAGATACTCCCATGGGCTCTTGAAAAAATCCCCAGATTTTGTAATCAACATACCAACTCAGGAAATAGTAGAAAAGGTTCATACGTGTGGGGAAATATCTGGAAAAGACCTTAATAAGTTTGAGTTTACAAAATTAACAAAAGAACCCTCCCTTAAGGTCTCCTCCCCCTCTATAAAGGAGTGTGCGGTAGCCATTGAGGTTAAAAAAACCTTCGAAAAAAATTTAGGAGATCACACATGGTTTGTAGGAGAAATAGTAGCAGCAAGGGCCAAAAAAGATTATGACAAAGAAAAGATGGTAATGTATTGGGGAGGTAAGTTTCGAGTTCCTGGAAAGGTAATAAAAAGGAGGTATTGATGAGAATTGTAAAAAGAGAAGAAATGCGGAATATAGATAAAAGAGCAGTGAAAGAGTTTGGAATACCCAGTATAATACTCATGGAAAATGCAGGAAGAGGGGTTGTAGAGGTTATGGAAGAGTATTTGAATCCTCTGGAGGAGAAAAAAATTCTTGTTATCGCAGGAAAAGGAAACAATGGAGGGGATGGCTTCGTTGTTGCAAGACATGCAAAAAATAAAGGAGCAAATGTAAAGACAATATTACTTGGAGAAAAAAAGGAGATCACGGGGGATGCAAAGATAAACTTAAACATCGCAGAGAAGGCAGGTATAGAAATAGAGAGGTTCAACGAGGAGAATGCAAAAACTTGTATAAAAGAGGCTGATGTGGTTGTAGATGCTATATTTGGAACAGGATTTAAAGGGGCTCCCACCGGCAATGCTTTAAAGGCAATTCAGCTTATAAATGAATACGCATCATTTATCATTTCAGTGGATGTTCCCTCAGGTGTGGAGGCAGATGGTGGGACAGTAAAGGATGCTGTATACGCAGATGTTACTGCGACAATGGGGTTTTTAAAACCCTGTCATGTGGTATATCCTGCAAGAGAGTACTGTGGAGATGTATGGATTGTGGATATAGGAATTCCAGAGTGGATTATAGAAAAGGAAGGAAATCTTTTCTTAAACGATTTTAATTCAGTTAAAAAAATCCTTCCTTACCGAATACCATATGGAAACAAGGGAACCTTTGGTAAAGTTTTAACAATAGGAGGCTCCCCTGGTATGACAGGAGCCCCTTCCCTCTGTGCAATGGCTGCATTAAGGGTAGGAGCAGGACTATCCTATCTGGTTTATCCTTCGGCTCTTTCTTTTATATATGAGTCAAAACTCACCGAGGTTGTCAAAATTCCAGTAAAAGGAGAGAAATATTTTACTCATGAGAATATCCCCGAAGTTCTTCAAATAGTAGAAAATGTAGATGCAGTAGCCTTAGGTCCTGGAATCTCCACCAATGAAAATACCCAAAAGTTTGTTAAGGAAATTATTAAAAAGATAGAGAAACCTTTAATCCTGGATGCAGATGGTATAAACTGTATAAAGGATACCCCCTCTCTCCTTTTGGAAAAGGAAAATATAATATTAACCCCTCACCCAGGAGAACTTGCAAGACTTACCGGATTGCCTCCTAAGGAAATAGATATCAAAAGAATAGAAGTGGCAAAAAAATATGCCAAAAGATTAAACCTGATACTCATTCTTAAGGGAGCATCCACGGTAATAGCATCCCCGGAGATTTCCTATGTAAACCTCACAGGTAACAGTGGTCTTGCATCAGGAGGAACAGGAGATGTACTTACCGGCATGATTTTGGGTTTTCTTGGACAAACCAATTCCCTGATCGATGCCTCCAGACTTGCAGTATTCTTACATGGTCTTGCAGCAGACCTTGCAGTTAAAGAAAAAACCGAGTATGGTCTCATTGCAGGAGACCTTTTAACCTATATTCCAAAAGCACTAAAACTACTTTTAGAAGAAGAAAATGAAGAAGAGTAATGCAATTTCTATTATTTTTTTATATATACCATTCTGAAGACTGGATTGTATATCCCTCCTTTTCGTATGTAAGAAATTTCACAAAAGATGCAAGATATGTGTATATAGTAACTCCTTCTTGCATATTTCAATATGATGAAAATAATAATAGAATTAAAGATAGATTTACAAAATGTGATGGTATACCCGACAGTATTTATATAGCAGTTTTTGATATAGAGAAAGGATGTTTTTGGATCTGTGATTACCAAGGAGATGTTTTTGAGTATAATCCAGTTGCCCGTATCGCCATACAAAAACTGAGGCTTACATTCCTTCCAAGAAGAATTTCAATTGGAAGAGGTAGCGTAGGGTTTGAAAATGAAAACCACATATTCTGGTATGATAAGTATAGTATGGAAAGGAAGAGTTTTGGTGAGTCATTGTATTCTCATGGGTTAATAGAGGAGGACTCCTTACACCAATTGACATTTCTCACTCCATTTTATATAATGGATGAAAAGTTTATAAAGCATCATTATAAAAATGTGTTTTTTGGAGAAAATTATGTATATGTCCATGCAAATAAGTATGGAGTCGTACTGTTTGATAGGCTATCAAGAATAAAGAATAAAGAGTTGAGATTTCCAAATCCCTCTATAATTATAGGTAGAGGAGAAATAAACCATATTCCTATATTCTGGTGGGATGAAGGATATGTAGTATTGAGCAGGGAGCTTGAATTTCATCCCTGGGAAGATTTAGAAGATAATCAAAGATATCTCATAATGAAAAATCTTTATAAAAATTTAAAAAAAATATTTATCGAGGATACTCTTCTTTTGCTTATATCTTCACAGGACATACAACTTAATGGTGAGCTTTTTTTTAGAAAATCTTTATGTGATATAAAAGATGCGATATATGTGGAGAATAAAATTATTTTGGGAACCGAAAAAGGAGCCTATATTATAAATATAAATAAAGGAAAAGCAGAAAAAATAATCGATGAGAGAGGAGTTGTTAGAGGAGAAGTATTAAAAATTCTTTTTAAAGAGGATACACTTTTTTTCCTTACCAGAGATTGGGTGGTGAAGTTTTATCATAAAAAATGGTACTATACTCCACTTCCTTATATAATAACCAGAGAGGCTTTTGATTTCGATGGAGATTTTTTTGCCCTTATAGAAAATTATGGTATTTTCCTTTATAATTTTAAACAGAAAGTAAAAAAAACATTAGGATTTTCTTCTATACCATTAAAAAAGCCAAGAACTGTTTACTTAAAGGATAAGATGCTCTGGATTGCAGGAGAGGATGGAATAGCAGGTATTTCTATTTCAAAAATATTTTGAACAAATGGAGCGAATGAGTTTTTGGGACCATCTGGAGGAACTGAGAAAAAGGATAATATATGCCCT
>CAZUTC010000019.1:18659-20152 GCA_964623485.1 uncultured bacterium | reverse complement strand
CCTCTGGCGGATACTCGGTCTCTGTCTTGATTTCATAAGTCCAGCTATTCGCTCCTATTCCTATCCCAATGTAAGGACCTCCACATCCCCAGGCGGGCAGATAGAAATAACCTGCTTTAAGAGCAATACCAAGAGGGAGTCTTCTAAATACATTTCCCATACCTATCTCTCCACCCACATCAATGGGCACCTCAACACTATCATTATATCCCGTATCATCAAACAAAGCATCCCAGGTCTCACTCGATCCCCCCAAACCCACATCAGCATGGAAGAGTATGTAGAACAATGGAGCATCTATATCCTGCTCTTGCATAACATAGTGGTCTTTGCTCCAGTACCATGGACAGTATGTGAAACTCAGCTTTAGAAGAGAACCATATACCGGATAGCGATCGTCATAAAAACATCCGCCTTCAATAAATCCAAGTCCTATCCCAAATCCAGAAGGTGGAGGATTTCCCCATACCCCACGGGAGATAAATGCAACCTGCCAGTGGTTTGTCGTTAGGTCAAGTGAACCCCCATATCCGTGCTTATACGGACCAAGGCTTTTAACTTTTGTCCTTGTATAACCAATTGACAGGAACAGTAAAAGAAGGAGTATTACTCTTCTCATGTTCCCTCTTTCACAGAAGCATCCAGATGAGCTTTCCTGCCTTTATGAGAAAGTTTATTCCTTTTTTAATCTTTTCTATCTTTCCCCGGTCCTTATCCTCTATTATGATATCGGACCCCTTTGCATCAAGGACTTTTATCACCCAGCTGTTCTCAGGAACCCCGAGCTTCTCTGCTGTCTCCTTTGCCTTTTTTGCGTATTTTATCAAAAACTCGTATTCCCCTGGCTTGTAGTATTTTGATGGGTCAAAGAGAACATTTCCGTTCTTGTCAAGGATTCTGGGGAAGAACCCTGGCTTTGCCTTTGTCCCTCCTGCATCTATTATTATGCTTTTTACTTTTTTGAGTTCCTCGTCAACCTTTGCCCCAGCACCCATGAGAAGGGTCTTTCCTTTTGTGAGTTCATTCCAGAGGACTGGAGCAACCCCTGAGCTGTCATACATTGAGACCTCCATCTCAACCTCAATTATTCCATCCTTTTCAACGGGTTCTCCGACCATCCTTGCTCCCTTGACCACTCCCTCAATCCTTGTGTATATGTAGTCCGATTTCGCTGTCATGTCCTTCACCTTTGTCTCTGAGACAACATTTACCCCCTGAATTATTTCAAGCAGGTTCCGGTATGCAACCATCTTCGCTCCCCTTATTGCCATGAGCTTTGCCTGGGCATAGGACTTTCCCCCGGTTGTGTCAATAACAGCCCATCCCTTTGCCCTTATCACCATTGATGTCCAGTCTATCCTCCCACCCTCTTTTATCTCTACCAAGGTATCTGCCTGAACAGGAGGAAGAGATATAGGAACCTTAGGCTCTCTTGCAGCTAAAAGAAGAAAATAGATTATCATGTTTACCTCCTTTTTTAAGTTATTTTATTA
>CAZUTC010000019.1:0-18649 GCA_964623485.1 uncultured bacterium | reverse complement strand
CTTTAAAAATAATCATCCTATAATTTTTTATGCCAGTAAGTCTCAAGAATAAAAAGCAACTGAGAAATATCGTAAGGGAAATCATAAAAGAGGAACTCAAACTTGATGAGAAACTAAGGGAGAAGTTAAATATTCTTGAGAGGATAACAAGGGTGGAGGAAGAATTGAAACTATTGAGACAGGAGATGAATGCAAGATTTGAAGCAGTTAATAAAAGATTTGAGGCACTACAGAGAGAAATGAGTGCAAGATTTGAAGCAGTAGATAAAAGGTTTGAGGTTATGGATAAAAGATTTGAGGCACTGCAAAGGGAGATGAATGCAAGGTTTGAGGGAGTTGATAAAAGATTTTCTATGCTTACATGGTTTATGGGAGCTGGATTCTCTTTACTTGCTCTACTCATCGCCTTGTTAAAACTCTTTGGATAATTCAATCTATGAAAATGAAGAATTTCAAAAAGATATTGGATTGGTAGCTTACAATACCTTTTGAACGAGTAAAGAATAACCCCTCGCGGCCAAAATGTTATGGAATTCTGCAGTTTCTTGACATCCAAGATATTTTAAGTATAATACAATGTGTTATTATTTTTAAAAAAGTAACACAAAGGAGGTATGATGGGAATATTTATGGTGGTTTTTGGACTGTTTGGAGAAGGTTATGGAGAAGACCTGGGAGGGGTGTATTATCTGGATGAGATTGTGGTTACTGCTACGCGCTACGAAATGGCATTGAAGGACCTTTCTGTGAGTGTAAGTGTTATTACAGAGGAGGATATTGAGGCTTCTAATATTCATACAAGTACCGATATATTGAATACACTGCCTGGGGTGTTTATTCAGAGAACCGGAGATTTTGGAAGGGCAGATGTGGTAATAAGGGGTATTGGAGATAGAGGAAGAAAGGTAATGGTGCTTGTGGATGGGAGACCAGTAAAGATGGGTTTATTTGGATGTACCATCACTCATTCTTTACCAGCAGACAATGTAAAGCGTATTGAAGTGATAAGGGGACCTCTATCAGTTCTTTATGGCTCAGATGCATTGGGAGGTGTAATAAATATTATAACAAAGAAACCCAGCTCCTCTTTTGAAGGGGATTTTACATTATCTTATGGAGATTTTAACACATGGCAGTATAGATTAAGGACCGGAGGAAGAAAGAAAGGATTAAGTTATTATATAACCGGTGATTGGCGTTTAAGCGACGGTCATCTACCAAACTCTGCTTATGATGGGAAGGAACTTACATCGCGATTGGATTATAAAATGAGTAATTTTCTAACAGCTGTAATCACAGGTAAATATTTTGATGGTTACAAGGAGGAACCTTCCCGGATAACCGATACTGTAGAATCCGAACTCTGGAATCGTTATAAACGTTGGGCTTTGGATTTCACTCTTCAAGGGGGGTGGGAAAAATCCCATTTTATGCTTAAGGTTTACCATAATGCAGGAGAACACAGGTTTTCTGATGGCTGGCATTCAAAGGATTATACCAATGGATTTATCTTTCAGGGAAATGTAAGATTAGGGATAAACAATACCTTAACTTTTGGAGCCGACCTTAGAGCGCCCGGAGGTGAAAGACTAAATCCAGCCCCAGGCTTGTGGGATAAGAAGGAGTATGGATTTTTTCTCCATGATGCTTGGGTCCTGTTTGGTAAGGCAATCCTCAATTTTGGGGCAAGGTATAATAAGGATGAGATAGCGGGCGAGGAAATCTCTCCCCAGGTTGGTCTTGTAGTCCATCCAATAGAAGGAACATTGTTGAAAGGTTTAATAAGTAAAGGTTTTCGCTCTCCTCAGATAAATGAGTTGTATATGTTTCCTGCATCAAATACTCAGTTAAGCCCTGAAATTGTATGGAATTATGAAGCTGGGTTTAATCAGAGAATTATAAAAGGGTTGAATATTGAAGGGACCTTTTTTGTTATGAAGGGAGACAAACTTATTGAGCTCCAACCAAATCCTGCTCCACCACCCATGTATAAGTTTCAAAACTCTGGTGTTTTTGAATTCAGGGGTATGGAAATAGGTCTTATAGCTCAGATGAGTAACATTTTTTCAGCAAGGATATACCATTCGTATCTTGACCCCGCAGAAAAGACCAGAGGAAGACCAAAAAACAAAACAGATATTAACATCAGGTTTTCTCACCGGTCCTTTGGCTTTTTTATTACAGGTCAGCATGTTACTGACTATTTTGCAGCCGATAGTTCCAGAGAACCCATACCCTCCTTTTGGGTATTTAATTGTAAGGCAATCTATAAACTCTTCTCAAGGTTAAAGGTTTTTGTTGCGGTTGACAATATACTGAATGAGGATTATGCAATATATGCAGACCTTCCTGGAGGAAATGCTGGAGTGTACCAGATGCCAAAAAGAAGGTTCACAGTAGGAAGTTTATATAAATTTTAAAAACATGAAAAAAACTCTTTACTCGTTGGTTCTCCTCCTTAATCTCTTTTGCCACGATTCTTTTGAAAAAAGAATTAAAGTGGTCACAACTACTTCCATGCTGGGTTCAATGGTTAAGGCTATTGCCAAGGAAAAAGCAGAGGTAGTAATAATTGTTCCAGGAGGAATGTGTCCTGGACATTTTGATATAAAACCAAGTAATCTCGTAGAACTTAATGAGTCCAAGGTTATTTTCTGCCATGGTTGGGAACCCTGGATTAAAAAGTTGATGAATACAGTGGATAAAAAACCTATGGTTGTAACCATTAAAATAAAAGGAAGTTTGATGGTTCCAGAGGAGCATAAAAAAGCGGTTAGGAAGGTTACAAAAGTTCTATGCTCTCTGGATCCCCAGCATACTAATTACTATAAAAAAAATTTGACATCTTATGAGATGCTACTTGATTCTCTTGAAAAGGAAATAAAAAAAAGAACCCAAAGAATCAAAAAAACCCCGGTGATATGCTCCAAGTTTCAGGCAGAATTCTTAGAATGGCTTGGCATGGAGGTAAGGGGAACCTACGGACGCCCGGAGGAGTTAACACCTAAAACCCTGCTTGTCCTTATAAATAAGGCTAAAAGAGAAAGGGTAAGACTGGTGGTTGACAATTTGCAAAGTGGTCCTGATGCAGGCGCAGAAATTGCAAAAGAAACAAAGGCTAAGCATGTAACTCTTACAAACTTCCCATTAAATGATTCTTATCCAGCTACCTTAATGGAGAACATTGAAAAATTAATCCATGCATTAAAGTGATAGAAATTGAAATTGAAGATGCAACTGTTTCTTATAGAGACAATGTAGTATTAAAAAATATCTCATTAAAAGTAGAGAAAGGGAGCTTTCTTGCAGTAATTGGTCCCAATGGGGCAGGGAAAACCACACTTCTTACACTCATCAATGGACTGGGTAGACTCTTTAAGGGTAGAGTAAAAATTTTTGGAAAGGAAGTTAATAAAAGGAATATAAGCTCCATTCGTAAGGAGATTGGTTATGTACCTCAAAAGATATCAATTGACCCCCGGATGCCATTTTCTGTTTATGATGTTATAATCTCTGGCAGATATCCCAAGATTGGATTGTTTCGTAGACCAAAAGCTTATGACAGGGAAGTTGTAGATAGAATATGCAAACTCTTGGGTATATATCACTTAAAAGATAAACCGGTGGGCAATCTCTCTGGAGGTGAACAACAAAAGGTTCTCTTAGCAAGAGCCTTGGCTCAAGAACCAAAAATTCTTTTACTGGATGAACCCACTACAAATCTCGACCCCCAAGCCCAGCATGATATTATCGATATAATTGAAGAAATTTATATCCGAAATAGATTAACCGTAATTTTTGTGACTCATATTCTTGAACATTTACCAAAGGTTTGTTCTCAAGCAGTGTTGTTGAAAAGCGGTAAGATTATTGCCCAAGGAGGTATCCCTTCAGTTTTTACCCCCAGGCTTCTTTCTTTACTTTATGACTTTCCAGTTAAACCTCCATCCGTAAGAGGAGAATAAATTATCTTTTTTAAATATCACTTTATTCAACATGCCTTACTTGCCTCTCTATTGGGAGGAGTAGCCTGTGGTATAGTTGGAGTCTGGGTGGTGATGATGGGGATACCATTTGTAGGAGTAGCAATGTCTCATGCTGCATTTGCCGGAGCTATCTTTGGTCTTTTTTTCCAAATAAATCCTCTTTTAATGGCAATGATTTTTTCCCTTGCATCCACTTTACTTATCGGCCCAATTGCAGACAGAGGGGATTTAAATCCTAATATTTCAATAGGAATAATCTTTTCAACACTTCTTGGAATTGCATTCTTGGGAATAGGTTTAATAAAAGGTCCAAAGACCCAGGCTTTTAATTTTATCTGGGGCAATATATTGACGGTATCTTCACGAGATTTAAGATTCTTAACCGGAATAACCATTGCAGTAGTTTTATTTCTTGTGCTTCTTTATAAAGAGATACAGGCAGTTCTTTTCAGCAGGGAACTTGCAAAAGCAGTGGGGATTCCAGAAAAGTGGTTGTTTTACTTTCTTCTCTTTTTATGTGGTGCCACGGTAACATTCAGCTTAAACATTATTGGAGGTCTCTTAATCTTTAGTTTAATTATCAATCCTCCTTCTGCTGCGTATCAACTTACTTATAGTCTCAAAAAGATGTATCTGCTTTCAGTTCTTTTCAGTGTTGGTTCATGTGTTTTAGGTTTATTATTCTCCTATATCTTTGATGTCCCTTCTGGAGCTGTAATCATTATTGTCTCCAGTTTAATCTTTGGAGTATGTCTGCTTGTCTCCCCAAAAAGAAGGCTATAAATGTTAGATGGTTTTAAAATATCTCAGTGCAGACATTACAATACCGCTTATTATCCCCACTGAGAAGTTGTCATCGATGGCTATGGAGAGAAGCTCTGCAAGGGAGGCAGCCAGGGCTCCTATTATCATCATTAAAATATTTACTCCCAAAAGTGTAGAGACAATATATCCTGCTACAAGAGAGCCTGAAAAATAGGAGAGTGTCCCCTCCAGGGTTCTTTTTGCTATCAATTTTTTTCTTCCAAATCTCAATCCAAAGATCTTTGAAAACATATCTCCAAATATTAAAAAAGAAAGAGAAAGAAACGCAATATCCCTGGGAAAGATAAAAAGCACTGCAAAGGAAGCAATAAGAAAGAGAGTCATGGAAGAGAATTTTCTGGCTTCGCTCTTTTTAAAGATATACTTTAAATCTTTAACAAAAAATCTATTCACTCTGTTGTGCATGAGTCTTGAGATATCAAGGGCAAGAAAAATTCCAGCGACTCCAGCCACTATAAAAAGAACCGTTCCTTTTCCAAATAAAAGATAAAAAAGCATAAAAAGGGAGGCAGCCGGTCTTATCCAGACTCTCCACCATTTTACCTCGATATCTGGATGTATTACATACATTCCCTTTCTTGCAATATTGTATATATTTACACCCAAGAGAAAAATGGCAAGAAAGATAACTACTAAGGAGGGAAATTCTATCCCACCAAAGAATAATGTAGTGTAGAAGATAAGGGGTAAAACTACAAGTCCAACAAATTCTCCTATCCTTGTCACATATCCAATTACTGCAACCAGGAGTCCCAGTATAAGCAAGGCATATACAGGGAATTTGCCTGTGGAAACAAGTATTCCCATAAAGTAAAGAATTAGACCGGTGGCAGTGGCTGCTCCTTGACCTCCTTTAAATTTAAGGTAAAAGGGAAGTATATGACCTGCTATAACCGAGAATATGGGAAGCAAGAGGAGATTTCCTTTTAAATTGAAAAGATAGATTGAAAGAAACAATACCACAACTCCCTTGGAGACATCAAAAACGGCGGTTATTATTCCTGGTACCAAACCCAGCACTGCAATGGCATTCATAGTTCCTGCATTTCCGTCCCCATACTCTCTTATATCAATCCCTTTTGTTATTTTCCCAAGAAGATAAGAGGGAGATATACTTCCAATAAGGTATGATATTATACTACATAGAAAAAGGTTCATAATTTTTTATACCCATAAATTTCAATTTGTCAAGTAAAAATTGTTAATATTTTTTTGCTTCTTCTTCTCCTCTTAAAACTCTCAAAGCCCCTGCTGCAAGGGCTCTCATCTCATCTCCACCTGGATAGACAAGTACTGGAGCAATAAATGAAACTCTTTCCTTTATCCAATTCACGAACATCTCGTCATGGGCAAGTCCTCCTGTCAATACAATTGCATCCACCTTGCCAAAAAGTACTGCAGAGAGCCCCCCTATCTCTTTAGCAACCTGGTATGCCATTGCTCGATAAACCTCCTCTGCCTTTTTGTCTCCTTCTTTTATTCTTTTTTTAACCTCCTTCATATCGTTTGTCCCCAGGTATGCAACTACCCCACCTTTTCCTGCGAGCTTCTTTTTTAACTCTTCTTTGGTATATTTTCCAGAGAGGGCAAGTTCAATAAGGTCTGCTGCCGGAAGTCCTCCTGCTCTCTCCGGGGCAAAGGGACCATCCCCATTCAAAGCATTATTAACATCCACTACTCTTCCATTCCGGTGAGCACTTACTGAGATACCACCACCCATATGGCAGACAATTAAGTTTACCTCTTCATATTTTTTGCCCAGTTCCTGGGCTGCCTTTCTTGCAACACATTTTTGATTTAATGCATGAAATATGCTTCTCCTTGTGATTTCTGGAAGACCTGAATACTTTGCTATTGGATCCATCTCATCCACCACAACTGGGTCAACAATGAATGCTGGAATCCCAAGGGGGGAGGCAATGGCATTGGCAATTATTCCCCCGAGATTTGATGCATGCTCTCCCTGAACTCCTTCCCTTAAGTCCTTAAGCATTTTTTCATTCACAAGATATGTTCCCCCCTCAATTGGTCTGAGTAAACCACCTCTTCCCACCACTGCAGAAAGGCTATTAAGTTCTATTCCCCTTTCTTTAAGAGTTGAAAGTATAACTTCTTTTCTGAACTCATACTGGTCTATTATCCTTTTATATTTTGCTATTTCTTCTGCAGGATGGAAAAGATTAACAGAGAAAAGTTCCTCCTCATCTTCAAAAACTGCTATCTTGGTAGAGGTAGACCCAGGGTTTACAATAAGTATTCTATATTTCATTCTTCCTCCTTTTTAAAATAGAGACCAAATTAATACCCCGCAGAGGACTCGAACCTCTAACCCACGGATTAAGAATCCGTTGCTCTACCAGTTGAGCTAGCGGGGCAGGGGTGAGCGAGGGGACTTGAACCCCCAACCACTGGAGCCACAGTCCAGCGCTCTACCAGTTGAGCTACGCTCACCATTTTTATAATGGTATTCACAAATTTTAAACTGTCAAGTTTAAAACTATAAATCTATGCCTATTGAAATCTCTGTTTTTAAGGGTTGTTTCTTTTGGGGCTTCTTTTTCCATATCTTTTTATTTCCTGCAAAATTCAGATTATAGCTGTCTTTACCTTTTGCATCCACAAAGATACCTATACATTTTATTAAATCTCTTAACCCTCCTCTTCTTCCTATATTTGCTCTTCCCAAGGTAAGTCCCTTTGTGTTATACATATCATTACCCTCAAAATCAAAAAATAAACCCATTCCATTTGCATTCCCTGCTCCAAGGCTTAGATTTGGTGCATGATGTATATCATCTCCCTCATAATCTGCTAAAATTCCCAAGGTGAAGTCATGTCCTGCTCCCTGAGCCATATTCATGGTGGCTTCATATTCATCATCTCCTTTTTTATCGATCAAAATCCCAACTGCGAAATGAGCTCCTGCCCCTTGCACATACCATACTCCTTGGTATTTATCGTTTCCTGAAAGGTCAAACAAAATCCCGGTACCAAACCAGTAACCCACTCCCTGTCCAAAAACTCCGCAGGAGTAGTGGTCATTACCTTCTCCATCTATCAAAATTCCTACACCTCCTGCAAGAGAGTGTCCATCTGTGAAATCTGCCCTTATTCCAAATCCTGCCCCTTGGGAAAGGGATGTGTTATGTTTTTTTGTTTGAGGAGATGGATACTTAATGGTATCATCCCTTGCAGTGTAGGTATCGTTTCCTTTTCTATCTATTAAAACACCCACTCCTTTAACAAAACCAAACCCCTGGGTTCCTTGAAAACCTATGTAATGGTCATCTCCCTGAGCATCAGACAGTATCCCTGTGCCAAAAAGTCCTGCACCCTCTCCATAAACCTCTGTCCTATACACATCGTTTCCGGAAAAGTCCATCAATATTCCCTGTCCAAAAACGCCGGTTCCGATCCCCATCCTTTCTGCAGTGTATACATCATCTCCTTTGTAATCAATAACTGTTGAAAATCCCTTTAAGGCTGTGGCAGGACCCTTTTCCCCTCTGTATCTATCATTACCTGAAAAATCTACGATTATTGAAATTGGAAGATTTTCCTTAGCGACTCCTACTTCTATATATTCATCATCTCCTCCATAATCTACCAGTAAAAGATAATCACCCTTATATACATTTTCTTTTTTCCCTCCTAAAAAAACCTTGCCATATTTTGTGTCAAAGGAGATATCCTCTCCCGAATAATTCTTTATACTTCCTAAAACATACTGCAGAATAAAGCATAGATCCATAAATCCTGCGGAGAGATATTTAAAATCAACTTTTTTAATAAGATTTTCTACTTCTCTGTTGGGAAGCTCTCCCTCTTCTAAAAGAGCTTTTTCTATCTTCTTTATCTTGTTCTCTGGGAAAAAAGCAAATGCCTGATCCAACCATTCCAGGGTCTCTTTCATCTGAATAAAGAGAATAGAGAGTGGTTTTAGGAGAGTATCTGGAATAGAAGGAATTTTTAAAACCCCAAAATCCTCTTTTAGAATTTTTTTAAGTTCTTTTCGGATGTCTTTTATTTTTTCGATTGAATCGGCAAGGAGTTTTTCTGGTCTTTTTATAAGTCCTCTTCTCACTCCCTCATCCATTCTTGCAAAGGAAAAGTATGATAAAGCCCACAAAGAGTCGGAAAATAAAAGCAATGGACTTATTATTTTTTCTGTGAAATCCAAAGCCTCCCATGGCTTTTCTATGAATCTATCAAAAATCTTTAACCGATACTTTCCATATCCATAAAAACTCAGGTCTCTCTTATCTATTCTTATCTCTTCTTTCTTCATTTTTAATTCCTTTACTGCTTTTTCAAAAAGGTCTGTGGGGGTAAGTAAAAAAATAAAATAAAACATGAACTATTTTAACAAAATTTCTTATCTTTGTCAACTTTTTGCAGAATTCCATAACATATTGCCGGGAATTTATTTTTTACTTCTTATCCATTTTCCCTTATCATTTATGAGGACCTTTAAACTTTATCCCAAGTTCATCCAGTTGCTCTGGAGAAACCGGGGCAGGAGACCCTTCCATTAACCCTTGACCCTTTGCTGTTTTTGGAAATGCTATAACATCTCTTATACTTTCAACCCCTGCAAATATTGCAACTATTCTATCAAAACCCAATGCTATCCCTCCATGGGGAGGAGCTCCATATTCAAAAGCCTCAAGTAGGAATTCAAACTGAGTTTTATCTATTCCCGCTATATCCAAGAGTTTTTCCTGCAAGTGTCTATCCTTTATTCTTATACTTCCTGACCCAATCTCTTCCCCATTTAAAACAAGGTCATAAACCCTTCCTCGAACCGAGAGGGGATCTTCCTCAAGTTTTTCAATATCTTTGGGAAGAGGTTCGGAAAATATGTGATGGGCAGGCTCTATTCTTTTTTCTTCCTCATTATACTCAAATAAGGGAAATTCATAAATCCACAAAAATTTATAGGCATTTTTTTCAAATGGTACAAAGTCTTTAAGATTTTCTCTTACCTCACCCAAAGCATTAAGAACTTTCCTTTTTTCACCACCCAAAAACAAACAGGTTCCTTCCTTTAACTCAAAATTCTTCATGAATTTTGCAAGGGGTCCTGAAAACCTGTTATTTTTTTTCTTTACCCAGACGATTCCTGGAAATCCATATTTCTTCACGGTATTTTCGACTTCTTCAATTGCTTTTCTTGAAATATCTGAGGGTACCCATATTCCTTTAATAACCCCTCCCTCATTCAATATTTTTTTAAAAACCTCAAAATCCCCATCTTCAAAATGGTTTGAAAAGTCCTGTATTTTTAGTGGATTTCTTAAATCCGGTTTATCGGAACCATAGAGCTCCATAACCTCATCATACTTCATTTTTAAAAATGGAATTTCAAAGGAGACACCAAGAACTTCTTTCCCCCATCTAAGAAAAAGCCCTTCTACTAAGGAAAAAATAAACTCCTCATCAATAAATGATGCCTCTATATCTATTTGGGTAAATTCAGGCTGTCTATCTCTTCTTAAGTCTTCATCTCTTAAACATCTTGCTATCTGAAAATATCTATCAAAACCTGCCACCATTAGGATCTGCTTGTACAATTGAGGGGATTGAGGTAAAGCATAAAAATGTTCTTTCATTATCCTGGAAGGGACAATAAAATCCCTTGCACCTTCTGGAGTACTTTTTGCAAGTATAGGGGTCTCTATCTCCCAGAATCCTCTTTCGGCAAGATAGTTTCGTGCAGAAAGCATCAATCGGTGCTTTAACTCAATATTCTTTGTAAGAGATTCTCTTCGAAGATCAAGGTATCTGTATTTAAGTCTTATCTCCTCCTTTGGAAGTATCTCCTCCCTCTCCACAGAGAATGGAGGAGTTTTGGAAAAAGAGAGTATCTCCACATCGCTGGCATGAATTTCGTACTCCCCAGTAATTATTCTTTTATCTATCTGGTCTCTGGGTCTTTTCTTTATAACACCTTTTATTTTCAAAACATACTCCACCTTTATCTCTTTTGCCTTCTCTTTAAGTTTTTTGGGAAAAACCACCTGGATTATTCCTGTTCTGTCCCTTAAATGTAAAAAATACACCCCTCCTAAATCCCTTATACGATGAACCCAACCATATATTTCTACCTCTTTTTCTTCCAGATTTATGATATCTTTTATATATATTCTATCTTTCATAAAACCTGTCTTTTCTCAACCTCTCTGCTTTAATTATACAAAGTATTTCTTTCACGGTTTTTTCAAGCTTATCATTTATAACGATATAATCAAACTTTTCTGCTTTTTTTATCTCTTTCTTTGCATACTTCAATCTTTCCTCAAGGCTTTTTTCATCATCTCCTCTTCTTTTGAGTCTTCTTTTGAGTTCTTTTAATGAAGGAGGAAGCAGGAAGATGGTGACAGTGCCTGGTATACTCCTCTTTAAGTTTAAAGCCCCTTTTATGTCCAAATCCATTATTACATCATACCCCTTTTTTAAAAAATTCTCAACTCTTTTCTTTGGGGTTCCATAATAATACCCATAGACATTTTCATACTCTAAAAGTTTACCTTCCTTTATCATTTTTTCAAACTCTTTTTTATCGTAGAAGAAGTAATCTCTACCATTTCTTTCGTTCTTTCTTTTGGGTCTTGTGGTGCATGAGACCGAGTATTTTATCTTTTTATCTCTTTTTATTATCTGTCTGCATAGGGTGGTTTTTCCAGTACCTGAAGGAGCAGCAATTACTATTAAAAATGGCTTCCTATTCAATATTTTGTAACTGTTCTTTCAACTTTTCTATCTCTTCCTTTATTTTTACAACATTTTGCGACAATAGGCTATCCTGGGATTTTGCCCCTATGGTGTTAGCTTCTTTAAGCATCTCCTGGGCAATAAATATAAGTCTTCTACCATTTGGACTTTTTCCTTTTATGGTTTTCAAGAACAGATTGCAGTGGTTTTTAAGCCGTATGCACTCCTCATGTATATCATACTTCTCTGCAAGATACAGAAGTTCCTCAAAAAGTCTGTTTTTATCATACTCGGAGAGTATCTCTTCCAGGTTCTTTCTTATTTTATTCATTCTTTTCTGAGTTACCAGAGGGGCTCTCTTTTCTATTTTGCTTAACAGTTTTAGTATGTTTTGTATTCCCTTTTTTATATCTTTTTCCAAAGCCTTTCCTTCTTTTTCTCTCATTTCTACCATCTTTAAAACAGCCTTTCTAACCACCTCCATTAAATCACTTTTTTTAAAAAATGGCGTTTCTTCCTCTTCCTTTATTATACCTGGGAGGGAAACGAGGGTTTGCAAATCTATATCCCCTGATAAGCCCAGCCTTTTTTTAAGTGTTGTAAAAATCTTTATGTATTCGTATGCCTTTTCTTTATCCACAACTACCTTCTTTTTTACTTCATTGGAAATATGCACATGAACCTGGACTGTGCCTCGCTTTACATATTTTTTTATCATCTTCTTAATTTTCTCCTCTATACCTGAAAAAACCTCTGGGACCTTCACTGATATCTCAAGAAACCGGTGATTCAATGATCTTGCTTCCGCGGTCACCGTTACTCCTTTAACCTCTTGCTGTACTTTTCCAATTCCGGTCATACTTCTAATCATCTTGTGCTATAAATGTTACTGGTCCATCGTTGTGTATCTCAACCAGCATCTTTGCTCCGAAAATTCCGGACTTTACCTTCACCTGATTTTCTTTTAATTTACTTATAAAAAGTTCATAAAGTCTTTTCGCGTTTTGGGCTGGCATTGCATCTGTAAAAGAGGGTCTTAATCCCTTCTCAAGATTTCCATAGAGTGTGAACTCAGAAACAACAAGAATCTCTCCTTGCACATCCAGAAGGGAAAGATTCATTTTATTACTCTGGTCTTCAAAGATCCGAAGTTTTGGTAATTTTTCGGAAATCTTTAATACCTTCTTTTCGTCATCCTGAGCTTTAAATCCCACGAGTATAACCATTCCTTTTCCTATTTCAGATACAGTTTTCCCCTCCACAGAAACCCGTGCCTTCTTCACCCTTTGTATAACAATCCTCACCTTACTCTTTTACCTTTTTGGACTTTAAAAAACTAACTATTGTCTTTGCATATATCTCTGCAGACTGAGGACCCGGGGCAGTCACTATATTTCCATCCGTGGCAAGCATTGCATCTATATACTCTCCTTCTCCCTTTAATATCTCCTCCTTTGCAGTATGAAAACATGTTACTTTTTTACCTTTTAGAATACCTGCTCTTGCCAAGATTACCGGAGAAAGACATATAGCTCCTATTACCTTTTTATCTTCATAGAACTTTCTTACTATTCGGTGAAGGGTTGTATCATTCCATAAAACCATACATCCACTTCCCCCTACAAGTACCAAGGCATCATAATCAGCGGGATTTATATCCTTGATAAGGATATCGGGCTTAATCATTCTTCCTAACATTCCCTTTGCTTCTACCGTATCATTGGATGCCACGGTTACCGAAAAACCATTTTTCAAAAACACATCCTTTGGAACAAAAAGCTCTTCATCCCTGAAGTTTTTATTTGCTATCACCATCACTATACGGTTGGGCTTTTCTTCTTTTTTCACCTCTTTTGTTTTCTCTCCTTTACATCCAGCAAAAAATAAAACTCCTATAAGTAATATTCTCATAAACACCTCCTAAACATCGAATATCACCCTTGCATACCACTTTTTATTCTTTTTTATATTAAACATGTGGTATGTGGGTGTTTTTATTTCTTTAACAACTCTTGTTTTTTTATTATCCAAAAATCCACCTTTTAATACTGCCTTCATTTGAGTCTCTTCTATTTTTATACTTTTTACTTCTAAAGGCACAAATCCATTAACTGTGAGATTAAAAATTATCTCCCTCAGCCAGTCCATAAAGAGTTCCTCTTGTGAATCTGAACTTAATTTTATCACCTTTTCTTTTTCCACCGAAAGATTATCCTTGCCTTCTATCATCATATCCACCAAGGCTTGGGCTGCATTTGCATAAAGTTCATTAAGGGTATTCCCTTCTATCTCTACTCCCAAGTCAGAAGTATGGTTAAAAAAGCGATAACTCATTTCTTACAGTATTTTAAGGGGTGAAGGAAAATAAACTCTTTTTGAATCAGTATCCAACACTGCATACCTTCCTTTTTTTAATGCACCAGGATTTATAACAAGAGTATTACCTATTGTGTCTTGTCCGGCTCCTGCATGGGCATGTCCACAGAAAACAAACAAGGGGTTATGTTTTTCTATTATTTTATTAACAAATGGAGAGCCTATATGTTTTTGGGTTTTGGGGTCTATATCAATTTTAGAAACAGGTGGCTGGTGCAATAAAAATATGGGTTTTTCCTTTTCACCTTTTAGATTTTGCTCAAAGAGTTTCAATACATCTTCCCCTTTGGATATAAAAACCAGCTCCTTCTCTTCCATATCCCCTATTTCGCCTCCGTATCCGAAGAATGTAAAGCCATTGTATCTGAATATTTTTCCATGCACATCCTGGATATTGGGAAATTCGGATATTGCTTTCCGGTATCTTTCCACCGGGGCGTCCATATTCCCAGGTATTGCAACCACTGGAATACCAAATCCATTAAGATTGAAGAAAAATTTACGATAAAGAAGTTCATCCTCAACCGCTTCATCTTTTATTGAAGGCAAATCCCTTCTCGGTTTTCTCTTTTCTCTTAGTGAGGCAAGCCATTCATCACCTCTCGCATATCCCTTTACCGTATCTCCACAGTATGCGATAAGTTCTATCTCCTCATTCTCTATAGCTTCTTCCAAGGCTGGCAGTATATCCTCTGCCCCATGGTAATCGGATAGCACCATTATTCTCATGTATAGAGAATACTTATAATTTTTACAAAGTCAAGATTTTTACTTTAATCCTTTGAAGGGGTCTTTATGATAAAAATTCAAAGAGTATCTTCTTAACTCTTCTACGCTGGATATGTCGTTGGGGGTTTTATCATATCTTATTCTTTTTATTCTGGCAAATCTTAAAGCAATTCCAGAAGGATACTTAGAACTTCTTTGAACCTCATTGAATATTACCTCCACCACTATAGCCGGTCTTACATATACTCTTTTCCCCACCTCCTTTACTTTTAAAGAAAGAAGTTTTTGAGTTAACTCTTCAAACTCCTTATCCGTGAGCCCCTTGAATGTTTTCCCCACTGCAACCAGACCATTTTTATCTCTTGCAGCAAGCAGATAATCTGATAACCATCCATGTCTCCTGCCATACCCCCATTCTGCTGCAATAATCACAAGGTCTGCCTCAATCTCCTTTTTTAGTTTCAACCAGTGCCTTCCTCTTCTCCCTGGGACATAAAAAGATGCAAGACTCTTTACCATTATCCCTTCGTGTTTTTCCTCTACTGCTTTTTTAAAAAAATCCTCAACTTCTTTTCTGGATGGATTTTTTATTCTTTTCGCCTGAAGACTTTCTACTACTGTCTCTTTTAGGATCTCAATTCTTTTCTCAAGGGGTAAAGTAGTGAGAAGTTCGCCATCTCGGTACAGGATGTCAAAGATATAAATTTTAACATCGGGATAATTCTCCTTTCTCGCTCCCATTCTTTTTAAAAGATACTGAAAAGCAAGAGGTTTTCCCCTTTCATCCACTGCTATCACTTCGCTATCAAGTATAGCTTGGTTTGCCTTTATGCCTTTTAAAAGAACCTCTTTTAATTCCTCAAATTCTTTAGTTATATCCTCAGAATTTCTTGAAAAAAGTTTTATCTTTTTATTATCTTTATGAATCTGTACCCTTATCCCATCATACTTATATTCTATTAAAAATCCATCCTTCATTTCCTTCAATATCTCTTCTGTATTTTGGGCAGTATCTGCAAGCATAGGTTTTAATGGAGAAAATAAAAGAGGTTTCAAACCTGTAATTCTTGCTTTCTTATCCTCTTTTACTATTTTTAGAAGCTCTCCCAGTTCTCCTGAGAACATCCATGCTTTTTCCACATCCTCCACTGGGATATTAAATGCATGGGAGATAGAAAGCAAAACCGTTTTCTCACTTATTCCTGTCCTTGTTTCTCCCACAAGGACCTTTGCGAATACTCCTGCCTCCTCTGCCCCAAGATTTTTAAATATTTGAGAAAGTACTGCTATTTTGGTCTTTCTTGCTCCCTTCCCTTTTAACCCTTCAAGAATTTTAAGTTTTTCTCTTATATCCCTTATACTCAAACAGGAAGGCTCTATCTTCTTCTTTTCCCGATATATCATCTCCACTGCATCTCCTATATCCACAGACTCTTTTATTATTTTTTCCTCAAGGGAAGGTGTTATAAAAAATATTCTTCCCAGGGCTTCAAATATACCCCTCCAGGATAAAGAAAGGGTGCCTGAAAACCCCTTTCCTCCAAGCGTCTTTGCGATAAAATCTATATCTTCCTCCGAAACTTGTTTTAAAAGGTCACCGGTTCTTTTTATTATTTCTTTTCTTGAACTTACCTTTTCTATTTCTTTCAAAAATCTTACAAAATTTATAAATGGGAGGCTCAAGATTTTATATTTTCTGCATGTTTTAAGAAGAGCCGATGGGTGAGGGAATCTATACTCACTACCCTTACCTCTTTAAGATTTTTTGCTTCTTTTTTCAAAAATTCTACAATTTCTTTTAAGATAACCTTTGTCCCCTGCTCCTTAGGATATCCAAAGATTCCGGTGCTTATTGCAGGTACTGCTATGTTCTCAAGGTTTAATTCCTCTGCCTTTTTAAGAGAGTTTTTTACTGCCTTTTTTAATTTTTCCTCTTCCCTTCCCTCTCCCCATCTTGGTCCTACAGTATGAATCACATATCTCGCTCTGAGTTTCCCAGCAGAGGTTACCGCCGCCTCCCCCACTGGAAGATAACCTATTTTATCGCTCTCTTCCTGGATTATTTTTCCTCCTTTTCTAACAATCGCCCCTGCGACACCACCTCCATGTTTTAGATATGAGTTTGCAGGATTTACAATCGCATCCACATTCTCTTCGGTTATATCTCCTTTTTTAATTATTACTCTTTTATCCTTTATCCTTATCTCCATTCCTTCTTGGGGTTTTTAAAATATAGAAATAACCGGTCCCTATCAAAATACCCGAAATCCCTGCAAAGATAAGGTTCCAAGGAAAAGAAAGTAAAAGAAATATTCCAACCGAGATACCAGTATACATTAATATTCCCGTATATTTGAATATATTTTCGAATCTTTCAATTCCCTTTTTCAATTCCGTAACTGCTTTTAACATATCTTCGCTTCGCTTTTGGGACTCTTTAAGAAGGGATGCATTCAAAAGAAATTTTGCATCTTCCTCTTTTTTTAAAAAAAAGAAATCATCCTGAAACGAAAATTCAGAGTAAAATGTCTGCTTCTCTTTTTTTATGGTTTTTATTATCCTTATTATATCCTCCTCTACAATATTAAAAGATGAGGAAGAGAGCAAAGAGTATAATTTTTCAAGTTTTTTTTCTAAAGAATCTTTTAAATACTCTCTATGACAGAATATGATAAAATCATAAAAATCTTCATCCTTTATTTCCTTGACCCAGAAAGTGTTGCTCTGGAAAAGTATTCTTCTTGTTTTTCCTATACTTTGAATTCCAAGAGGAGCCTCTCCGGTTATAAATTTAAACCTTTTTTCAAAGAATGTGGCAGAGGTATCCGGGAGTCTTTCACTCAAAAAACCTCTCGTTTCAGAGACAAAAAGTTCTTCTAAGCTTTTTTCTTCTGGATTTTTTTCTAAAGGATTAATAAATATAACCGAGAGAATTATGCCATCAGAGAAAATATAGAGGTAATGAGAATAGGGCATTTCATCTATCTCTCCGTTATCAAGCATTATTCTTATCCATCTCTTGCCCCTTCTATTTTCTATCACCGCCTCCTCTTTCTCTGTCGTAGATAATAACCTCTCTATCTCTATTTCAGAATTAAGTTCTACCCCACCTACAAATATACCACCCCGACTATTTTTCTTTTTAAAGGCGTCTTTCATTTTTTTCATAATACATGAAATTTATACTTTGTCAAGAAACTGCAGAATCCCATAACATTTTGAGCCGCGAAGCTTATTCTTTACCCACCCGTTCAAAAAGTATTGTAAAGGCTCCAAAAGCCTTGCCTTTTTTCATAGTTCCTAATCCAATGTTTTTTGAAATCCCTCCATAGAGGAAAGTGGAAAAAGGGAGGAGTGTATTTACTTTATAAGTATTGGAGGGAAGATATTAAAATGGGTGAAGATGGATTGAATTATCCAAAGAGTTTTATTAGGGCGATAAGTAGGGCAAGCAGAGAGAATCCAGCACCCATAAACCATGTGAGCATAGAAAATCTTTTATCCATAGCCTCAAATCTGGCATCAACAGCCTCAAATCTTTTATCCATTGCCTCAAACCTTGCATTCATCTCTCTCTGCATTGCCTCAAATCTTTTATCCATTGCCTCAAACCTTGTGTTCATCTCCTGTCTCAATAGCTTTAACTCCTCCTCCACCCTTGTTATCCTCTCAAGAATATTTAACTTCTCTCTTAGTTCCTCATCAAGTTTGAGTTCCTCTTTTATGATTTCCCTTATGATATTTCTCAGTTGCTTTTTATTCTTAAGACTTACCGGCATAAAAAATTATAGGATGATTATTTTTAAAGTCAAGTTTATGCATTATTTGGGTTAAGAGAGCATTACCAGGGGAAGGCTATGCCTTCCCCTTTTCTTTATTTTATAATCACTATCTTCTGGGTCTTTTTATAGTCCTCTGTCTCAAGCCTTATAAAGTATATACCTTTTGAGACCCTTCTCCCATACTCATCCTTTCTATCCCAGACAACCCGGTATATCCCAGGAGATCTTTCTCTTTGC
>CAZUTC010000018.1:15981-20452 GCA_964623485.1 uncultured bacterium | reverse complement strand
TTTAAAAAAACCGGGGTCTTTATATCCTGTATAGAATAAATAAAAATATTCTCATCTGTAAGTATATAACAGTAATTATTTTCAACTTCAATATCAATAGGGGTTTCGTATCCAGAGGTCGGCATTGATTCACAAAGAATAGGGATTGGATATTCAGGATTTAATAGAGAAAATATCTCTAAATAATCTTTTGCTTCATATTCCCCTTGAGTATTTCCAACTACATACAGATGCCCTGCATATACTTCTCCATCTCTAAGTATTATTTCAGAAGGAATATATCCGATCTCCTGAGGAGCATTTTTATCTTTTATCTTAATAATTGTGATTGTGTCGTAGTAAAATAGATACATGTAATCTTCATATTTACAAATTTTAAAATCCAGTTTGTAATAAGTTCTTTCTACTATGTTCAAAAGTGGAATCTTTACTTTAAAACTTTTAATTTCAGACCATTCTCCATGGGCAGAACCGTTTGGATTTATTGTAGATACTCTCCAGTAATAGGTATTTTCTCTAAAAAAGTAAAAATAGTAACAATAAGAGTCATAATAAGGTGAAAGAAAGTTATAATATGTCGTTCTTCGCAGCACCACATCAGAGAACTCTTTGTCTTCTGATATTTCGATCAAATAGGTATACTCCTTATCTTCCAAAGGCTCCCAGACAAACAGTGGAGGATTTTCAGAACTCACTTCATTAACTGGGGATAGGGGTAGAGGAGGAGGTGGAAGGTTTAAGGGATCGTTTGGGTTATCAAAATCCTTTCTATCGCAGGCAAAAAGAAAAATGAGGATTATTATTTTCCAGTCTTTATGCATATTCTCACCCCGGTCTTTCTCTTTTTGAAATCAATCTCAATCTCTGGATAAAACTTCTGTTTTAATTTTTCAGCCTTTTTATAAAGCCATGCGGAAATCCCGAAGGATATAACAGAACCGGTAAATACGATATCCCTTATCTTTTCCCAAACCCTTACTCTTTCCCGATAGTACACACATGAATCAGGATTTACCGATTTTTTATAATTCTCGTAATAATCCTCCACCTTGATGTCTGAGATAACACCTGCAGTAGTAAGTAAGATTCCCATTCCTCCAAGTATTTTACTTATCCTTACATAATCTGTATATTTTTGAAAATGTAAAGTATCTTTTGAGTATACCACAAATACCAAAAGCATTAACCTCATTTTTAAAAATTTTAATCTTATTGTTTATTTTGTCAAATTAATTTCATAAATAACTTGACTATCTCTTTTAAATCCATATTATTAATATGTGAGAATAAGTATAAGGTATAAGATAGGTGGGTTAATAGTTGCCCTTATTGCAGTAATTATGGGTGCAGCTGGTATTTTTACCCTAAACACAGTTAAGAACTCATTTTTAGAAGAGATAAAGTTAAGGGGTACAATTCTTGCAAGAAATATCGCCTTTGCAGCTGAAGACCCAATTATAGCAGATGATGACCTTACCCTCACCCTTTTATGTAGGGATGCATTAAGGAATACTGGGGCAGTTTATGCCTATATTCTGGATAATGAATCCAGAGCGGTTGTCCCACCTTCAAAAATAGGAAAAAATGGAGAAATAAAATTTGAAGAAGAAAAATGGAGAAAAAAGATAGATTCAAAAGTAAAGATAAAGAATGTTAAGGATGTTGCCACCGGGGTTATTGAAGTACAAGGGGAGAGAATATACGAGGTGGCAGCACCCATTGCAATCGGAGGCAAGAAAAAAATAGGAGAGGTACATGTGGGAATAGACCTTTCCATTTTAGAAGAGGCGTCCAGAAAGATACAGTATGTAATAATTTCTATTACTATTCTTGGAATCCTCTCCGGTATATTGGGTTCCTTTACCCTTGCAAACTACATGGTGAGACCAATCAAGGCTCTTGTTCACGGGGTAAGAGAGATAGGAAAGGGAAATTTTGACCAGAGGATAGAGCTTAAAAGTAGAGACGAGATAGGAGAACTTACCGAAGCATTCAATCAGATGGCAAAGGATTTGAAGGAAAAGGAGTTGATAAAAGATGCGTTTAAAAGGTATGTTTCAAGACAGGTGGCAGAGGAGATACTGAAAAACCCTGATGTTTTTACAAAATCTCTAAGGGGTGAAAAAAGAAAGGTAACGGTTATATTTGCTGATATAAGGGGATTTACTCCCCTTTCCGAAAGGCTTCCCCCAGAAGAGGTAGTGGAGATTTTAAACTTTTATCTAACTCAGATGACCGATATAATATTTAAATATGAAGGAACCATAGATAAGTTTATTGGGGACTGTATAATGGCTGTTTTCGGGGCTCCCCTCTCCCATGTGGATGATGTGTATAGGGCTGTAAGGTCTGCTGTGGAGATCCAGGAAAATATGGAACAGTTAAACATTAAAAGAATTAAAGAAGGGAAGGAAGCAATTCATGTAGGGGTGGGGATAAACTTCGGAGAGGCAGTTGTGGGTAATATAGGTTCTAAGGAAAGGCTTGAGTATACAGTGATAGGAGACAGTGTGAATCTTGCTGCAAGACTTCAAACCTTAGCAAAGGGAGGAGAGATAATCGTTTCTGAACATGTTTACACATTTGTAAAAGATAAGTTTAATTTTTTAGAGATGCCTCCCGAAAGGGTAAAAGGAAAATCCCATCCGGTAAGAATATTCAAAATAAAGATTCCTACTGCAGAGGAGAGAGTCGGGCTTTTGTGAATGATTAAAATAGGTATGATAGGAGTCGGATACTGGGGACCCAATCTTTTGAGGAATTTTTCAAATATTCCTGAAGTTAAAATAGAATGGATAGTTGATAAAGACCCAAAGAGACTTGAGGAGGTTAAAAGGAAATATGATGCAAAACTAACAGAAGACCCTCTGGAGGTTTTTAAATCAAGTGTAGATGCTGTTGTAATAGCAACCCCTGCAGTTACTCACTATGAACTTACCAAACGGGCTTTAGAATGCGATAAGGATGTTTTTGTAGAGAAACCTATATGTATTCGTTCTGAGGAGATTGAAAGGATAAAGGAGATTGTAGAAAAAAGAAAAAGAATTCTTATGGTGGGGCACCTTCTCTTATACCATCCTTCAGTTAATTATATAAAAAAGATGATAGAAGACAATGAACTGGGAGAAATTTATTATGTGGACTCAGCAAGGCTTAACCTTGGAAAAATAAGAAAGGATGAAAATGCATTGTGGAGCCTTGCCCCCCACGATGTCTCCATGATTATTTATCTCTTGGGTGAAATACCGGAGGCTGTGTCCTCAACCGGACAGTCTTTTCTTCAAAAGGGTATAGAGGACCTTGTATTTATTACCCTTTATTTTAAAGAAAAAAGAATCGCTCATGTTACCGTGAGTTGGCTGCACCCCCATAAGATTAGAAAAACTACGGTGGTGGGGTCTTCTAAGATGGTAGTCTTTGACGATACAGAACCCTCTGAAAAAATTAAAATATATGATAGAGATATAACCCCCGATGAGATAAAGAACGGCTCATTTGTAATAAGGTATGGAGATATAGTGGTTCCAAAGGTATCCCTTGAGGAGCCTTTAAAAAGAGAGTGTATGCATTTTGTTGAATGTATAAAAAAAAGAACCACTCCTTTGACCGATATAAATAACGGCTTAAATGTGGTGAAAATTCTTGAAGCAGCTCAGAAATCAATAAATAAGAAAGGAGGAATAGAAAAGATATGAACCAGAGAAGAAATTATTTTGTCCATCCCACTGCAGTTATAGATGAACCCTGTGAAGTTGGGGAGGGTACAAAGATATGGCATTTTACCCATGTGATGTCCGGAGCAAAGATAGGGAAACACTGTGTAATAGGTCAAAACTGTTTTATTGGGAAAAGAGCTGTAATAGGAAATCATGTGCATATTCAAAACAATGTTTCAGTTTATGACCTTGTTACCTTGGAGGATTATGTTTTTTGTGGTCCTTCATGTGTTTTTACAAACGACATTAATCCAAGGTCAAAGTATCCCAAAGGAGGAAGATGGATTCCGACCCTTGTAAAAGAAGGAGCAAGTATAGGAGCAAATGCCACCATTCTATGCGGTATAACAATTGGCAAGCATGCTTTTATAGGAGCAGGTGCCGTTGTTACCAGAGAAGTTCCTGATTATGCAATTGTGGTAGGGGTTCCTGCAAAGATTACCGGATGGATGTGTGAGTGTGGTGAAAAGCTTTATTTTAAAGATAATAAAGAGGCAGTATGTAAAAGGTGCGGAAGAAAATACAAAAAGGAAGGAGAGAAAGTATGGGAAGTGAAATGAAGGTAAAGCTCATAGACCTTGTTGCTCAGCATAATCCTTTGAGAAAAGAGCTTTTACATGCTTTTGAGAGAGTACTTTTAACCGGAAGGTTTATCCTGGGTGAGGAGGTAAAAGCATTTGAAGAGGAGTTCGCGTCTTACTGTGGTACAAGGTATGCTTTTGGTGTTGGAAATGGAACCGATGCCCTCACCATTG
>CAZUTC010000018.1:7393-15971 GCA_964623485.1 uncultured bacterium | reverse complement strand
TCACCATTGCATTAAGGGCAGTGGGAGTGAAAGAGGGAGATGAAGTTATAACCGTCCCCTTCACATTCACTGCTACTGCAGAGGCTGTTGTAAACCTTAAAGCAACTCCTGTTTTTGTGGATATAGAAGAGGAAAGTTACAATATTGATATTACGAGGATAGAAGATGCGGTAACTCCTCGTACTAAAGCAATAATTCCGGTGCATCTTTTTGGACAACCAGCAGATATGGATGAAATAAATGAAATTGCAGAAAGAAAAAGGATTGCAGTTATTGAGGATGCAGCTCAAGCAGTTGGGGCAGAATATAAAAGCAAAAAAACAGGCGCCCTTGGTCTTTTAGGATGCTTTTCACTTTTCCCCACCAAAAATTTATCTGCCCTTGGGGACGGTGGGGTAGTTACTACAAGTGATGAAGAAATTTCAAGGAAAGTAAGGTTATTGAGGGTGCATGGAGCATCCCAAAAATACTACCACGAATTCATCGGATATAACAGCAGACTTGATGAGATACAGGCTGCCCTTTTAAGAGTAAAGTTTAAAATGATAGATGAATGGAACAAAAAAAGAAAGGAGATAGCAGAGATTTATACAAAGGAGCTTAAAGAGTATGTGATTGTTCCACATATAAAAAAGGATAGAAATCATGTATTTCACCAGTATACCATAAGAACGGAAAAAAGAGATGAGTTAAGGAACTATCTTTTTAAAAAGGGGATAGAGACTGCAGTCCACTATCCTCTTCCTTTGCATCTACAACCCGCCTACTCCTATCTTGGATATAAAAAAGGAGATTTTAAAGTAACTGAAAAAATATCCAAACAGGTTTTATCTCTACCTATATATCCTGAAATAACCCAGGAAAAAGTATATTATGTGATAGAGAGTATTAAAAGTTTCTTTAAAAGATAGTGTTTTCATGAAAATCTGGTTTGCAAAGGGTGATTTTGAAACATCTTCTATAATAATCAAGGGAGTTCCATTAGAATCCACTACCCAGTTTTTAAAAGGTACCTGGTTTGCTCCTCAAAGAATAAGGGAGGCAGCTGAAACCTTGGAAAGTTATAGTTTTATTTTCCAGAAGTCTCTTAAGAAAGAGGAGATATGCGATGACGGAGATATGAACTTTCCCGAGAACTGGGATATGGATTTCTCATTAAAGGAAATAGAAAAATATGCATCCTGGGTTGTGGAAAAAGAAAAAAAGCCTATTTTCTTAGGAGGTGAACATACACTCACCTTAGGAGTTATTAAAGGGATTGTAAAAAAGTTTAGAAACCTTATGGTGATTTCAATAGATGCCCATGCAGATTTAAAAAAGCGTTCGGAGAAAAATGAGTTTCTTTCTCATGCAACGGTCATGAGGAGGATTATGGAAGAGATAGGAGAAAAAAATATCTATCTTTGGGGAGTAAGAACTCTTTCTGGAGCATCCGAGGAAAAAATTTTTAAAAAGATAAGAAAAAATAAATTAAAAAAGAAAGTCCCGGTATATTTAAGTATAGATGTGGATGTTATTGACCCTGGATTACTTTCCGGAGTGACCGCACCAGAGCCAGGTGGAATAAGTTATAGAGAGCTTATGAATTTTTTCAAAGGGTTAGAAGGATATAAAATAGTAGGGGGAGATATATGTGAGTTTAATCCTCTGGTTTCTTCCCTTTCTGAGGCAAGTCAGGTAGCAGGAATTTTAAGAGAGTTAATAGCTCTTATTCAAGAACCGTAAGTTTCAGTACTTTTTTAAACTGAGGCGAAATTACTACTATAATATATATCCCCGAAGAAAGAGAGTGAGGAAACCACACCACCTCTCTTACATCCGGAGAAGGAGGATTGATCTTCTTAATGAGTTTTCCAGATATGGAGTATATTAATATTTTAGCATTGGAAGGGATGTTTTTAAATACTATTCTTTTATTCTCCCCATAGAAAGGGTTTGGGTAAATATAAATGGAGTCCGGAGAAGTAATTTTAGGAGGAGATATTTTTAAAACTGATAATCCCCAGCCCGGTGTGGATATAAGTATCCGGTTGAATAGGGTATCTATGAACAGGTGTATATATTCATCTGCAGGCACTATCCCACTGTTTTCTTTATGGTAGTACTCCCATTTTTTCACAAATGGGTCATATATGGATAGTCCGTGGAATCTTTCAAGAAAGTATACCTTTCCTTTATTATCAATCGCTACCCATGTTAAATTTTTTTCATTTATTACAGTTACTATATTGTTTTCTGGATTCAAACAAAATCCTCCCTGTTTTGTGGCACCCCATATTTTACCATCCTTACCCACTGCAACGCATACCACCTCCTTTGTTGGTATACCCTGAGAGTCATCCCATTTATTATAACTCCCTTTTTCTATATTTTTTTCAAAATCTTCGGGAATATACTGAATAATTCCCTCATCTGTTGCAGCCCAGAGGCTTGAATCATCAAATACAATTCTATGGGTAAATCCATACTTCCAAGGGATCACTGCTATAAGAGAGAAAGAGGAATCAAAGACATCCAGTTCCTTTTCTCCCCATCTATAAACCCATACTCTATCATACTTATCTATTCCAATTGAATAAACAATATTTGAAATAGAAAGGCTATCCCATTTATAGAATCTTAACTCGTTTTCATTAAAGTCAAATCTTACAAGACCCTCCTTTGCCCGTCTGTGACCAAGATAGAGCCTATCCTTTGAGTCGATTTCAATCTGCCACACACTGGTTCCAATTATACCTTCATTATAAGCCTTATCATATCTTTCCCAAAATGTATTGGAGACATAATGTCCTAAACCGTAGGGAAGAACAGTGGGAGATACAATACAGTTTGCACTCCATATATCTCCTTTACTGTCTACCAGGCTCTGATTCACTCCATTGGAGGGGATACAAGAAAAATCGTAGGTATATTTTTCTTTTCCTTTTAAAAGGAATAAAGTGGGTATCTTCCCGGCGGAGTATTTGTAATCTCCCCATCTGAACCATCCGAACCATACACCATTTTCATCTTTATAAATTGTTTCAAGATGATGAATGGGCTTGCCATGGCTGTAAAAAAAACATTTTAGCTTCACTGTTTTTTCTTTTAAATTTACAAGTATTGTCTTGTGTTCGGTTCCTATATAGAATAAATCATTGCTTATTCTTTCCATCTTTCCAATTTCCCAAGGATTCTGGGGATTTCTCCCTATTATTACTGGTACAATTATTTTAAATTCATCTCCAGAAAAATAGGAGAGAGCCTTTGGAGTTAATATAAATAAAGTGTCGTTATAAACAAGCATATCATTTATCATGGTATCGGCAGGATAGGTGGTAAAGTTCTTATGCACCTTGTAATCCAAGGTTATGAGGGATACTCCTTTATTGGTTCCCGCCCATACTGTATCTTTATGAACTACAATAGAGATTATCTCTTTATCAATTAATCCTTCGTAGACAAAGCGAACCACATCATTTTCGATCTTTTCTTTTGGTTTAATAATATAAACACCATTTTCGGTTCCGACAGCCACTATACTATCCTCTATAGATATGGATGTTATCTTTTGGGGAGCCATTTTTTCTGTAGGATACTTTATTATTTTGTCTTTTTCATACACTGCAAGCCCTCTATCAGTTCCTATCCATACTCTTTGTTTTTTATCTATTTCCACAGCTCTCACTATATTAGCAGGGAGGCCATCAATATGGGTATATTTTTTGATTAGTTTTCCATTCTCAGGTGAGATAACAAGAAATCCACCATTGGTCCCCAAGTATAGATAATTTTCATCGGAAGCCATGTCATATACTACTTTATGATTTGTGTAAACTTCCCAGTTTATGGAAACAAAAATAATAAAGATCCAGTTCATAACTTCTTAGCTATTACTCCAATAGAAAGTCCTAAATAAAGTCCTGAATTTTTGTATCTTAATTTATCAAAAAATCTTTGGATCGGGTTGTTTTTTAAAATCCGAGGGAACAGAGGAAGTCTTATCCCTAATTTTTTAAGGACCTCCCTTATTATCCGATAGCCTATCCCTGGGTGGGCAAAGGAGGCATACCATTTAACCGGAGAAAACCCGTATTTTTTAAGTATCTTTTCAAGGGATTTTTTAGTAAATTCTCTCTCCCATCCTGCAAACCATAATTTAAAAAGCATGAGGAAATGCTTTAATAAGGTATATATATGGAATTTCTGAGGAACATCTATTAAAAGATATCCGTTCTTTTTTAATATTCTTTTGTTTTCCTTAATCAACTGGTAGGGATTTTTGAAATGTTCCAAAAGTCCCTGATGATACACAATATCAAAGGTTTCGTCTGCAAAAGGAGTATTCAAGGCATCACCCTTTACAAGACAAACATTGGTATTTTTCTTAAGATATTTTTTTGCTAAAATAAGGCTTTTTTTGGAAAAATCAAGCAGCCATACTTCCTGGGTTTCCTTGGATAACTCTATTCCTGTTCGTCCGGTTCCTGCTCCAACCTCTATTACCCTTTTTTTATTTAATTTTAATGTTTTTCTTAACTCCCCTGCAATATCCGAGACAGGAGGATAAATTTCTTCCTCCAATCTGCTCTCCCAGAACCTATCCCAAATATTTTTTGTCACTTATTTTATAAAAAGAACTTTCACAATCTTTTTAGACCTCTTTTCTTTAAGAAAATAGATGCCAGAGGAAATCTTCCTTATTTTACTCAAATCTCCCATATACCTTCCGTCCTCCCCATATATTTCAAAATTTCCAAACTTCCTTATTAAATCTTTTTCATTAATCAAAGCCGATTTTAAGTGGAAATATATAATCTTGGAAAGCTCATTGATAGCTTCTACACATGTGAGACTAAAATTTACATTTTCTGAACCAGGGGTTACTGTAGTATCTTTTTTGTCTGCTTCGCATTGGGGAGGCACTTCTATACTTACAAGATATAAAGACCCATCCTTTGAAACTTTTATTTCATAATGTCCATCAGAGTATGTCCCAGAGCTTGCACTTCCTCTGGATTTAAAATCTCCACTTATATCGGTGGCGGTAAGTAGTATTTCATCTGCAGGTTTTTGGTTTTTGTATACATTTCCTTTAATTACGGTATCTGCTTTATAAAGAATTATGTTAAACCCTTCTATATCTGAATTAAAGGATACAAAGGTGTCTTTTGGAGGGGGTTCCATATAGTCAGGATAAAGAAAGTTAAACTGAGAGACCATGTAAAGACCCCCAAAAATTGCCTTTCGTATTTCTGTATTGTAAGAATTTTGATAAGTATATGTGAATGTAAGGTAAAGGGTGTCTGGAGGTATAAGCTGGAATATTGCTATTCTTCCACTATCAGGGTTAAGAGGGCTTGCGTTTTCATCAGTTATGTCTCCTGAGACTGTTATTCCTTCCTCTATCTCCAGAAATTCTATATCCTTTTCTTCTTCTCCATCTACAAATATCGCTTGGGTGTCTACTAAAGCCATGTAACCTTTATGTAAAACAAACAGGTCTCCTCCTATTACTGTATAATTTCTATTTGCAAGAGTCTCAGGTACTTTTATAGTGTAGTTACCTTGACCGTCGCATAATGCAGCAAGGAAGAACTCCTTTTCATTGGAATAAAATGTGTCTGGCTGGGCTATTATGTATATATTTTCAGGATTGGGAAGATTTTTAACCTGACCGCTTATTGAAAAAACTGATTGAATTGGCAATACCTTCAAAAAAGCAGTTACAGGATACCCCTCATCTACCTCTACGATATAATCTCCGGGAGCTAAATTAAATGTGTTTTCTTCTATTCTTTTGTAATATCCGTTTTCCTTCTCGTCCTTATCATCCCAGTTTCCATCTATTATTTTTCCCCTTATCAATATTCGGTCGCTCGGATCAAGCGTTTTATTATGGTTTACATCAAGGTAAATAGAGAGTTTTGCATCCTTCTTTTGAATGTTTACTTCAACAACGATACTATCTCCCGTTTTAATAAGAGCTTCGGTCGTTCCATTTATTTTTAAATTGGATGCCCAGAAAAGAAGGTAAAGCATAATGGGCCGTGCAGGAATCGAACCTGCGGCCACCGGATTAAAAATCCGGTGCTCTGCCAACTGAGCTAACGGCCCTTTTATTAATTGTATTTAAAATTCATAATATGTCAATAGTATAGTAAATTATTTTTCTCCCGAGACCTTTAAAAATCTTCTCTTGCCTATTTTTAATATGTAGGTCTCGGAAGGCACAAATCTATAATTTATTGATTTAATTTTCTTGCCATTCACATCCACTCCTCCTTGGTCTATCAATCTTCTTGCTTCACTTCTTGAATTTACGGTTTTTGACTCCACCATTACATCTATTATATTTTTCTCTTTTTTTATTTTAAACACAGGAATTTTTTCTGGAATTTCTCTTCTTGAAAATACCTTTTCAAAATTTTTTTTGGCTTCCAATGCTTTTGCTTCTGAGTGATACATTTTGGTAATTTCTTCAGCGAGCATCATTTTGAAATCCTTTGGATTTTCCCCTTTTTTCATTCTCTCTTCTATTGTCTTTATCTCCTCATCATTTAGATTGGTGCATAGTCTAAAGTATTTTATTATCAATTCATCCGGTAAAGACATTATCTTTCCAAACATTTCTTCTGGGGGATCCTCTATCCCTATATAGTTTCCATAGGACTTACTCATTTTCATTTTTCCATCGGTGCCCTCTAAGAGAGGCATGGTAATTATAACTTCGGGTTCCTTTCCAAACTCTCTCATTAACTCCCTTGCCACCATGAAGTTGAACTTCTGGTCGGTGCCTCCTATTTCCACATCTGCATCAATTGCGATGGAGTCATATCCTTGGAACAGGGGGTAAAGAATTTCATGGATATATACTGGAATTCCTTCTTTTAATCTCTTTGAGAAATCATCTCTTTCTATCATTCTTGCCACAGTATACTTGGATGATATTACTATAATCTCCTTGGCGGTGAGATTTCTAAGCCATACGCTATTGTATTTTATTTCGGTTTTTTCGGGTATAAGGATTTTAAAAAGCTGTTGAGTATATCTTTTTATATTTTCTTTTATTTCTTCCTCTGTTAGCTGAGGTCTTGTTTTTGACCTTCCAGTGGGATCTCCTATCATGCCTGTGAAGTCTCCCACTATAAGTACTGCGGTATGTCCTAACTCCTGAAATTCTCTTAATTTTCTTAACGGGACTGCAAAGCCAAGATGGATATCGGGTCCAGAAGCATCTATTCCAAGCTTTATTCTTAAAGGAGTTTTCTGATAATAGGATTTTTCAAGCTTCTTATAAAGTTCATCTTCAGTAATACATTCTTCTATTCCTTTTAAAATCTTTTTAATCTGTTCTTTTGGGTGGTTAAAGCTTGTAGTTTCCAAAATCCTCCGGCTCTATGCCGGTTATTTTTTTCTTTATTATATCTTCACTTTTCTCACCTTTTGTTTCTTTTTCAAAACGTTGAGATTGAGAGTCCATTACCTCTTTTGCCACATATATGGGGACATTCATATGAACTGCAATGGCAACTGAGTCAGAAGGTCTGGCATCTATAAGTACCACCTTTCCATTAGTTTCAAGCATCATGTTTGCATAGTAGGTGGTATTCTTTATCTCGGTTATTACTACCTTTAACACCTTTGCTCCCAAGCCTTTTATGATTCTTTTTATGAGGTCAAGAGTTAAAGGTCGATGAGCCTTTTGCTTTTGTAATGCATAGGATATTGCAGTAGCCTCCACAGGACCTATCCATATGGGAAGAATTCTATTTCCATTTATTTCTTCAAGAATAAGGACAGGATTGTTGTTTGCATCCAGCGTTATACCCTTCACAGTTACCGGTATCATTTTTTACCTTCCACAACCCATAGATTAATTTTAGCCTTTATTCCAGGATAAAGGTTTATCGTTATTTCATACTTTCCCTTTTCCTTTATGGGCTTTTCAAGTTCTATTGAGTGATGGTTTATCTCCACCTTTTTCTTTTGGTTTAATGCCTCTGCTATATCTGAGGAGGTTATGGCTCCGAATGCCTTTCCTTCTTCGCTTATTCTAAGTTTTAACTTTATCCCTTCCCCATCTATTTTTTCTTTTATCTTTTCTGCTTTTGTCTTCTCCCTTTCCTCCTTGGCTTTTTTTTGTTTCTCTATTTCATAAAAATGCTTTATATTACTTTCCGTAGCCTCAAGTGCTATTCCTTTGGGAATTAAGTAGTTCCTTGCATATCCATTCTTAACAATTACTGTATCGCCTTTTTTACCTAATTTAGGTAAGTCTTTGATAAGGATTATTTTCATGATTACTTTATCACATATGGAAGAATTCCAAGGTTCCTTGCCCTTTTGATTGCCACTGCAAGTTTTCGTTGATGATAGGCACATAATCCTGTGGATTTACGAGGAAGTATCTTCCCCTTTTCACTTAAAAAATTTCCAAGAAACGGAGCAAAGGGGTCGATAGAGGTAATTCCTTCTTTACAAAATCTGCATTCCTTTATTTTTCTCATCATAAAATATGATAGTCAAAAAATTTTTGATGTCAAATAAGTGTATTATTTAGGCTAAGAGAGCATTAAAAGGAGAAAATTATTTTAAC
>CAZUTC010000018.1:0-7383 GCA_964623485.1 uncultured bacterium | reverse complement strand
AATTATTATATTCCATTTTTTCATAACACCTCCTTTTTTCAAAGTCATTACCTTACAATTATAAAATAATAAAAAATCTTTGTCAATTTAGTTGACTTTTAAGAGTAAAATATTATCATTTTTTATGAAAAAGATGGTTGTTTTTCTTCTTTCCGGGGTATCATTTTTTATGCCTTTTTTACGCTGGAAGGATTGGGGAGTTCTGCCCTGAACCTTCCCACTTCTCTCTTACTACATCAAGACTCATATGAGGATATAAGAATTCTTGCAAGATATGAAACAAAACCATTTTATGAAGCCCCATACTATGCAGTCTTAATTGGAACCAGTAAATGGGAGATTCAATTAATTCATCATAAAATATACCTTAAAAATCCAACTCCTGAAATTCAACACTTCGCGGTCTCCCATGGATATAATATACTGAGCTTAAATAAACTGTATAGAGGTGAAAATTTTGAAAAAAGAATTGGAGGAGGAGTTATTCTTTCCCATCCGGAAACAGAGATAAGAAATAAAAAGTTTCCAGAAAAGGGAGGACTGGGGAAATTCTTTAAACCCCTTGATGGATTTTTCCTATCAGGACCCAGCCTTTCTGTGGGTATTGGGAAAAGATTTTATCCAGTAAGATTCTTAGTCTTTGACATTCAAGGAATATTCAACATATCTTTAGCCTGGATACCTATTAGTGATGGAAAAGCCTTTGTCCCAAACATTGCCTTGCATTTTATTATTGGTACCGGCTTTATTTACCCCTAAACTTATTATAAAATATACTTTCTGTATTTTTAAATCCCATATTCTGCTGGATATGCAAAGCGCAAGGTATAGCCAAACTTTGGATAAGCCTTGTGGGTACGAACCGCATACTTGCTCGTTAGATAATCCTCCTACGCTTCCTATAATACTTTTTCTTACTCTGCGGTTTCCATCACATAAGCTTCAAGTTGTTTAATTGTTTTCTCACACAACTTTTCCCATCAATCTAATGCCTCTTTGATGATTCCAATATTTCTTTTTTCTCTATCTCCCCTCCGATAAGAGTAAAAATTTTCATTTTCAAAGGAGCATACATTCCAGAAATGGTATAAAAAATACCGTTTTCTTTTAGTTTCTCCTTTATCACCCCAAAGAGATTCAAAAAGACTCTTTTATCCTTTCTTTTTAAAAAATTTTTATACTTCTTGAAATGTGTAAAAAACTCTTCTCCCACTTCATAGCATTTTGGGCATATTCCTGGTCCTATTACGGAAATTATTTTTGCAGAGGTTAATGAGCTAAAAATTTTTCTTGCGTTTTCTATTATTCCCTTTGAAACTCCTCTCCATCCTGCATGCAAGACTCCCTTAACTTTTGTATCCTCTGAAAATAAAAAAACGGGAAAACAGTCTGCCACCTTTACCTGAAGGGCAACTCCTCTATTCTCGGTCACCAAACCATCACACTTATAAACTCCTTTCCTCTGCACATACATCACCTTTGCAGTATGATGTTGTTCCATCTCTGCGGTCTCCACTTCCCTTGGCGCTTTTTCATCTTTGCCGTAGATTCTTATCTGTATGTTTTTAAAATTTATCTCAAGCGTATATCCTTAACCTCCAGGATTACCTGGTTCTTTCCCCAGAAATTATCCTCCGAGACCTTAAATGCAATATCAATATGCTCCTTTTTACCTGTCTCTATGGATAGAATAAGCTCTGCCATATCCGGAGCAATTACTGGGATATGATAATCATCCTGCCTTACCGTGAACTTAAGGTGTTTATCCTTTATCACCCTTGGATAGCCCACTACCTCAAGTCCATTCACTGCAAAGACAGGCTCTGGATTTCCCACGCCAAAAGGAGCAAACCTTTTTAAAACCTCAAAGGATTCCTTTGTTACATCCTTTAATGAGACAAAGGCATCTATTTTTAATTTGGGAACAAAGATTTGTTTGGGAAGTTTCATTGCATAAAGATTTATCACTCTTTCAAACTCATCAACCATGTTTCTGTTCAAAATAAGTCCAGCAGCCCCTTCATGCCCTCCAAAGGATAAAAGTACCTCTTTACAATTTTTTAAAGCCTCGTATATTGAAAATCCCTCAATACTTCTTGCAGAGCCTTTTGCAAGATCCTCTTTAAATGAAAGAACAACAGAGGGACGATAGAACTCCTCTGAAAGTTTAGAGGCAACGATTCCCAGAACTCCTTCGTGCCAGCCCTTTGCACCCAGGACTATTACATACCTTTTCTCAATCTCTACAAGTTTTTTTGCTTTTTCTCTTGCCTCCTTGAGTATCTCATCCTCTATGTTTCTCCTCCTTCTATTGAGTCTTTCCAGTTCCTGAGATATTGTAAGCGCCTCTTCCGGAGATTCGGTTATTAGTAACCTTACTCCTTTTATGGCATCAGATATTCTTCCTCCGGCATTAAGCCTTGGTCCAAGGATAAAATACACATGGTAGGGAGAGATGTTTGAAAGTTCTATTCCTGCAACAAGGGAGAGACTTTTTATCCCTAAGTTTTTACCTTTTTTCAAAAGAGAGAGCCCAACCTTTGTTATTATTCTATTTTCATCCACCAGAGGAACAACATCTGCAATTGTACCCAAGGCAACAAGGTCAAGATAGTTATAGGATATTCTGGGATCGTGCCCCAAGGATTCAATAAGAGCATAAATCAGTTTAAAAACCACTCCTACTCCTGCAAGTTCTTTAAAGGGGTATTTCCTATCCAGTTTCGGATTGATTATTGCAAAGGCATCTGGAATTTCTTCCTTTGGTTCATGATGGTCAAGAATTATAACATCTATATGATTTTCTTGGGCAAATCTTACTTCATCAATGGCTGTAATTCCGGTATCATTGGTTATCAAGAGGGAAAATCCGTTTTCCTTTGCATACTTTATCCCATTTATTGAAAGACCGTATCCCTCCCTTAACCGGTGGGGTATATAGAAATCCACAGGAATTCCAAGTTTTCTTAAGACCTTTACTAAAACTGCAGTTCCACTTATTCCATCCACATCGTAGTCTCCGTAAACAAGAACCTTTTCCTTTTTCTCTTTTGCAGTGATTATTCTTGCCACCGCCTTTTTCATCTCTTCAAAAAGCCATGGGGAGTAAAGATGGGAAAGAAGTTCTTTAAGCTCCTTTTTCAAAAATGTATCTATTTTTTCTTTATCCCTGAACCCTCTGGAAAAGAGAATCAAGGCAGGAAGATAGGGAATCTTAAACTCCTTTTCTATCTCCTTTACCTTGTTTATGTCAATATTTTCTGAAACCCACTTCTTTTTTACACCTTTATAAATTTTTTACCCTCCATGAATCCCTTGATATTTATATCCCAAAACTTCTCTTTAAAGGTTCTTTTGATGGCGTCGGTGTAATAGGAGTCTTCTATATCAAGAAAACAGGATAGTGCCCCAAGCATCACAATATTCTGAACCCTTACATTTCCTATTTCCATAGCCTTTTCAAAGGCAGGGATTCTTAAGACTTTATCTGTATACTCCTTTAATATCCTTTCTGTATCTGGATACTCTTTAACTCCGGTAGAAACCTCAAGAGGAGGTATCTTGAGGGGATCGTATAAAAGATAACCTTCCCTTTTATCCAAATAGGATAGAAATCTTAAAGCCTCTAATTGTTCAAGGGATACAAGAAAATCTGCTTTTCCTTCTGGTATAAGAGGAGAGTAAACTTTATCTCCAAATCTCACATGGGAGGTTACACTTCCTCCTCTTTGTGCCATACCATGAACTTCTGACTTTTTAACATCAAATCCTTGATTCATTGCTGCATCTCCCAGGATATCAGAGAATCTCAACACCCCCTGTCCCCCAACACCTGCTATAAATATACTAATTGTGTTTTTTCTCATATATTGCCTCCGTAGGACATACTTGGGCACAAATTGAACACCCTGGACATAGAATCTCATTAATGGATGCTTTTTTCTTTTCGGTATCAAAAGATATTGCAGGACATCCCAAATCCACGCATATCTTACATCCTATACATTTATCCTCATCCACTGCATAAGGAGGACGAGAAAATCTCACATACAAGGCACAGGGTCTTTTCACAATAATACAGGATGGTTCATTGCTTTCAATAGCTTTCTTTATAGCCTTCTTTGTACTGTTGTAATCGTATGGATCCACTGTCTCCACATGTTCAACTCCAGCTGCTCTACATATCTCCTCTATCTTTATCTCCTTGGTCTCCTCACCCATCAATGTCTTCCCAGTTCCAGGGTGGTCCTGATGCCCTGTCATTGCTGTTATTCTGTTATCAAGAATTATGACAGTAGTTTTTCCTTTATTGTAGACAACATCTATAAGCCCGGTGATTCCAGAGTGAAAAAATGTTGAGTCTCCTATTATGGCAACCACTTTTCTATTATCATCTGTATTTTTTAAGACTTTTTCTATTCCATGTCCCACTGTAATTGATGCTCCCATATCAACGCATGTATCCATTGCATTTAAGGGAGGAAGACCTCCAAGAGTGTAACACCCAATATCTCCGGATACTATAACCTTAAGTTTTGAAAGAATATGAAAAACAGTTCGATATCCACAGCCAGGACACAGTACCGGAGGTCTTTTTGGAATTTCTGGAATTTGGAGAGCATCCTTTTTCTCCTGAGTTATAGCATAATAAACCTTTTCCGGTGAAAGCTCATCCACCTTTGGAATTCTTTCTTTCCCTATCACATCTATCCCCAAAGCCTTTACCTGCATTTCTATGAACGGGTCAACCTCCTCCACTACATAAAGTTTTTTAACTTTGGAGGCAAACCGCCTTACCCGTTCATCGGGGAAGGGATAGACCATACCCAGTTTTAAAAACCAGGCAGAAGGGAATGCCTCCTTGGCATAGTAGTATGCCACGCCATCTGCAATAATTCCAAACTCCTCTTTTCCCTCTTCCTCTCTATTGATGGGTGTTTTGTTACTGTAATCCTTTAATTTTTCAAGCCTTTCCTCTAAAGAGTAATGCCTTAACTTTGCAAATGTGGGAAGGATAAGTGTTTTCTTAACATCCTTAACATACCTTTTTATCTCTATCTCTTTTCTCTCTCCTAGGGTAACTATTCCTTTTGCATGGGCAGTTCTTGTGGTGAGCCTCACAATTACTGGAATGCCGAACTCTTCTGAAATTTCAAAGGCAAGTTTTGTAAACTCTTTACACTCTGATGAATCCGATGGACACAACACCGGGACCTTTGCAGAAACTCCATAGAATCTATTATCCTGCTCATTCTGGGAGGAGTGAAGTCCTGGGTCATCAGCCGTCACAATCACAAGTCCTCCTCTGGTACCTATGTAGGCTGCTGAGAATAGAGGATCTGCTGCCACATTTACTCCCACATGTTTTGAAACATAAAGAGCCCTTGCTCCTGCCAAGGATGCACCAAGACATACCTCCAACGCCACTTTTTCATTTGTAGACCATTCACAGTAAATATCTTTTTTATACTGAGCTACTGCTTCAAGAATCTCAGTACTTGGAGTCCCTGGATAGGCAGCTGCAACCCTGCATCCTGCTTCCCAGGCTCCCCTTGCGACCGCCTCGTCACCCGATAGAAGACTCCTCACCTATCCTCCTAAGACTTCTCTATATCCAGGAAGGTCCAAGAATCCATGTCCACTAACATTGAACGCAATCACCTTCTCTTCTCCGGACTCCTTACATTTTCTTGCCTCTTCAATAGCACAACATACTGAGTAAAGAGATTCTGGGGCTGGAAGCCATCCCTCGGTCTCCACAAAAATCCTCGCTGTTTCAAATACATGCTTTTCATCACCTGGATAGGCTACGGTATCAATGTATCCCTTATGCCTCAAAAGGCTTATAATGGGTGCGCATCCATGGTATCTTAGACCATCTGCTTTGATTGGTTTCATCTCTACCTTATGCCCCAGGGTATACATCTTCAAAAGGGGAGTATACTCTCCATAGTCTGCAAAGTCGTATCTATACTCACCCTGAAGATTGGGGGCTACCTCACTCTGGGCAGCAATAAACCTTATATTTTTTTTCTTTTTCAAAACATCTCCAACAAACGGAAGCACAAAATCACCAAAGTTTGAGCCACCCCCAAGACAGGATATCATTATATCAGGATAGTCGTCAAAGATTTCAAACTGCTTTTTTGTCTCCAATCCAATTATTGTTTGATGCAAAAGTGCCTGGTTGAGAACCGAGCCAAGTGTATAGACTGCTTTTGGGTCATTTTGAGCATCTTCTAAACCTTCAGAAATTGCAATTCCCAAAGAACCCACATGTTCTGGATCCTTTTCATACAGAGCTCTTCCCACATTTGTCTTTGGGCTGGGTGAAGCAATTACTTCTGCTCCGAAAAGCTCCATAAGGCTTCTTCTATCCTTCTCCCATTTATAAACACTCCGAACCCAGTATATGGTACATTTTAACCCTGTTAAGGCTGCTGCATATGCAAGTGCAGTTCCCCACTGCCCTGCCCCGGTCTCAGTCGTGACTCTTTCATAACCCTGTTTTTTTGCATAATAACATTGAGCAAGTGCAGTGTTTACCTTGTGGCTTCCAGTGGGACTGAAAAACTCACTTTTATAGTAAAGTCGGGCTGGGGTTTCAAGCCTTTTTTCCAAATTTGTTGCTCTAAAAAGAGGTCTTGGTCTTCCTGCCTTTATATAAAGGTCAAGAAGTTCTCCAGGAATGTCAATCCAGTTTTGGGTGGAAAACTCCTGATTCAAACACTCCTGGATTAATAGGTTAGGTAGATTCTCCACTCTGGATGGACCCTCCTCAGGATCCCTTGGTGGTGGAAGGGGTTCGGGAAGATCAGGTAGAATATTGTACCATTGGGTTGGAATGTCATCGATCTTTAAGTTCACCACATTTTTGTTATTCATTGATTCCTCCTTTCTTTAAAGTATACTTTAATTTTTTTTTCTGTCAATTATAAACCTTTGGTTTTTCTATCCCCTTAAGAACCCTTAAGGCTCCAAGGGCGAGAGCCTCAAGTTCGTTCTCCCCTGGATAAACGAAAATCTCCCTGGTTATAAATCTTATTCTCTCTTTTATCTTTTCCACCAGCCTTCTGGAGTGAGCCATTCCTCCGGTAATAACAATTGCATCAACATCTCCATAAAGCACAGTTGCCATCGCTCCTATCTCTTTTGCAATCTGCATAATCATTGCTTCATAAACCAGTCTTGCATGCTCATCCCCATTGTCTATCTTTTTCTCCACCTCTTCTATATCATCGGTTCCAAGGTATGCCAAAAGTCCTCCCTTTTTTGTAAGCTTTTCGATCATCTGTTTCTTGTTATACTTTCCTTCATAGCATAGTTTAACAAGTTGAGTAACAGGAAGAGAACCGGTTCTTTGAGGAGAAAATGGACCTCCAT
>CAZUTC010000017.1:0-20986 GCA_964623485.1 uncultured bacterium | reverse complement strand
ACAAGTTGAGTAACAGGAAGAGAACCGGTTCTTTGAGGAGAAAATGGACCTCCATCATTGGCATTATTCACATCTATCTGTTTCCCTCTTTGGTGAGCCCCAATGGATATTCCGGTTCCAAGATGAACAATCACCATATTAAGCTCTTCGTATTTTTTCCCAATCTCCTCTGCTGCCTTTCTTGCCACCATTTTCATATTCAACGCATGGGAGAGACTTTTCCTTTCTATCTCAGGTAATCCTGATATTCTTGACTCTGGAATAAACTCATCCACAGAGACCGGGTCCACGATAAATGCAGGGATGTTATGTTCTTCTGCGAACTCTCTTGCAAGCAATGCTCCAAGGTTGGAGGGATGGTCCGCCTGAACCCTCCCCGTTTTGATATCATTCACCATCTTTTCATTTACCAGGTATGTTCCACTTTCTAAAGGTTTTAATGGTGCTCCCCTTCCAACAACTCCTGATAACTTACTAACCTGGATTCCCCATTCAGTAAGCTTCTCTTCTATCATCTTTTTACGGTATGGAAGTTGGGATAAAGTATCCGGGAATTTAGAAAGTTCCTCCGGAGAGTGCCTTATACTCTCTCTCTTTACCTCTCTTTCATCTTCATAATAGGCTATCTTTGTGGACCCCCCTCCAGGGTTTATCACAAGAATTTTATATGCCATATTTTCTCCTTTTTATGCGTTTTTTATTTCTTAAATGCTCCTTTAAACTTCGAGAAAATATGTGGCTTCCATCACCTTTTGCCACAAAATAGAGATAAGGAGTTTTTTTACAAGAGATCACACTTTCAAGAGACTTTTTACCCGGAGAACATATAGGTCCTGGAGGAATCCCCGGGTGAATATAAGTATTGTAGGGTGAGTCTATCTTTAAATCCCGATATGTCAGTTTCTCTTTATGTTTTCCAAGAGCATACTGGACTGTAACATCTGCTTCCAGTTTCATACCCCTTTTAATTCTATTCCAGTATACCGAAGCAATAAGGGGTTTTTCCTCCTCCAGATAGGCCTCCTCTTCAACAATGGAGGCAAGTATTACCACCGTATCCATATTCTCCTTTTTTCCACCTATCTTTCTGTAAACCTCAAAAAACCTATCCACCATTTTTATAATCACATCCTCGGGATTTGACCCTTCAAAAAATATGTAAGTATCCGGAAATAAGAAACCCTCAAAAGATAAAAAGGGTATTCCATACCTTTTTAAAAGTTCTTTATCCTCTGTTTTCTTAATAAATTGGATACTATCCGTGATACCCTTTTTTCTTAAAATGGATGCTATCTCCTCCCTGGTTAATCCTTCTGGGATGGTTATTTTTATTCCTTCAAAAATTCCCTTTGATAAAATTTCAAGAACCTTTGCTTCAGCCATCCCCTTTTTCAATCTATAAACCCCATGCTTTATCCTTCTCTCCTTTCCGGTTATCTTGGTTAAGGCAAGGAAAATTAGATGGTTTCTTATCACTTTCTCTTTCTCCAATCGTTGTGCCACTTTTCTTGCGGGTTCATTTTTTTTAATGCTTATTTTCACATCTTCTGTTCCATCTTTTTCAAAAAAATCAAAATAAATAAGGAAAACAAGGGAAAGTGATAAAAGAAGAGCAGATGACTTAAGAATATCTCCTCCTTAAATAATCGGATAAGAGGATGGATGCAGCCACATCATCTGTGGGTCTTTTTTTCTTTATCCTGAACTTCTCTGCAAATTTGGATGTGAGCCTTTCATCCATAAGAACCACCGGAACCCGAACCAGTTCCTTCAACCTCTCATAAAACATCTCGGCTCTTTTTGTGGACCCGGTTCTCTTCCCCTGAAGGTTCAAAGGGTACCCCACCACTATTTCTTCTACATCCTCCTTTTTCACTATCTCTTTTATTCTTCTTATGGCTATGGAGGTCTCCACAATCTCTTTTGGAAATGCTATTCTTTTTTTCCTATCACTTATAGCAATTCCTGTCCTTTTTTCTCCAAAATCCACTGCCATCACTCTACCCATTTTTTATTATAACATACTTTTTGATAATATTCAACTTTTTATCACCTATACCTTTTACCCTTTTTAGTTCCTGAAGAGTTTTAAATGGCCTCTTTTTTCTTTCCTCCACAATTCTTTTGGCGGTTACTGGACCTATTCCTGGGATTTTTATAAGCTCCTCCAAAGAGGCTTTATTTATATCGATTGGAAATATATAAGAAGTATCTATATATTCAACCTTTATTTTTTGGAGTGAGTGCTCTTCTTTTATTCTTCTTATATAGGTTGCAACTATTCCAAGTATCAATAAGAAACACAAAAAATACAAGACCATCCTTTCCTTTCTATTCATCAGAATCTTATTGTGACTATTATTTGCAAGTTATAGGTAGAAAAATCCAGGGTATTACTTCTTCGTGAATCCCTTTTCTGGTATATCAAGTTTAAACCACCGTCAAAGGTGTTTGAAAAATTGTATGTCCCCCCAATGGTTACTTCTATTCTATCCTCATCAATATTTACATTTTTTGAGGTTACCTCTTCTGTCTCCTTTTCCATCACATATGTTATATCCTGATTTCTTGTGAATTTATAGGTAAGATTAAGATTGAGGTTATTAGTAAACCTCACATTTTTTAGCCACGGAATTTTTAAACCTGAAGGAGCACTAAAAGAATAACTCCCGGATAATTCATAGGACCTTATCTTCTGATCATGGATTGAAAATCCAAGATCACCATAATCGGAGTATGTCTTTGTATCTTGATAATTTATTGATAAAGTAGCATTTATATTCCTCTTCCAGTAAGTGGAGAGTGAAACAAGAGGTTGAAAATTCATACTTTGAGTTGTTGAGTTGACATGGAGCACCGGATTTCCGGTTGTATCCGGGGCAATATTTCCAGAGTATGTTATTCTCCTTTCAAAGGAGGATTGGATTGATGCACTCTGTAATGCAGGGGCTATTTTCTTAAGATGCTTTGTAATCTCATAAAATCTTAAAGAGAGGCTTGGAAGAGTTCTTGAAAATGTGAAGTTGGTTTGACCGAAAGTGAGGGTATATGAGATATCCTGGGATATTCTCACATCTGCATCCAGTCCCCCTATATTAGTTCCAGTATTAAGAGAGATATTGTGTGTGCGGGTTCTTGAACCTGCCCCAAGATACTGAATAGTCTCATGCTCATCATACAATGGTATACTGTCCTCTATTCCAAAAATGTATTCCTTTGAAGGAGTAAAAAGATAGCCTTCGTAGTATGAACTTCTGGAAAAACTGTAGTTTAAAGAAATGGGATTGATTCTTTTTATTATTTGAGTAAATTTATCAAAAAGCCAAAGAGGAGAGCCTTTTACTACTCCTGTATCTTTTGAAGGAAAGATATTTTTTATCTTTTCAAAAATGCCTCCTAAGTTTATACCTGACCATCCTGCAGTAAATGTGGAACCATTACGGATGTTTCGCGTATCAAAGGTATCCATCTGAATTTCTTTTGAGTGATTTTCATCATACTCAGTAGAAAATGAAACCGAAGGAGTTCCAAATTCATTAAAAGATATGTTACTGAGCCTGGATGAAAGCCTTAGATATTTATATGCATCCCTTCCAATGTTAACTCCTTTTAAATAGTGAGGTTCCCTCATATCCCTCTTATTTGTAAATGAACCCTCAAGAGATAAAAATCTATCCAGGATTTTCTGCGAAAAGGAGGAGGAGAGATCAATACTCCTTCTCTCATCCCTTAATGTATTTGTAAAAGGTTCTTGAGGAGAAAGCCTTGAAAAACTTTTGGAGGAAGAGTAACTTTGGGTCAATGAGATGTTAAGCCTTTCCGGAAAGAGGTATATCTTATTTTTCCATACTTCAAAAAATACCTTAGGAGCAATACCATAGGATGTGGTGGTTTGGAATGTGACTAAAGAATCCAGATTTTTAGTGGCATTTCTTAAATTATGGGTCATTGAACCATTTGTTGAAAATGAAATAGCATCTACGGTGTAGTTTGCAATTTTGTTTTTTGATTTTTGCTTTGAAAAGGAAAACGTAAACCCTTTTTTCTCCATACCTTCTATAAAATTCTCTGCCTCTTTCCTTTTTATTCTGTAATCATTAAAATAGGGAGAGAACTTTGGAAGAGACTGTCGTTTGGTATACGAGAGGGTAAAAGGTAGGTTTAATCCCCACCGTTTTGGAAACAGCTTCTCAAAATTTGCTCTGCTGAATAGTGAAAGGCTGTTATTAAGCCCTCCGGTTTTAACCCCTGTGGGGTCTGTAAAAGAAACAAAGTTTGGGTCACTTCTTGAAAAGCTAAATCTTGTTTCAACAAGGTCCGCAAGCTTGAGTCTCAATTTGGTGGTGAAGGATATCCCCTTTTCCTTCCATGGATTCTCCACCCTTATATCATTAAACCATATCCTTCCCAATATGGGTTCCTTCTTTGGGTTTATTATACCTATTGAAAAGTATCTTATATTGGAAAGCGAAGGTATTCCGACATATTTTATGGTATCGTTTTCTAAGGAATCTTTTTTTACTTTAGAAAATTCATTCAGTTCTATTTCAAACTCCTTCCAGCCTTCCCCATACTCCACATTCTTTCCTTTATCCGTTTTTCCTCGATACTCATAATAGTTCAATGAGTCGGTTCCTATTCTCAAAAAGAACCAAACATCGTTTTCTTTAGGATTTATATAAAGGGAGAGTTTTTTATATCCTCTTAAATCTAAGGGCTCGGGGGTATATTTGTAGAGTTTTACGCCGTGTCCTTCTTTAATGTTTTCATATGTAAGTTCCAGGGAGTTCTCCAACTCATACTGTCCTCCAATTTCTCTTCTCAGTTTAAAGGGAGATGTGTAACCTGGATCTATCTCCCTATTCACAGGTGCAATGGATACCTTTTCAGATGTATCAACCTCTGCTGCGAGAGTATCTTCTTTATAGACCGAGAGCCCTCTCCATACCGTTCCTTGAAACTTAAATTCATGCACATAAATTGTATTGGTGCCTTCCATATTCTCAAACCAAATCCTAAATTCATTTATTAACTTTTGATTTGGTGCTCCAAATTTTTCTATGAATGAGGAGTCGGCCAGAGGAACGGTTAATAGCTTCCATCCATTTTTTAAATCTTTTATATATTTGTTCTCCTCAGAAAGTGAAAGCATAACTTCATAATAATCGTTCCTCTTCAATCCTCCCCCATTCCAGTGCCCATCCTTATCCATATCTTCTGTATCCAAGGAGTTATTTCCTTCGGTCCCCATTATATTCTTTACCTTATCATAATCATCGTTTCCATCATCCCCTGGAACATTTTTATCATCTCCTCCAAAAACTCCATCAAGTCCAGTGTCCTCTCCTTCATACTCATCCAGTCGAAAGTTCCGGTTTTTATCTTCTGTATTTAAAGTATCAAGCCCTCTGATTACTCCATTTTTGTCCAATCTCAACATATCTTCGTCAATATCAGAACCAAAATCTATGTATATCTTTCCTTTTTTAGCATCGGTTTTAAATATAAACCGAAGATTATCCTTTTGGGTAATATCAAAGACTTCACCAGTTCCAAGGGCTGTCATCACTCCTGACCACCGTAGACTGTCTTCAGGGGTATATACTATTTTTAAAATATCTATGAAATCTTGCTGGATGTCTCCAGTCTCCTCTCCATATATCTCTTTTTTATTAATAGTCACCACACTCATTTTCACTGGATTTCTTGAATAATTTATGGTATCCTCAATACTTTTTGATGCTGGAAGACTGGTAGGGTACCATTTTGCGGTTACTCCTACTTCATCACTTTCCTCCACACCTTCAAAATCCTCAAGATATGCAACTCCTGCAGTATTGGGATTGGGTATAGATACCCCCAGGTCTGCCTCTGCCTGGATCTCTGAAGGAACATCGGTTTCCAATACTGGAAGTCTATCTATAAATTCTGTAATACCCTCCAGTTCTTTTTGAATCTTCATATCAAAGGCTCCAATTGCTCGACTATAGGGTTCGGTGCCAATAGATGGTCTTATTACTCCCCTCTCCTTTTCGTTTCTGTAAAGAAAGGTAGCCCCTATCTTTGTATCCTCACTTGTGTTTGTCTCTGCTCTTACACCTGCAATGGAGCCCTCTCTTGTAGCAAACCACATCTTTTGCTCTCCAACTATTTTTATCTCTGTGCCAGGAGGAAACTTCTCCTTCAATCTTATTACTCCCTTCGCATAATCAACATCATAATCCTCAGGGGAAAGCTCCTCATCACCTACAATAATCCTCACCGTTCCCTCCTCGGTACCTAAGGGAAGCTGAAACTCTACGATTTTAGTGTAGCTAAAAATTATTTGATACTTTGGAATTTCTATATTCCTTGTAAGGTATATGGATGAATCCCTTACCGAAAGTTCTGGACTGTTAAAAGGTTCAGCATAAGGAAAATGTAAAAGTCCTCTTGAGGGATCGATAAACTCTCCCGACACCTTTCCATCCCCATCCGGATCCAAACCCAGTATTTCAAGAAATGTCTTACCTTTGTTAGGTCCGGAGGTCTCCACTTCTGTGGGCTCTCCGGAAGAAATTCTAATAATCTTTACCTTAAGATTAGCAGGGTCTATTCCTGTCTCCCCTATGTTATAATAATTTCTCAATTCATTTCCCCAGGTTATAAAAGAGGAGTCCGGATGCTGAGGCCATATAAGAAGCATCACGACTGTATCATTCTTTATCTGAAAAAGTTCGGTTCCCTTGGAAGTGGTACAGGCAGCAGCAAGGATATAGTATCCTTCGCTAAACCTGGTGAGCATTTCTATTATTCCAGCTTCCGCATGGAAATAGAAATCCTTGTTTCTTTCAAGAGGATAAAAGTTTGCTTTTATCTCGGTCTCCGGAGTTTGGATAGAGTCATAAAATACTGCATAAGGAGAGGCTACCACATTTAAAGGAATCTTACCTTCTGGAACAAAGTTATTATCCCACACATAAAGTCCCACATTTGTAATAACTGTATCATCTCCCAGTAATGCCTTAATGGAATCATTTAGAATCTTAAAGAATGTATTTTTTTCGTACTGGTGGTCGTATATGGAATCCTTTCTTTCCTCCACATTCAACCCGTGAGTAAACCGTTGAGTTATTGCAGATGCTTCCTCTTTGGATGCTATTGCATAAAGAGTTATGGGACCCACATTCCATTTTCCACTAAACCCAAAAAGTCCTTTATGGGTAGGAATTCCTCCGGTGAGCGCAGTAGTTGGCATTGTGAGTGCAATATCTCCTGCCTTCACATATTCAGTAACTTCATCCTCATCCCCTTCGTAAGAGATCCTTATAGTATTTTCAGCCTGTATCTCCCTTTCAGAACTGTAATCCATCTCCACCTTTGTTTTTCTTGCAATTATACCCTCTACATTCACATTTATCAACTGTTCCATACTGGGTTCAGGAGAAAAAGACTCTCCCTGAGGATAATAGGTTCCTCCCATCCCTATGGTAATTTTATCCGAACCCCTAATATCTATTGATGTTTCCTCCTCAAAGCCCGGAATTTTTATCTTTGGAATAAGCCCTTCAAGTAAACTTTCTGCAGCTTTCTCTCCAAGCTTTTCTCTGGTGCTTTCCAGCCATCTTTGAATTATGGATTCCCTTGCTCTCTCTGCAAGATAAGAAGTAAGGGTCTTTATCTCTTTAAACCCTATGAATACCGAATCCAGCCATCTCTCTTCTAAAATAATTCCATAATCATAATTTATCTCTACTTTTTTTATCTCATAAGTTTCTATCTTTGGCATCAATAAAAATAAAAAGGTAATCATAAAAACATTTTAACCCTTTCCGATATACCCTCCTTTGTTAAGCCAATTTCGTAAAGCAACCTATCCCTTGGTCCATGCTCTATAAATCTATCTGGGATTCCAATTCTTAAAACATCTTTTTTAATTTTCCTCTGTTCAAAAAACTCAAGAACCGCGCTTCCAAATCCTCCTTTAATTGCATTTTCCTCCACCGTTACTATTTTTTTAAATCTTTTAGATATCTTCTCCAAAAGCTTCTCATCCATAGGTTTTATAAATCTTGCATTTATTACTGCAGCAGATATTCCGTTTTTTCCAAGAATTTTGGAGGCATCTAAGGAAGGATAAACCATGGATCCCATGGCAAGTATACACACATCTTTCCCTTCCCTGAGAATCTCCCATTCTCCTATGTTTATTATCTTGGGTTTTTCCTTCACCTGAACTCCCACCACAACACTTCTTGGATATCTTATGGCAAATGGAGCTTTTTGATAATGCAATGCAGTATATAGAAGATCTCTAAGTTCATCCTCATCCTTTGGAGCAGATATAACAAAATTGGGAATAAATCTTAAATAGGAAACATCAAATGTTCCATGATGGGTTGGACCATCCTCTCCTACAAGACCTGCCCTATCAATACAGAATATAACCGGGAGTTTCTGCAATGCAATATCATGGATTACCTGATCAAATGCCCTTTGAAGGAATGTAGAATAAATGGCAAAAACAGGTTTCAGACCTCTTAAGGTTAAACCTGCTGCAAAGGTTGCACAATGTTCTTCTGTTATTCCCATATCAAAAAATCTATCCGGAAACTTTTCTCTAAACTTTAAAAGCCCGGTCCCTAAGCACATTGCTGCAGTAATTGCAACTATTCTTTTGTCTTTCTCTGCAAATTCAACCAAAGTATCTCCAAAAAAGGCTGAAAAACTTTTCTTGTTATCCTTTTTTATTATCCCAAATGATTTCAGGTCAAATGGACCCACCCCATGAAAGAGCTCTGGATTTTTCTGAGCAATTTCAAAACCATAACCCTTTTTTGTAAGAACATGAACAAGAATAGGTCCATGAATATCCTCTATTCTCTTAAAAAATGATATGAGTCCTTTTAAATCATGTCCATTTAAGGGTCCAAAGTAGTGAAACCCCAGTTCTTCAAACCAAAGCCCTGGAATCAAAAATCCTTTGGCTCTTTTTTCAATCATTCTTGCTATCTTCCTTGCCTTCTCCCTTTTTCCTGAAGGAAGTTTTCCCAACGCATTCCATACCTTTGCTCTCAGCCTTTTGTAAAAGGGCATGGTAATTATTCGGTTAAGGTAAAGAGCAATGGCTCCAGGATTTTTTGCAATGGACATTCCATTATCATTAAGAACTATGATTAAATCTTTCCCAGAAGCACCTATATGGTTTAGGGCTTCAAGAGCCATCCCCGATATCAAAGAACCATCACCTATTACCGCTATTACATTATAATCTTCACCTAAGATGTCTCTTGCAGTGGCTAAACCAAAAGCAGCGGAGAGGGAGGTTCCCGCATGCCCGGTACCAAAGACATCGTACGGGCTCTCCTCTCTCTTTGGAAAACCGGATATTCCTCCCTTTTTTCTTAAAGTATGAAAAAGCTTTCTCCTTCCAGTTATAAGTTTATGGGTATAACATTGGTGTCCCACATCCCATATTATCTTATCTTTTGGAGCATTAAAAACATAATGCAGAGCCAGCGTAAGCTCTACAACCCCTAAATTAGGAGCCACATGTCCTCCATTTTTAGCAGTCACCTCTATTATTTTTTTTCTTATCTCATTTGTTAATTCTTCCAACTCTTTTATTTTCAATTTTTTAAGATCAGTGGGCGAGTTAATTTTATCAAGCAGGTTCAATGGTCCCTCCTTGCAATAAAATCTGTTATCTTTTTAAAAACCCTCCAGTTCTCCCCAAGCTCTTCAAATATTCTTTTTGCTCTTCTGCAGTATCCATCCCTTATTCTTATTGATCTTTCCACTCCATAAACCTCAGTATATGTAGGTTTTCCTTTATCCTTTCTTGCTTTTTTCCCAAGTTTTTTCTCATTTCCAATGGCATCCAGTATATCATCTTGAATTTGAAATGCCATTCCCAAGTATATACCTGCTTTTTTTATCTTTTCTCTTTTCTTTTTTGGACAGCCTGCAAGCAAGGCTCCTCCCTCCATGCATGCGGCGATGAAAATTGCAGTCTTATGTTTATGAATGTTTCTCAGACTTTTAGGATTTAGCTCCTTTGTAAAGAGGTCCAGCTCTTGACCCTTTATCACCCCCTTGAATCCTATAGCTTGGGAAAGCAGAGATGCTGATTCTACAACTCTCTTTGGTGGGGCTTTTGAGCGAAGAGCCATCTCTAATGCGGCAAGTATCAAGGCATCTCCTGCAAGAATTGCCATTGCCTCCCCAAAAACTCGGTGGCTTGTAGGTTTTCCTCTTCTCAATTCATCATTGTCCATGCTTGGCAGATCATCATGAATAAGAGTAGCGGTATGAGCAAGCTCCAAAGCCCCTGCAAAGGGTAAAATTTCTTCCTTATCCCTTCCTCCACATGCCTCATAAGAAAGCCAAGCCAAGAGAGGTCTTAGTCTCTTTCCTCCTGCAAATAGGCTATATCTCATGGCTTTAGCGAGGGTGGTCCCATTGCTATCTAAAAACTCATCAAGTTCTTTATCTACAATTCTTTTCCTTTCTTCAAACATCTTTGAAAGCCACATTTCTTTTAGCTGCTTCTATTACATTCTTTAAAAGCATTGTCACGGTCATGGGTCCGACCCCTCCTGGAACAGGAGAGAGAGCTCCAGCCTTTCCCATAACAGAATTTTTATCTACATCTCCCACTATTTTCCCTTCCACACTGTTTATTCCCGCATCCACCACCACACAACCTTCCTTTATAAAATCCTCCTTAATAAACTCCGGAGAACCCATCGCGGCGATCAGAATATCTGCATTTCTTGAAACACTTTTTATATCCCGAGTCTTTGTATGACACACAGTAACTGTGGCATTCCCATATCTATGTTTTTTTAAAAGAATATTTGCAAGGGGTAGTCCCACTGTCTTACCCCTACCAAGAATAACCACATATGAACCCTCTATCTTTATGTTATAAAATGAAAGGAGCTCAATTATTCCCATGGGGGTATTGGGATAAAAGGAAGGCTCAGCTATCATTAAATACCCCAAGTTCAAGGGATTTAAACAGTCCACATCCTTATCTATGTATATTGTTTTTAAAACCCTTTCTTTGTCAATACTCTTTGGAAGAGGAAGCTGAACTACAATACCATCCACATCATCTCTTTGATTTAGTTCATCTATCTTCTCCACAAGCTCTTGGGTTGAAATATCTCTTGGAAATTCTATATTTTCAGTGAGAATACCTATCTTGCTCCCTGCTCGCTCCTTTGCTTTAACATAACTTTTTGAAGCAGGATCCTCCCCCACTGTAACAAATACAAGCTTAGGCACTTTTCCCTTTTCTTCAAGTTTCTTTACCTCCTCTACAAGCTTGGCTCTTATTTCCTCTGATGCCTTCCTTCCATCCAGAATTAATGTCTCCATGATAAAAATTGTATTTGGAATATCATCAAAGTCAACCTTTTTTAAACTCTATCTTTATATCTACACCTTTAAACCCAAAATAGTCGTAAAGCCTATTTTTCAAATAGCGGTGATAAGAATTTTCTATCCTTTTTGTTTTTGAGACATACACAACAAACCGTGGAGGGGCTGTTCCAATCTGTCTTATTCCCTTTACCTTTACCCCTCTTTTTGGAGGATAGGATGACACAATATTTTCAAAAATCTCATTTAAAACCCCTGGTTGTATTCTTTTCTTTCTCTCATGATATACATCTTCTATCTCTTTTTCGAGTTTATCAAGCCCCTGTCTTGCCAGAGCAGATATTGGTACAATGGGAATATTTTTTATGAAAGGAAGTTCATATCTTGTAATTTCTTTTATCTTTATGATCTCTCTTTTTTTAAGCTTATCACATTTATTCAAAGTCACAACTATTCCCTTTCCTTGTTCAAGAAGCCATCCTATGATGGTTTTTTCAAGATGAGTAATTCCCTGGGTTGCATCAATAAGAACCAAAGATACAGAGGTATCTTTAAGTTGTTTCTCAACCCTTTTGGTAGATATATACTCTACAATATCCTTTATTTTACTTTTCCTTTTTATTCCCGGGGTATCTACGAGGGAAAAGAGCATATCCTCTTTTTCCTTTTCCACCTTTATGGGGTCCCTTGTGGTCCCTGGGAGCTCATCAACTATTATCCTCTCTTCTCCTATAATTGCATTAAGAAGGGTTGACTTTCCAACATTTGGTCTTCCTACTATTATTATGTTGATTCTTTCTCTTTTCTCTTTCTTTTTTTCTTCTTTCTTAACTTCTTTTAATAAAGCATCTAATAGTTCTTCTACTCCCCTCCCATGCTCTGCTGATATAGGGAATTTCTCTTTAATACCCAAGGATTCAAATTCCCATATGTGATATTTTGAAATCTTTGAATCCATCTTATTTATAGCAAGAAAAATCTCCTTACCTGACTTTCTCAATACATCTGCAACGGTTTTATCTACTGGATGCAGTCCTTGTTTGGCATCCACAACAAAAATTATTTTATCTGCTTTTTCTATTGCAATCCTCACCTGTTTTAAAACCTTTTCAGATAAAGGGTCAGAGGGTTCTGGAACATACCCTCCGGTATCCATCAATATAAATTCTTTACCTCTCCATTCACACCTTTCTTCTATTATATCCCTTGTGATACCTGGTTCTCTTAAGGTAATGGCTATTTTTTTCTTTGCTATCCTATTAAAGAGGGTTGACTTTCCAACATTTGGTCTTCCTACTATTGCTATTTTTGTTTTCATTAATTGAACTCAGGGAGAACAGGTAGGACATCCTCCCACATACTCTGAATCCACAGCAAAATATTTTTCTGAAAGTCTCTGGGTAAGTTCGTTGTATATTGAACTTTCCTTGGAGACCTCCCCTCTATAAAGAACCTGGGTTGGTTTGCTCCTGTCTCTATAGACCGTTATGCCTTTACACCCTGTTTTATAGGCAAGCCAGAAAACATCCGCCACATCCATGGGAGTAGCGTGATATGGAAGATTCACAGTTTTTGAAACCGCATTATCCACATGTTTCTGGAAAGCAGCCTGCATAAGGACATGCCATTTGGGAGCAATCTCGTGGGCAGTAACAAATAGTCTCTTTATATCTCCTGGAACTCCCCTTACCTTTTGAACCGATCCGGTTTTGGCTATTTCTCTCATCAGCCTTTCAGAATAAAACCCTCTTTTTCTTGCTATCTCTTCAAAAACTGGGTTTATCTCCAGAAGTTCTGTTCCCTCCATTACATTCCTAACAAACACAACTGCAAAAAGAGGTTCTATTCCTGAAGAGGTATTTGCAATTATACTTATAGAACCTGTGGGAGCAATTGTTATTAAGGTAGCGTTTCTTCTTTCGGGCTCTTCTCTTTCCGCATATACACTCTTAGAGAAATTGGGGAATGGCCCTCTTTTCTTTGCCAGTTCTATGGAAGCCTTTGTTGCTTCTTCTTTTATAAATCTCATTACCTTTTCTGCTGTCTCTAAGGCATGCTCTGAGTCGTATGGAATACCCAGCTTCAAAAGCATATCTGCAAATCCCATTACCCCAAGCCCTATTTTTCTGTTACTTTGCACCATCTCCTCTATCTTTTTTAAAGGATACTTACTTTGGTCTATCACGTTATCAAGAAAATGAACTGCTTTCCACACAATATCCTTTAACCTTGGAAAATCTATTCTTCCTTCCTTTACAAATTTTGAAAGATTTATGGAACCCAAGTTACATGCTTCATAGGGAAGGAGCGGTTGTTCTCCACAAGGATTTGTTGCCTCTATTTCTCCCAGTTTCGGGGTGGGATTATCTCTGTTGATCCTGTCTATAAATATCATACCCGGGTCTCCATTTTTCCATGCCATGGTCACAATGAGATTAAATACATCTTTTGCTCTTATGCGTTGGACCACCTCTTTTGTTCTTGGATTCACAAGAGCATAATTTTCATCCTTTTCCACTGCCTGCATAAATTCATCTGTGGCTCCCACAGAGATATTGAAATTTGAAAGCATCCCCTCCTTCTCCTTTGCAGTGATAAAATCTAAAATATCGGGATGGTCCACTCTTAATACCCCCATATTTGCTCCTCTTCTTCTCCCTCCCTGTTTTATTACCTCGGTTGCCACATCAAATACTCTCATAAAGGATACAGGTCCTGATGCTATTCCTCCAGTCGTTTTCACCACATCATTTTTGGGTCTTAACCTTGAAAAAGAAAATCCTGTCCCTCCTCCTGTCTTATGAATAAGTGCTGCATATTTTACTGCTTCAAATATGGCGGAGAGAGAATCTTCAACAGGTATAACAAAACATGCTGCAAGCTGCCCGAGTTCGGTACCAGCATTCATCAAGGTAGGAGAGTTTGGAAGAAATTCAAAATTTACCATCATACTGTAAAACTCCTGTTCGGTTTTCTTTACATCTGCATTCTTGTCGTATCTTAAATCAGCCTGTGCAATATTCTTCGCCACTCTTTTAAAAAGTTGTAAAGGAGTCTCTACAACTTCTCCTTTTTCGTTTTTTAATAAGTATCTTCTTTCCAGCACCTTCAAAGCATTGAGTGAAAGTTTAAGCTCGTCCGGAACCCCTATGTAAAACTGTTTTGCCTCTCTTAACTCGGTTCTCTTTTTTCGATAAAGGATATACGCCTTTGCAGTTTTTGCATGCCCTGCTTCTATCAAGACCTTTTCCACAATATCCTGTACCTCCTCTACTGAGGGGATACCATCCTCACCATATTTTTCGTTTAAAATCTCAACAACCTTTCTGGAGAGTTTCTGGGCAAGTGCATAATCGCTTCCACCTATAGCCTGGGCTGCCTTGAATATGGCATCGGTTATTTTTTTCTCATTGAAATCAACTATTCTTCCGTCTCTCTTTCTGATTTTTGCAGGATGTTTCATCATACCTCCTTCATGTTATTATACTCTTTTATCTGGAGAAGTCAATTTTTCCGCCTCTCTTGAGAGTATTCTGGAGGAGGCAATGAAAAACCAGAATAAAAGGTGGTGCTGAATATTTATAGTGTTTGCACATATAGCAATTGCTAAAAATGCAAACATGAGTCCCTCTGTAAAAATCTTCATTTTTTCATCCTTCTTTGAAAAAATAGAAATAGCCTTTTTAAAATTTTTAAAAACAAAGAAAATTATGGAGATAAAAAAAGAAAATCCAAGAATACCGGTTCCTGAAAGTACCTCAAGATATGAGTTATGCACTACTTGAGACATAGGGGGAAGAGCTTCATTGTACCTTACAAACATTCTTCGAAAATTATCGGCTCCAACTCCTATTAAGGGATAATCCAGAAGCATTCTAAGAGAGGTTTTTGCATAGTATGTTCTAAGGATTAATGAAGGAAGTCTCTTTCGAACCAAAAATTCAGGACTAAACCCTACAAGCAAACTCTTTGGAAGAAATAGAATGGTAATAACCCCTAAAACAAAAATAATCGAGAAAAACAGCCAAAACTTCTTTTTATAAAAGGCAAAAATAGTTATGGAAAAAAGCAATGCAAGGGTTATCCCTCGAGAAAATGTGATTAATATTACTGTGGAAAGAAATAAAAAGGATGCCCAGTAAAAGAATCTTCCCAGTTTTTTAGTTTCCCATGCAGTACTTAGGGAGAATAGGGTAAATGGCAACAGCATGTATCCGAGATAATTGGGATCTCCTATAGTTCCTGTAACTCTTATAACCCCCATGTATCTTGTTATCTCTAACATTGCAAGAAATCCCTCCACAAGAAGCATAATAAATAAGACATAAAAGGCAAGCTTTAATTTTTTAAAATCGTCTATAAACTTAACAAGAAGAAAGTAAAACACTGCGTTACCGAGATAAAGTAAGGCTCCGTAAAATGGATATCCTTCTTTTATCTCAGTATAAAGTATTGAGAGAAGAGAAATTATACTTGTGATTACAAATCCAAATATTACAAATCCCAAGGAGGTGATCTCCATCTTTGTTGTTCTTTGGTACCATAATAGAGCTGGTATGGAAATCAGAGTAAAGAAAATACCTCCGAATCTTAATGCACTAAATCCAAGCCTATCTATTAAAAGATAGCTAAAAGGGAAAAAAACAAAATAAATTAAGAGAAAATAGAAGGGGCTGATAACAAAGGCTATGGAAGAGAATAAACCTGCTAAAATTAGCCCATATATCCTATACTCAGGGAGGATAAAAGAGGAAAGAAAAAAAGAAAGTATAGCAAGAAAAATAAAAATCCAGAAATAGAGATCCGGAAACCAAAATCCTTTATTCTCTCTCAATGCTTTCCTTTATCTCTTCCAGTACTTCCACCATTTTATCAAGGGTCTCTGAAATATCTTGCAGGTGCTCTTCTATCTTTCTAAGAGTATAACTATCTGAAAAGATGGAATTATCGGAAGTCCACTCTGCTTTTAAGACCGCATATCCTCCAATAAGAACAAGAAATAAGGCTACAATCCAAATATTTTTTTTGATTTTCTCCATTTTTACCTCCTTTTTAAGGATTATACCTCTTTTTATCTCAGTGTCAACTTTAAAAGGACTCAAAAATATTGAATAACCTCCAGCACTCTAAAATTCTTTTTAAACATAAATCTTTAATTAAAGCGATTAGAAAAATGTCATAGGCTGGGAGTCCGTCACCAGCTCATGAAGTAATTATATCCGAGCTTACTTCATCTAATATAATACCCGGAAACATCGCAACTTTCATTTACGCTATAGCAGCATTCATTCACCTTTTCTAAGCATGTCTTTCCATTAATACTTTACCAATGCGAGCAAAGTGTAAGTAAATTTCTTTCCATAACCTATTAAAATAATTTTCTCCCTGGTAACGATCTCTTAGCCCAAATAATAAATGAATTTGACAAAGATTAATAATTACCTATAATTCTTTATGGCTTCTAAATGTGCAGTAGTGTTTCCAGGACAAGGTTCCCAGTATCCTGGGATGGCAAAAGATATATATCAAGGGCTTGAAAGCATAAAGGAGATGTTTGAAATTGCAGAAGAAATCACAGGAATTCAGCTCAGAAAAATAATGTTCGAAGGTTATAAGGAAGAACTTAAAAAAACATATATAACTCAGCCTGCCATATTTCTCCACTCATCTGCTGTATGGGAGATTTGTAAACAAAAATTGCCTCATCCCTCCTTTGTTGCAGGTCATTCCTTAGGAGAGTTTTCTGCATTATATGCATCAGAAGTGTGGAGCTTTGAAGATGCCCTAAAAATTGTGGCAAAAAGAGGAAGGCTCATGTACGAAGCAGGAAAGAACCAAAAGGGAAGCATGGCAGCGATAATAGGACTCTCCTTAGAAGAGGTGAGGGAGATATGCGATGGAACTGAAAATCTTTATCTGGTGAATCTGAATTCTCCTCAACAGTTTGTGATCTCTGGGACCGAGGAGGCAGTTGAGGAGGGGATAAAAAAAGCAACGAAGAAAAATGCAAAAAAGGCAATAAAACTTGCGGTTTCCGGAGCATTCCACACTCCATTTTTACAGGAGGCAGCAAGAATGTTTTCACAATTTCTTGATGGTTTCAAGTTTAACTCCCCGGTTTATCCGGTTATTATGAATGTAACCGGAGAGCCAACCAAGGATGTTAGTATGATAAAGGAAAATATAAAAAAACAGCTTACAAATCCAGTCCAGTGGATAAAAACCTTAGAGATTTTGAAAAAGGAGGAAATAGAAACTGTATATGAACTGGGCCCAGGGAGGGTTTTATGTGGAATTTTAAAAAGGACGTATGGGGATATAAAATGTATAAATATTGATAAGGTAGAGGATGTTAGGGTACTTCTTTCTTCATCTGTATAAGTAACTCGCATAATAAGTCGTAGAGTTCAAGGATTGGAGGAGTATTTTTTAAAGCCTTCCTATGCATTTCTATTGTCCTTTTATCTCCTCTTTTGACCGGTCCGGTGAGTGCCTTTTGGGGGCCTTCTCTTATTGCATTTTTTAATGCTTCCTGGGTAAGTTTTTCTGTTATTTCAAGAGGGTTTTTTATCCCAGCGGTCTTTCCCATCCTTTCTGCAACATAAAGCATTCCCTGGACCATGTTTGATGCAAAGACACACATGAGATGGTAAAAGGTTTTATAGGATGGATTTATCTTTATCCATTTTGCTCCCAACCCTCTAAGAATTTTTTTAGAAAGTTCCACTGCTTTCTCTTTGCCTTCTATTCCAAAGTATATTCCTTCAAAATTTTTTACTATTTTAGTAAAACTAAAAATAGGATGGATGCTTGCATATAATCCCTTTTTTAAAACATCTGCTCTATGCACTCCTGAGAAATGGAATAAATACTGGTCTTTTTTTATAAAATGCTCTATACTTTTGTATGCTTTTTCTATTTCATCATCCGGCGTTCCGAAGAATACAGCATCTCCGGTTTTTACAATTTCTTCTGGAGGTAACATCTTTACATTAAGTAACTTAGCTACATTAGAAAGCACATCCCTGTTTATATCATAAATCCCTATTATTTTTAGCCAATTTATATGCTTTTTTATTGCAATGGCAAAGGAGGTGGCTACCTTCCCGGTGCCAATTATTCCTACTCGCATATAAAAATTTATCTTAAAAAACAAAAAAGTCAAATATATCAATACATGAAAAATGTTAACTTGACAAAAGGTAAATATTTACTATAATTTTCAAAACAGGAGGTGAAAATGACAAAGGCTGACCTTATTAATCAGGTTGCAAAAAGTGCAGGGATTACAAAAAAGGCAGCAACCGTAGCAGTGAATACGTTCATTGATTCCATTGTAAAAGCACTCAAAAAAGGCAAAAGGGTTCCTATTGCAGGATTCGGTACATTCAGTGTAAGAAAAACAAAGAAAAGGAAGGGACGTAACCCAAGAACCGGTGAGACCATTGAAATTCCCGCTAAAAAACGTCCTGTGTTCAGACCTGGTAAGATGCTCAGGGATGCTGTTAGATAGGAAAAATGAAAAAAACAGATGGGGGGAGAGAGCTCTCTTCCCCCCATTTGATTAAACATCCTTCCCTTCTCTTAAATGAATCTTCAATAAAAATCCTGGATCAAAACCTTCTTCCACATAAAATTAGATATTTAAAGATTTCAAATGTAAAGGAGGCAGCAAAAACTATAAACAATATGAGTATAAGGGGAGCTCCACTAATAGGTGTATTTGCAGCTCTTGTAATAGGTTTGGAGTATAAAAAGGGAAGAGATTACATCGCTGCTGCAAAATTGCTAAAAAATACAAGACCTACTGCTTTTAACCTTTTTTATGCCATTGATAGAGTCTTAAAATCATCAAATCCCTGGAAGGAGGCTTTGTTGATTCTTAAAGAGGAGGAGGAGAACTCCTTTAAAATAGCTGAACATGGTGAAAGACTTATAAGGGATGGAGCAAATATAATAACCTACTGCAATACCGGAAACTTGGCTGCTCCTGGAATAGGTACTGCCTTGGGAGTAATAATAAATGCCTGGAATAAAGGTAAAAAAATTCATGTTTATGTTCCGGAGACAAGACCAAGAATGCAAGGAGCGAGACTTACTGCCTTTGAGCTTAAGAATGCCGGTATTCCTTTTACGCTTATCACCGATAACTCCTTAGGAATGGTAATCCCTAAGGTGGATATGGCAGTAACCGGAGCAGATAGAATAGCCTCCAACGGAGACACAGCCAATAAAATAGGAACATTTCTTCTTGCCCTTTCCTGTCAATATTATAAAAAACCCTTTTATGTTGCTGCCCCATCCACCACATTTGATGTATCAAAAAGAAAAGGAAAGGATATAGAAATAGAAAAAAGAGGAGAGAAAGAGGTCGTAGAAATAGCAGGTAAAAGAATACCTCCCTTATCCACTCCAGTTTTGAACTTTGCTTTTGACCTGACACCTGGGAAACTTATAAAATGTTTTATAACCGAAAAAGGATTAATAAAACCACCTTATTCCAAAAGTATAAAGAAAATCCTATCTTGATAATAATAATCTTTCTTCAACCCTTTCCAGAGTGGATAACCCCAAAGCCTCCTCTTCCTAAAATCTTTCCTTATCATATACCTATCAAAAGAGACTCCTTTCTTTTTTCCTTAGAGGCAGGGGGTAGGGAGGGAGGTTATTTAAAGCTTAAAAAAAATCACGATGGTTTTGAATATGATTTTGAAACCGAATACTTCAATAAAATCTGGTATATGGATGCAAAGATATTTAACCTTAATGGAAGATTGAGGTTTTTTAAAAAAGGAATTTTTTTAAAATTAAAAAACGATAACTTCTTTTCAAACAAAAGGTATAAAAGCTCTCATTCTGGGGCTCTCTTGGTTTATTATCTTCAAAAGGATTTTCTGTCTGGGGTATTTTTAAATATTTCAAAAAGAGAAGAGGTTTTATTAAACGAGGAACATACATATGGGCTTTCTCTATTTAAAAGATTTGATAATACTGGTATTTTTCTTTCCCCTTTTATTAAAAATAAGTTCTCGGTGAGTGCAGGAGTTTTAAACACCTTTCCAGACAAAAGATATAGGCTTTTTATCGGATGGTGGGAAAATTATCCAGAGTTATGGATTGGTTATGAAAAATACTGGAAAGGTTTTTACCTTTCATTTTCTGGAGGCTTAAAAAACAGTTATTTCAATATGGACTCTTTATATCGGGCATTACTTGTTTATAGAGAGGATTATGAAACCGACCTTTCTTGCGAAAGTTTTTTAAATATATCTGCACATAGCCCATGGCTTGGTTTTAGTATGGGGTATAAAAAAATAAACTCCATATTCTTAAAAGGAGATACCATTCCTTTAATTTCCCAAACTCCTAATGAGATATTTGATTTTGTCTTTTTCTCTTTTATTGAAGAGGAAGAGGCGAGCAACTTTTTTACCTTTGCTTTTCATATTGAAAGTGAAGACACCTGGTTGCCTCTATGGGAAATAAGGGATACCATAGAGACAACATTAAAAAATATAGGGTTTTCCATGGGAATTGATGTTGTAGGTCCCAGGAGAATAAGGGATCACGATTATCATATTAAAATAGGAACCATGGTCTCTTACTTAAATGATAAGAT
>CAZUTC010000016.1:0-21056 GCA_964623485.1 uncultured bacterium | reverse complement strand
TTCAAGTAAATTTCTTTCCATAGCCTATTAAAATAATTTTCTCCCTGGTAATGCTTTCTTAGCCCAAATAATAAAAAGTATTGACAAATATAAAAACTTGTATATAATGATTTCAGGAGGACAATTCTGATTAATAGGTTAGAATAATCAGTCTTGTCTTTCCGAAACCTCAATTAAAAAGGAGGTCATGATGCGTAAATTACTCTCTCTTATTCTAATGATTATGGGAGTGGCTCTGTTTATAGGGTGTAAGGAGAAAGAAGGTGCGGAAGAGAAGAAACCCCTTACCAAAGAAGACGCAGCCAAGAGGTTAGGAGAGGATTACATCAAGGCATTGCAGAAGGGTGACCGTAAATTCTTTGAAAATGCCTTTGACTGGGAGGAGATGTTCAAGATATTGAAGAAAGAGGCAGGATTAGAGTATGAAACTACAGAGGCATGGAAAAATGATTTTCTTCCATTTCTTACGCGTGGGTGGAAAAAGAAGTTTACAGTGAAATCAGTAGTAGTAGTGGGTGATACTGCTAAAGTATCAATAGATGCTGAAGGGGGCGAAATGATGCAACCCCTTGTGCTTATCTATAAGGCTGGTAAATGGAAGGTTATCAGAATACCTATGTGGTCTTTTTAAGAGCACCAAAGGGGGCAGGGATAAAATCCTGCCCCTTTGGTTTTATTTAAAAAATACAAAAAAGGAGGAACAATGAAAAAATCTATTATACTTCTTATTGGAGTGGTAGTGTTGTTTTCTTTAACTTGTAAAAGTAAGCTTCAATTCAAGGAGTATTCTCATAATAAGGCAGGTTTTAAAATTGCCTTACCCACTGATTGGAAGAAAACAAAAGAGGATGCCAATGGTTACGAATTTCGTAAAGGTCTTTATAAAATGGTGGAAGTGGTGAGTCGGAACTTGGGGATCCCTTCACAAAGGCTTAAGAGTTTATCGTCTGAAGAGTTTTCAGGTATGCTTAAAGCATCCACCCTTCCCATGGTAAAAGGATACTGGTTTATTAAGGGTGTTAAAGATTATCAAGTTATTGAACAGAAAAGCACCACTTGGGGTGGTAGAGCTGCTTATTATATAAAGACCAAAGGTTATTCTAAAGAGGTGGAGAAAAAGATAGTTGTGGATCTTATAACCACAATAGATAAAGAAAAAAGCAGGCTATATCTTTTCTTATCCCAGGTTATTGAGCCCGATTATTTACAAGTGAAACCGGTACTTGACTCGATGATTGCCAGTTTTCAAATTATTCCATGATAAAATAATGTGAAGAATTTATATTTCAAGAGATTCATAAGTTATTTAGGATGCCCCACTGGTATTACATAGCATGGGATTTCGTTTTCTTTTAACTTCATTAGGTTTTTTATTTCCTCGTCATGGAAAGCTCCAATGGGGACACTTCCAAGACCAAGAGCTACTGCTTCTAAATGAAGGTTCTGAGCAGCATGGCCTACCTCAATCCATACATACCTTATTCCCCTTTCTCCATAATATCTTGTTGTCCTCTCCGGAATCGCTGTGATTACAATATCTATAGGGGCTTCCTCTACGTAACTCTGTCCAAGACATGCCTTACATAGTTCCTTTCTCATGTCTTTGTCAGAGATTTTTACAAGGGAATGTCTTGAAGGAATGTATCTAAAAAATCCGTCGTGTTTTAAGAGATAGACCTCAAGAGGATATGTTGCTCCAGCAGATGGGGCAGTTCTGAATTCTCTTTTTTTCTCTGTAATTCCCTGGGTTGCCCATAAGAGAGTGGATATTTCCTGCATGCTTAGAGTATCCTTTTTAAATCTTCTTATAGACCTCCTTTTTTCAATGCATACCTCTATCTTTTCATTGGTTTTTAATGGTTCCGGAAGTTTTATTTCTTCCATTTTACCCCCTTCACAAAAAATTGAAAATATAAAAAACATTTACTCCACCTCCTTTGCTATTTTTGCGGTATTTACATGTATCTCAACAGTATCTTTGGTTTTTACTGCGTATCCTCCGGCAAGGAGGATTAGGACAGGATTTTTGTTCTCTAAGGCAGTTTTTATAACCATTCTGTCTCTTTCCTTCAGCCCTTGCTTTGTAAGCTGAAGGGTTCCTAACCTGTCCTCTTTATATGGATCTGCACCTGCCACATATACAGTAAATTGAGGCTTATGCTTTTCATATATACTTGATAATGCTTTTCTTAATTCTTTCAAATAAGTTTCATCATCTGCAAAATCAGGAAGACCGATATCTAAGGAGCTTTTTTCTTTTACTGGATATAGGTTCTCCTGATGGATTGAGAAGGTAAAGACTGTAGGGTCGTTACTGAATATGTATGCAGTTCCATTCCCTTGATGGAGGTCGCAATCAATTATTACTGCTTTTTCTATAAGTTTATCCCTTTTTAATCCTTTCACTGCGAGAGCTACATCATTTATATAGCAGAACCCTTCTGCATGGTCAGGAAATGCATGGTGAAAACCTCCCCCTATATGCATTACAACCTTTTCTTTGAGGGCAAGTTTTGCTCCCTGATAGGATCCTGCACCCATTAGTTTGAATCCTTCTACAATATCCTTTGTTAATGGCAGTTCTGAAAAAATGGTTCTTCTTGTCATCCTGAGATGGGAAAGGTCATCTAAGTATTCAGGTGTATGTACCAGCAGGTAAAAATCATCCGGCTCTTTTTTGGGTTCAATGAAATCATCCTTTTTTGCTATTTCTTCCTGTAATAACCTTTCATATATCATTTTATACTTTTCTACTGGAAAAACATGGTCTTTAAAATCCATTTTACTGTATTTGGGAGAGTATATGAATTTCAAGAGACTGATATTAGAAACTCCACAAAATTTTCCATCTCTTCTTTTTTCCTTCTTTCTGTTACCGCAATCAAAAGGAGATCTTTCCAGTCTGGATTAAACCTTCCTAAATCCACTCCTGCAAGAAATCCCTTTTCTATTCCTTTTTTTATTATTTTTTTAACCGAAGTGGTGCATCTTATGGTAAACTCTTTAAAGAAAGGGACAGGAAAAGCAAGGGAGTATCCTCTAAGTTTATCTATTTTTTCAGCAAGAAAATGGGATTTCTGAACGCATTGGTTTGCTATCTCCTTAATTCCTTCTTTCCCAAAGAACGATAGGAAAACAGTTGCAGCAAGAGCCATTAAAGCTTCATTGGTACATATATTTGATGTCGCTTTTTCCCTTCTTATGTGTTGTTCTCTGGTCTGTAAGGTCATTACAAATCCTGTTTTTCCAGAAGAATCTGTAGTTTTACCTATTAATCTTCCTGGAATGAGCCTTATATATTGTCTTTTTGTTGTAAGGATACCCAGATATGGACCTCCAAAACTCTGGGGAATTCCAAGGGGTTGTCCTTCAGCGATTGCAATATCCGCGTTGTATTTTCCCGGAGGTTCGAGAATCCCAAGTGAAATTGGATCCACATCCACTATCAATAAAGCACCCTTTTCATGCACTATTCTCTCTACTTCAAATACTGGTTCAAGGTTACCAAAAAAGTTTGGGTGCTGTATTATTACTCCAGCTGTATTCTCATCTATTTTATCCTTTAAATCCTCCAGGTCAGTAACTCCATTGTTTTCTTTTATATTTTCAACTGGAACACCAAGACCATGGGAATAGGTCAGTATGGTTCTTTGATACCAGGGATGAACTCCCAAAGAGACCAGGATCTTTTTTCTTTTTGTGATATCTCTTGCCATATGAACCGATTCACCAAGTGCAGAGGCTGCGTCATACATTGAAGCATTGGATACATCCATGTCAAACAGTTCACATATCAAAGACTGGTACTCGTATATAGCTTGCAGGGTTCCCTGACTCACTTCAGCCTGATAGGGCGTATATGCAGTGTAAAACTCAGGTCTTGATATCACAAAACTTACAACGGATGGAATTATATGGTCATAGGAGCCTGCACCAAGGAAAGAGACAAGCTCCCTTGTAGTTTTATTTTTAAAAGCAAGTCTTTTCATATGTTCTTTTATCTCTTCTTCCGACAGCGGAGGCGGTAGGTTAAGGGGTTTTTTGAGTCTTATATCCTCAGGGATATCTCGGAGTAACTCTTCAAAGGACGAGACCCCTATTTTTTTGAGCATTTCTTTTATATCTTCAGAGGTGTTAGGGATAAAGGGCATTAATGCTCCTCTTTTTTTATTAACTCTTCATACTGTTCTGCTGATAGAAGCTCGGGTATTTGTGAGGGATCTGAAATTTTGATTTTAACCATCCATCCCTTTCCATAAGGGTCTTGGTTTATAAGCTCTGGTTTCTGTTTCAGCTCCTCATTTATCTCTATTACTTTACCTGATACACCCGAATAGAGGTCGGCAGCTGCTTTTACTGCTTCAATAGTTCCAAAGGGTTCTCCTTTCTTTACACTTTTACCCTTTGAGGGTAATTCAACAAACACGATATCAGAGAGTTCCCGTTGCGCATAATCTGTGATTCCTATAGTGGCTATATCTTCTTCTATTTTTACCCACTCATGGGTTTCAGTATATTTTAACTCTTTTGGTATTTTTACCATTATTCCTCCTTATTTATGGGATGCATTTTTATAAAATGGAGATTTTATAATTTCTCCTTTATACTTTTTCCCTCTTATATCTACAAGAATTTCTGTTTCTGCTTTCGCAAATTCTTTCTTAACATACCCCATTCCTATTCCTTTTCGTAGGGACGGGGAAAATGTGCCGCTTGTTACAGTCCCTATAGGGTTTTCATTTTTATCCAGTATTTTACAGTGAGGCCTTGGAACCCCCTCCTCTGTTTCAAAACCCACAAGTTTTTCCTTTGGTCCCTCTTCCTTTATTTTTAACAATGCTTTTTTACCTATGAAATCTTTGTGAAACTTCACTACCCAAGATAACCCTGCCTCAATGGGGTTTCTATTTTCATTTATGTCATTTCCATAAAGACAGTACTTCATTTCCAATCTTAAAGTATCCCTTGCTCCCAGACCACATGGTTCTATCTCTACCTCTTTTCCCGCCTCCATTATTATATCCCATATTCTAAGAGCACTTTCTCTATTGAAGTATAGTTCAAATCCATCCTCTCCAGTATATCCGGTTCTTGAGACAAGCATTGGAACTCCTGCAATGCTAATTTCATCGCTATGATAATACCCTATATGAGAAAGGTCATTATCAGCGATTTTCTGCATGAATTCTTCTGTTTTTGGACCCTGGACAGCGAGTTGGGCTATTTCCTCAGTAAGGTTTTTAACACTTACATTTCCTCTTTTATTTTCCATAATCCAGGAGAAATCCTTTTCAGTATTTGCTGCATTCACCACAAGGAGGATTCTATCAGGAAGTCTGTAAACAAGAAGGTCATCAACAATCCCTCCATCTGGGTAGCACATAACAGAATAAAGAGCCTGATAAGGCTTAATCTTTAAGACATCATTTGTAATAATCCAGTTGGTGAATTCAAGGGCATCTTTACCCTCAATGTATATCCTTCCCATATGAGAAACATCAAATATTCCAGAGGTTTTTCTCACCCTTGTATGCTCAGAAATAATTCCCTTATACTGTAAGGGCATTCTATATCCTGCAAAATCTACCATTTTAGCTTTATACTCTATATGCTTTTCATAAAAAGGCGTTTTTTTAGTCATTCTTACCTCCATAATAAAATTATTATACTCTGTAGTTTTTAAAAAGTCAAATCAATATAGAATTCCAATGACATATTTTTATTTTAAAAGGTACCCACCTGGATAAACTTCTCTATAAATTCTCTTATGCTTCTTAATGGAAAGTCTATAATATTGAAGCAGTTCTTAAATTTAAACCTCCCAAGATATATCTATTTCTGCTTTTCTAATTCCTTTTTATATCTTTTCATCCTTCCCCACTACTTTATTCCTCCTTACATGCAATGAAATCTTTGCTTTACTATTGTATACAATACTTACCAGAATTATCCTTTTAGGTGGTATAATATCCCTTTTAAACTTTCCATTTTTGTTTTTGGAAAATAAAACCCTTCTTCCTAAAAATTGCGATTTTTTTGCAAATAATGGGAAAAATTTTCTTGACAAATGGGATTTTAAAAAGTATAATTTTTTATATTATGAGTGTTAAATTTCTCTCTATTAAAAATCTGCCTCTTTTAATTCAAAGACTCTCGGAGAAATTAAATGTTTATTATCCAGTAAAAATTAATGGAGCGGTTCATTATAGGCTTTACCGAGGGGAGGAGTTGGATGGGGTAGAGATTTATTCTGCTCTTTGTTCTGTAAGACCGGTTCAACCCTTAAAAGACTTTTTTATTACTCAAAGAGAGAGGGTAGCTAAGTTTAAGGGGATACTGAAAAAGGATATAAAAAAGAGTGTAATAATAGGAGCAAAGAACTGTGATATAAGAAGTATTTCTGAAATCCAAGATAAGGTTTATTTGGAGGGAGTGGTGGAGGACCCATTTTATCGGGAGAGAAGAGAGAATACAGTGCTTGTGAGTGCTGACTGCCCAGAACCTGCTGATACCTGCTTTTGTAATATAATGGGAGGAAAACCATATGGGGCAGTGGATTCAGATATAAATATTTCCTTTTCTGAAAAAGGTTATGTGTTTGATGTAATAACCAAGAAAGGAGAGGATTTACTTTCTCCTTTTTATGCACTTTTTGAAGATGCAAAAGCAAGTGTTATTAGAGAGAGGGATGAGAAAAGAAAAAAGGCGGAAGGAAAACTTAAAGAGATAAATCCTAAAAAGCTGTATAAGAATCTTCCCGATAGAGTAAAATATATGCATTCTGCTGAGTTCTGGAATAGGACTATGGAGGGGTGTGTGGATTGTCAAGCGTGTGAAAGGGTATGTCCTACATGTTACTGTTTTCTTCTCTATGATGTTCCAGTGGGCGAAAAAAGTTTTGAAAGAGTTAGGGTTCTTGATTACTGTTATCACGCGTCCTATGCAAGAGTGGGTGGAGGCTTAAATCCACTTTCGGTATTTTCAAAAAGACTTCGTAACAGATTTGAATGTAAGTTTTACAGTTTTTTTGAGAATCATAAAGTATATGCATGCACTGGATGTGGAAGGTGTATTGAGGCATGCATGGGTAAAATTGATATAAGAAAGGTGCTTTTTGCATTATGAATCCTTATGAATCTGTAGAAGCAACAATAAGAGAGGTCATTGTGGAGACACCCACCATAAGAACATTTGTTCTCGAACCAAAACAGCCATTCATGTTTAAGGCAGGAGAGTTTGTGGAGGTTTCGGTGCCCGGGGTTGGAGAAGCTCCTTTCACTCCCTCCTCTTCACCTTATGAAGAAAAAAAGATTGAGTTTACTATCATGAAGGTTGGGAGGGTGACATCCAGACTTTTTGAGAAGGTTCCAGGAGATATCCTGGGATTAAGAGGTCCTTATGGAGTACCATATCCCCTTGAAAAGTTTAGAGGTAAGCATGTGCTCCTGGTGGGAGGAGGTGTGGGACTTGCTCCTTTAAGGGCTCTCTTTTTTGCACTTCTTGCAGAAAAGGAAAATTTTTCTGGTATACATCTTTACTATGGAGCCAGATCTCCTAAGGATATTGTTTATTCAGGTTCCTTCTCCGAATGGAAGAGAATAAAGAATGTTGAAATCCGTCAGACTGTAGATGTGGGGGATAAGACTTGGAAGGGGAAAGTAGGGGTTGTTACCGTGCTCCTGGATAAGATTCCATTTGAACCAGAGGATGGTGTGTGTGTGATATGTGGACCACCATTAATGATGAAGTTCGTGACAAAAAGGATTGTGGAGCTTGGCTTTAAAGACGAGGATATATATCTCTCTATGGAGAAAAATATGTCATGTGGTATTGGAAAGTGTGGGCACTGTAGACTTGGACATATATTTGTATGCAAGGATGGTCCTGTGCTTACATGGGATAAAATCAAGGATATAGAGGAGCCTTTTGTATGAGACCTGTTACCACCTGTGCATTCTGTAATATAGGATGTTATCTGGAAGGAGATGGGAAGAATGGGATGCTCAATAAGGTAGAGTACCATTTAGGAACCATTTATGAAGGAAGGCTGTGTCCAAGAGGAAATGCAGCATCAATTCTGTATAACCATCCCAAGAGATTATTTGAACCAAGAATAAAGACAAAGAGGGCTTCATGGAAAGAGGTAAAAAATCTTTTGCTTGGGAAGACCAAAGAGTTCAAAAAAGATGAAATAGCAATTGTTTTTGATGAAAGCCTTACTCGGGAAGAGGTGGAGGCAGTTCAGTATATCGCAGGATTTTTTAATACAGAAAAGATTTACTGGGGTTTTGCAGAACCCGAGGCTGTTTTTTCTTATATTAAGAAGAAGGTTTCAAAAATTGAGGAAATAGAAGGGCTGGAGGCAGCATTCGTAATAGGGGATATGTTTTCAAAGGCTCCGGTAGCAGCAAACTTTATAATAAAGAGAAGAGAAAAGTTTGAGGAGTTTTCATTGATTGTTGTGGATGCCTTTAAGAGCGTAACCAGTAAATTTGCTACCGCAAGTTTTATACTCCCGGTGCAGAGGATTCCATTTTTCCTTTATGCTCTCTGTGTGTTTTCGGGCAGGATTAAAAAGCCGATTTTCTCTAAGGATAGAATACTTGAAATTTTAAAGATTAAAGAGGAGAATATTAAAATTATTGTAGAAACATTGGAAAAGAAAAAAACAGGTATTTTTTATGTTCCATGTTCTGGAAGAAGTTTTGACCCTATTTTAGATGCTTGGATTTTAAACCTAATTTTTGAAGTGTTTGATAAGACTGTTTATTTTCCCATAGGGATTAGACTACCCGAAGGTGATGCCCTTCCTACCGGGGAACTTGTTTCTGATACTGCCTCTGGAGCAGTAAAGGGTCTTTTGTGTTTTGGTCCCAGGTTTCCTTTTATGTATCCTCACATAAAGCCATTTATAAAAAAGGTGAAGTTTTCTATGTTCTCCTCATACTTTGCTCCCGGCCCTTTGTTCTCTGCGGATGTGATTTTACCTCTTTTAACTCCATTTGAAAAACAGGGGAAAATCCATACATTTTTTGATGAACGAACCCTTACCCCCTTAGGAAATTTCAGTGGAGCAAAGGATGTTTCCTATATTGCAAATATGCTGGAAAAAGGGAAAAAGGTTATACCCCAGAAGGTTACCTTTAAAGAGATAGAAGTTAAAAAGAGATTTGAACGTCTAATCGAAAAGAAAAAAAAGAAAAAAGATTATAACTTTATTCTCTTAGGGGAAGAGAGAGCATTTGGATTTTACGAGTTATTTAATCAGGAGAATTATATAAAATTAAATCCCTCAGATGCAGCAGAATTTAGAATAAAGAGTATGGAGAATGTGAATGTGGAGACGGATAAAGGGAGAACCGCTCTTGTGGCAGTTTTAACCCCAGAACTTGAGAAAAGAACCGCAGTGTTAAGCATGAATCATATAGAGAGTAGGGCTGTTATGGAGTTTGTTATAGATGCTGAGACAGGGGATGCATTTATATCACCTACATGGGGAAAGATATGGAAGGCATGATAGTTCTTGACCTTGATAGATGTATTGGATGTGAATCATGCAGGGCGGCATGTATGCAGTCTCATCATGGTGAGTCAAGGATAACCCATGGAGTGGTGGGAAGCGATGCATATCTTCCTTTAGCATGTAGACACTGTAATGAGGCTTTGTGTGCATTGGCATGCCCCACTGAGGCTATAAAAAGAGATGAGGATAGAGGAGTTGTTGTACATAGGCCCTTCTTATGTGTGGGATGTTTATCCTGTGTATATGCATGTCCCTTTGGTGTGTTGAGTCCAGAACTTTTGAAACATATAACCCAGAAATGTGACCTGTGTAAAGAAAGAGAGGAAGGGCCAAGGTGTGTTTCTTCCTGTGCTACCGGAGCCTTAAGATTTATTACTAAACCTGAAGAGGTGGAGAAGGTATTTATAAATGATAGATTTATTTCAAAATCTCCTTACTGGAGGAGAAAGTGAATTTTGGTATGCATATATTTTATTTTGTTGTGTTTCCAGGTTTTATCTTTACATTTATAATGGGGCTTTTGTTTAACTGGATAGATAGGAAGCTTTCTGCACGGGTACAGTGGAGGGTTGGACCTCCGTTTTTCCAGCCTCTCTGGGATTTCTTGAAACTGCTTGCGAAAGATACTTACGTCCCTGAAGATGCTCCTAAATTTATTTATCTTATTTCTCCTCTATTGGCTTTATCAGGTGTTGTGATATTTACTACACTTCTTGGTGTTTCAAATATGTTTCCTTTAGAGGGATTTCTTGGAGATTTAATAGTAGCCCTGTATTTTCTTTCGTTTTTCCCGGTATGGCTTATCATTGCGGGCTCTTCCTCCTCCAATCCCCTTTCAGGTGTGGGTGTTTCAAGGGAAATGGCACTTTATTTTGCCTATGAACTTCCATTTCTTTTGGGAATATTCACAGTGATTTTGAAGTCCGGAGGAGAACTCAGGATAGGGAATTTACTTCTGTATCAATGGAAGAATGGAAGCTTTCTTTATTCATGGTCTGGATTTCTTGCCTTTGTGGTGGTTTTATTTTCTATGCAGGCAAAACTGGGATTGGTACCATTCGATATAGGAGAGGCTGAACAAGAAATAATGACGGGTTCCTATGCAGAGTTCTCAGGTCCGGTCCTGGGTGCATGGAGATTGGCAAAATTTTCTCTTTTCTATGGAGTGGTTCTATTTATTGTAATGCTTTTCTGGTCTGGCATTCGCTATCCCTGGGATGTATTCAAAGTACTTGGTATACTTGTTGTTATGGTTCTTTTAAGACAGACAAACCCAAGACTCAGGATAGACCAGGCTCTTAAGTTCTTCTGGATATGGATGTTAATTTTAGGGATAATTGCTCTTTTGCTTGCGGTAAGGGGGTATTGATGGATAGGATAAAACAGAATGCATTTACAAAGTCCCTTTGGGTTTATCATCTTGCATGTAGTCCATGCAACAACTGTGATATAGAGATTCTTGATGCTTTAACCCCAAGATTTGATGTGGAAAGGTTTGGTATCCAGCTTGTTGGGTCTCCAAGACATGCAGATGTTTTGCTTGTAACAGGGATGGTAAACAAGAAGGTTTTGGATAGATTGATAAGGACATATGCAGAGACTCCAAAGCCGTGCCTTGTTGTGGCAGTGGGGTCGTGTGCCATTTCAGGAAATATGTTTGCGGATTCCTATAACTTCGCAGGACCTTTGGATAAACATATACCCGTGGATGTTTATATTGAAGGATGTCCTCCAAAGCCCGAGGCAATAATTCTTGGAATTGTAAAAGGTATAAAAAAGATAAGAGGTGAAGAATGAAGAGTAAGGAACTTGAAAAAATTATAAAAAAGAAGTTTCCGGATTTAAATCTTGTGCTTTATAGAAAAAGAAGATGGTATATGGATGTTCCCAGGGAAAGACTAAGAGAGGTTGCAGATTTTCTATTCAATGAAATTGGATGCAGGTTCTCCACTGCCTCTGGGGTAGATACTCCAAGGGGATTTGAGATTCTCTATCATTTCTCTTATGACGAGATAGGTCTGGTTGTAAGTCCAAGAGTTCTAATACCAAAGGATGACCCCTGGACATTTTCCCTTACCCCTATTGCACCCTGTTTTGAATGGATAGAAAGGGAGATTCATGAACTGCTTGGTATAGATTTTGAGGGGCTCAGATGTAAGGAACATCTTCTGCTTGCTGAAGAAATCCCCTTTGATTATAACCCTTTAAGGAGGGACCATGGCTGAACTGGAGAGAAAGATAGTTCCAATAGGACCGTTTCATCCTCTCCAGGAAGAGGCCGAGTTCTTTAAACTTCATGTGGAAGGGGAAAAGGTGGTTAAACTGGATATTCACATAGGCTATCTCCACCGGGGAATTGAAAAGCTTTCAACAACAAGAACATGGGATATGGTTCCTTATGTGGTGGAAAGGATATGTGGTATATGCTCAACATCTCATCCCACTGCATATGTCCTTGCAGTGGAGGACCTGACGGAGGTGGAGCCTCCTCCAAGGGCAAAGTATATAAGGACAATTGTGGGAGAGCTTGAGAGAATCCACTCCCATCTATTATGGGTAGGTCTTGCAGGTCATTTTATCGGATACAATACTGTATGGATGTGGGCATGGAAGTACCGAGAACCGGTTCTTGATATGTGTGAGATGATAACCGGAAACAGAAACCATTATGCAATGCTTAAACCAGGAGGGATAAGAAGGGATATTGAACCTGATATGATTTCCCCATTAAAAAGGGTTTTGAAAGAATTGGAAAAGAAGCTATGGATGCTTACAAAGGCAGTGCTTGATGATCCGGTAATTCATGCAAGACTCGAAGGAGTGGGAATCTTACCAAAAGAACAGGCTATTAAGTACTCGGTTGTTGGTCCAACTGCAAGGGCATCAGGGGTTGAGATAGATGTGAGAAGAGATGACCCATACGATGCATACCCTCTTGTGGAATGGGATGTGATAACCGACCCTGCAGGGGATGTGTTTGCAAAGACGAAAGTGAGGTTACTTGAATGTATTGAGTCTGTGCGTATAATAAGGCAGTGCCTTGATGACCTTCCAGAGGGAGAGATAGATGCAAAAATAGAAGAGGTTCCAGAGGGTGAAGGGATAGGAAGGCATGAAGCTCCCAGAGGAGAGGTGTTTCATTATGTGAGGTCTGATGGTTCAAATATGCCTTATCGACATAAAGTAAGAGCTCCCAGTTATATGAATATAAAGTCAAATGAGTATGCGGTGGTAGGATATTCAATTGCGGATGCTGCAATAACCCTTGCTGCAGTGGATCCCTGTTACTGCTGTACCGAAAGAATTTATGCTTATGAGGATGGGAAGTTAAAGTATGATTATAAGAAACTTCTTGAACTCTCATGGAAGAAAACAGAAAAAATAAAAGAGAGGTATAGAAGATGATTGAGAAAATTTTTGTACTTGACAGACCCGGTTTGTTTTTTGCTTTTGTTTTTCTTTTCTCCGGGATATTCAGTATAGCTTATGCAATTCCAACCGTTAGGATTTCACGGAGGAGGTATTATATAAATGTGATTGGAATACTCCTATCTTCTCTTTTACTCTCCATCACGAGAAATCTTTTATTGATGTATATCCTCTTCGAGTTGATTACTATATTCTCATGGAGAATAATTGGGGTAGAGGGAGAGGAGGATAAGAAAAAGGATGCAACCTATATGGTAATTTTCAATCTTGTGTCTGCATCCTTCTTTCTTCTTGGAATAGCAAGGATTTATGCAATTAATGGAGTGCTGGAGGAAGGTATTTTAAAGGGGGTGTCCGAGTTAAAACTGGATATACCCTCTTCTATTCTTATCCTGGTGGGACTATTTACCAAAGCATGTGTTTTTCCCTTCCATGTTTGGCTTCTGCGGGCATATCGCTCTATTTTCTCAGCTGCAGGAGGAATCTTTGCAGGAATAGCAGAGTTATCTGCTGTAGTAATTTTTTATAGAGTGTTTGCAAATGTTAGAGAGTTTTATTCCCTTTTCTTTGTGCTTATGGCAATTGCTGTGTTCTCATCAATTTTAGGTGGGGTTCTTTCATGGATGTCCGAAGATACAAGGAGATTTCTTGCATTTTCAACGGTTTCTCAAATAAGTTTTATAATTTTGGGGTTATTGCTTGGATCTTCCGAGGGAATTATAGGAGCTTTTCTTTTAATGCTTTCTACTGCAATTGCAAAGCCAGGGCTCTTTTACTCCATTGGGATAATGGAGGATTACTTTTCTACCACTAAGATAAAAGGTATTCATGGATTTTCGAGCATTTCCAAGCCTTTGTCCTTTGGTTTTGTGCTCCTGGGATTTGGAATGGCAGGTATTCCTCCCTCCCTTGGTTTCTTTGGAAAACTTCTTGTTCTTATTGGAATATTTAGAATAAGTTGGGTTATAGGAATAGCAGGGATTATAAGTTCAATTTTGACATTTCTATACATCATAAGATTTTATACTACTACATTTTTGGGCAAAGAGGAAGAAAAGAAAAGAGTATCGGGTTATCTTGTGTTTATTTCGGTTCTTCTTGGTATACTACTTATTCTTTCTGGGATTTTTTATAGAATTCCTTATGACTTTCTTGGAGGTATGCTATGATTAACTATATCTCTTTTATCATATTCATTCCTGTAATATTTGGGATACTTTCATACATAGTTTCAAAGTTAAGGAATGAATTTTCATTCATAGGAGCTCTTCTTTCCCTTTACTGTTCTTCTGTTCTTTTTATAAGGGCTTTTAAGCATAAGATGGTGTATGATTTTGGAAGATTTGGTTTTTTACACCTTAGTTTTGAGGTTGATATTCTTTCTGGGTTTCTTCTTGTTTTCGCTTCTTTATTGGTGTTGCTTATTACAGTTTATGCTTTTAAGGAGGTGAAGGAGTACCCTGGTGGAGGAAGGTTCTTTCTTTTCGCCCTTCTCACCCTTGCCCTTTCCAATGGATTTTTAATCTCCCGAGACCTTTTCCTTATCCTTTTCTTCTGGAGTGCAATGCTTTTTACGGTCTATGGATTATTAGTGCTTGGAAAGGAGAAAGCGATTGTCTCGGCAGAGAAAGCCTTTGTATTGCTGGGAATATCTGATTTGCTGCTTATTGCAGGCATTGTGCTTCTTGCTATAAACAATGGAACGATGATTGAAAATACCAGGCTTTCCTTAACCCAGGGATGGAGAGTGTTGTCCTTTATTTTTATAGCAGTTGGAGCCTTTGCCAAAGCAGGGGCATTTCCATTGCATACATGGATTCCAAAGGTGGCAGAAACATCGCCGGCCTGTGTAATGGGGCTAATTCCAGCCTCCCTTGACAAGGTCCTCGGTATCTACCTTTTTGCAAAAGCCTCAACATACATTTTTGATATATCCTCAAACTTTACGGTGCAGATGGTTTTTTTAAGCATCGGAGCAATAACAGTTCTTGCAGCAGTTTTTATGGCAATGGTTCAACATGAAGCGCAGAAACTTTTATCCTATCATGCCATATCTCAGGTAGGATATATGATTCTTGGAGTATCTACGGGTATTCCTTTAGGGATTGCAGGAGGTATTTTTCATATGATAAACCATTCTCTCTACAAAACATGTTTGTTTTTATCCGCTGGAGCTGCTTCACATCGTGCAAAGAGTTCGTTGCTTGAAAATCTTGGAGGACTTGCAAGATATATGCCTATTACATTTACAGGATTTTTAATAGCTGCTCTTTCAATTTCAGGAGTTCCTCCTTTAAATGGATTTTTCTCAAAATGGATGATATATCAAGCGTTTGTAGAGTTATTGCATAAGAATGCTATATATGTAATATTTGTTATTTCTGCAATGTTTGGAAGTGTGTTAACTCTTGCATCCTTTATGAAACTTACTCATTCCATATTCCTTGGTAAAAAGCCTGATGAGCTAAGAAATATAAGAGAGTCTCCTTTTTCAATGTGGTTCCCGGTAATTATTCTTGCATTTCTTTGTATTGTTTTTGGTGTTTTTGCTTACGAAATACCCTTTAAGATTTTCCTTATCCCATCCTTTGGTAAAGAGATCTTAAAGATGCCCGGCATCTGGAATCCGGAGCTTATGCTTGGGCTTTTCCTTTTAGGGGTGGGTATTGGATTTCTCATCTATATTTATGGAAAGGCATATGAGCCGAAGAGAAGGAAGATATTTGTGGGAGGAGAAATTCTGGAGGGAAATCCTATAAGGTACACTGGACCCCACTTTTATCAGCCCTTGTATAATATGAAGATGTTCTCAGAGGTGTATCGGTTCGCAGATAAAGGTGCATTTGACATTTATTACTATATAAAGGGAGTTTTTTATGCGTTATCAGAGGTTCTGAGGGTAGTGGTTCATAACTTCTTAGAGATCTTCTATAAAGGTATTTATAATGTTTTTGGTTTTGGGTCTAAGGCTGTTTCCTCAATGCACAGGGGAAGACTTATTGAGTATATTTCCTGGATTTCTGTGGGGATTTCAGCAATAATAATTATTTTGATTTTATTAGGGAGGTTTTAATGCAAGCATTTTATATGCTTTTAGTATTTATGGTAGCAGCAGGGATAGTGGCTGTGGAGATAAAGGATTTATTAGCTGCGGTTATCTCTCTTGGAGCAGTAGGGTTTGGAGTTGCAATAATGTTTATAATGCTTCAGGCTCCGGACCTTGCATTTGTACAAATAGTTATCGAGATTCTTGCGGTGGTATTTTTTGTTGCGGTGATTTTGAAAACAACCCATGAAGATGAAACTCTGGGAAGAGGATATACAAAGGATGATATCATTCCTATTCTTGGATTTTCCCTTTTCGCCCTTATGTTTCTCTATCTGGGCATAAAGGCTATGATTTCACTCCCTTCTTTTGGGAATCCCCTGATGAAGGTTGCCTCTTATTATATAGAGAATGGGCTCAAAGAAGTTGGAGCAGGAAATCTTGTTGCAGCTGTTATTCTTGATTATAGGGGATACGATACTCTTGGAGAGGCAACGGTACTTTTTACTTCTGTTATTGGAGTTCTTGCAATTTTAAGGAAGGAGGGAAGAAAAAAATGAGAGGAATGACCACAATTGTAAAGACCATAACAAGAATAGTTATTGGGTTTATATTTGTTTATGGCTGTTATATAGTACTGTTTGGACATCTTTCACCGGGTGGAGGTTTTGCAGGTGGAGCAATAATTGCAACATCCTTTATTCTTTCAAGGCTTGCCTTTGGAACCACTGAAAAGCAGGAAAAAAATACAACCGTGGTATCCAGTATTTTTGAGAGTATAGGTGGAATAGGGTTTTTGAGTGTGGCGCTTTTAGGAATGCTTTTTGGGTTTTATTACTTTCAAAACATAATTTCCAAGGGAATTCCCTTAAGGCTTGCTTCAGCTGGGCATATTCTTCCTGCGAACATAGCCATAGGTATAAAAGTGGGTGCAGCCCTTTTATCTATATTTTTAGGGCTTGCATCAACAAAGTATATAATGAGGGATTGATATGGTGGTAGTTCTTGGTTCTCTTTTACTTGTACTCGTAGGGATATATGCAATTCTTACTAAAAAGAATGTCATGAAGATAGTTATTGGATTTGCATTAATGGAGTATGCAATAAACCTTCTCTTTGCTATGGTGGGTTTTAAAAAGGGTGCAGTGGCTCCCATAATTACTTCAATTCCTCCTAAGCATAACTTTGTGGATCCATTACCCCAGGCATTGGTTCTCACTGCAATAGTTATTGGGCTTGGGACAACTGCAGTGATGCTTGCATTTGCTCTCAGGATATACGATAAAACAAAAACATTTGATATAGATAAACTCAGGAGGTTAAAAGGATGAAGCCCTTAGTCCCTCTCTTTGTTGTTATCCCCCTCGGTGCTGCATTTTTGATTCCCATACTCTCAAAAGTATGGAGGAGATTTTCAGAGATAATAGGAGGAATAGCATCCGCTTCGATACTCTTTCTTTCTGGATACTTCCTTTTTAACCTTAGGAGTGGAATTGTTTATCCAGTAGGAGGATGGTTAGCTCCATTTGGTATTGTGTTTGTCGTAGACAAACTTTCGGTCTTCTTTGTATTTGTAATTGCTTTAATCTGGTTTTTATCCTATCTCTTTGCAATAAACTATATGGACCGGTACACCGGGGGATGGAAGTTTTATACATTGTTCTCTTTGATGCATGCAGGGATGATGGGAGTTGCAATAACCGGGGACCTCTTTAATCTTTTTGTGTTTCTTGAGATTGCATCGGTGTCTTCCTATGCCTTGGTTGGATTTTCGGTTGAGGAGGAAGGTTTGGAGGCAGGATTTAAATATATGGTAATGGGTGAGATAGCAAGTTTATTCATACTTCTTGGAATTGCATTCGTTTATGCCTCCTTCTCCACCCTTAATATGGCAGATATTTCGCTTTCTCTCGCCTCTGCTACAAAGAATGCAGTTTATTACTTTGTTTTTGCCCTTTTTGTTTTTGGATTCTCTTTGAAATCTGCAGCATTTCCATTCCATTCATGGCTTCCTGATGCTCATCCCGCAGCTCCTGCACCAGTTTCTGCAGTACTTTCAGGGGTATTCATAAAGATCCTTGGAATCTATTCACTTTCAAGGATAGTATTCAATGTATTTGGGCTTTCCAGGGCAAATGCCCCCGGTATATTTAATATTCTTCTTCTTCTTGGAATTTTATCCATAATTTTTGCAGGGCTTGCTGCTCTTGTGCAGCGCGATTATAAGAGAATTCTTGCCTATTCCAGTATATCTCAGATAGGATATATAATTGCTGGATTTGGTATAGGAAATATATGGGGAATCATTGGTGCATTACTTCATGTGCTTTCTCATGCTATGGGAAAAGGATTACTCTTCTTAACCTCTGGGTCTGTGGTTTACCGAACAGAGGAAAGGGATATAGAGAAGATGGCGGGTTTTGGAGTGAGGATGCCATGGACCGGATACTCATATCTTTTTGGAATGCTTTCTCTTTCAGGGATTCCTCCATTTATAGGTTTCTTTTCGAAGCTCTTTCTACTTATAGGAGCAGTGAAACAGAGCATGTATGGGGTTGCAGTAATATTTGTTATTTTTTCTGCTGTTACATTTGCATACCTTTTAAGAATAGAAAACAAAGTATTCTGGGAAAAGACTGTGAAGGGATTTTCAGATTCTCCATTTCTAATGGTTTTTTCTATGGTGATTCTTGTTTTGCTTCTTTTGGTTTCAGGTCTTTGTTTTTCTCATATAACAAAAGAGTTTGTGAAGCCTGCAGCTGAGGTGCTTCTTAGAGGAGTATTGTATGCAAAGGATATTTTAGGAGGGATATGATGGGAAGAATAGTCTTCTTTATATTTGGATGTATTTTGTGGGTGGTGCTTACTCAGGTTTTTTATCCTGAGTATATTGTTGCGGGTCTGGTTGTGGTCCTGCTTGCAACATTGGTTTTTGGGAAGGGTTTTACAGATGTTCCGCTAAAATTTCTCAATCCCAGGAGATACTTTTGGGCAGCCGTTTACATTCCTTTCTTCATTTGGTATATGATAGAGGCAAATCTTGATGTAGCATTCCGGGTTCTTTCTCCAGAGAGACCTATAAAGCCTGGGATAGTGAAGATAAAGACTTCATTAAAAACTGATACTGCCAAGACATTCCTTGCAAACTCCATAACTCTTACACCCGGAACTATGACCGTTGATATAGATGGAGAGTATCTTTATGTTCACTGGATAGATATAAAGACAGAGGATATAGAGGAGGCATCCAAAATAATAGCAGGAAGATTTGAACGCTTTTTAAGGAGGATTTTCGAATGACGGTTCTTGTAGTTATTCTTTCCATATCTGCATTTTTATGCCTTTATAGAATATTTAAAGGTCCTACAGTTTCTGACAGGATGGTTGGAGTTGATATAATGGGGATACTTTTTGTGGGGATAACCGCATTGATGAGTGTGTTTTTCGGGCTTCCCTATCTGCTTGATCTTGCGATTGCCCTTGCACTCATAAGCTTTATAGGCACCCTTGCATTGGCTAAATTTCTTGAAAGGAGGACATTGGATGATTAAATTCTTTGGATGGTTGGTAATTGTTGTAGGTGTAATTTTTGATTTGCTTGGAACCCTTGGACTGGTTAGATTCCCTGATGTCTATAATAGATTACAGGCAGCCACAAAGAGTGTTACGCTCGGAACATTTGGAATAATGATGGGGATATTCATACTCAATGGATTTACGGTTACCGGAATAAAGGCATTGGTTTGTGGAGCCTTTCTACTTCTCACAGCCCCTGTCTCAGCCCATGCCCTTGCAAGAGGTTCTCTTTTATTTGGCATAAAGATGTGGAAGGGAAGTATACTGGATTCATTTGGGAAGGATAAAAAGAAAGAGGAGCTTATAGAAAAGGGAGGAGAGAATGAAGATGAAGTATCCTAAACTAAGGGAGTTAAAAGAGGCAATCACCTCCCTTTTCAGTAAACCATATACTACTAAGTTTCCTAAAAAGCCATCTGTTCCATATCCAAGATTTAGAGGAAGGATTGAGTTTGACGAAGAGCAATGCATCGGATGTGGAGCATGTGCAGAGGTTTGCCCTGCAAATGCAAGAGAGATAAAAGATATTCCAGAAAAAAGGGTAAGAAAGGTTATCTACCATCTCGATATGTGTATTCTGTGTGGTCAATGTGTCGCTTACTGCATTACCAAAAAGGGAATCTATCATACCCTTGATTATGATATGGTTCATACTGATAAAAAGAGTTTTTACTATGAAATAGAAAAGGAACTGGTGTTGTGTGAGAGATGCGGTAGACCTATAACCACAAAGGATCATCTTTTATGGATTGCAGAAAAGGTTAAAGAACCAGGGTATGCCAATCCAACCCTTATACTTGCAAAGCTTTCGAAGATGGGGATTGTGGAGCTTGAACCGGAAAGAAAAGAGGAAGCGTACCGGGCAGACCACATGAGACTTCTTTGTCCATCCTGCAGAAAAGAAGTATATCTAAGGGAAATCTGGGGCTACTAATAATTAATTATTTATTGGATTAAAAACTGAGGAAGAGGAGATAGTATTAATATTTATTTGAAAGCAGGGTTGTTTTTGCTGATGTTTAGTATTTTTCATTTTGGATATGAACTTATCAAATCTCCTCTTCTAAAACCATTCTGTGGGATAAACGAATCTGTATTTCAACATTTGAAGATGGCTTTCTGGGGATATGCCCTTTTGAGTATAGGAGAATACTTTTTGCTCAAAAAAAGAAACAAAGAAAAAAATCAAAAATTTCTGGTATTCGCGGATTTTCTCCACAGTGATGATACCTTGGATAATATTACTGACTTGGTATTTGCTACCCGCCATTTATGGGAGGCCCAAATCCTTAATGGTTGATTCTCCTGGGCAATACTAATTACATATTTTTTATTTATTTACCTATAAATTACCTTGGATAGATTTATTTATTAATCCAGAATTATTATAGTGTGTTATGAAGGTAAAAGACCTTGACAAGTTAAAAGCAATGAGCGAGAGGTGGTGGAGAGGCGTTTACGAATAAACGAGGGATGCTTTTG
>CAZUTC010000015.1:16334-21246 GCA_964623485.1 uncultured bacterium | reverse complement strand
TCTTGACAAAAAATTTTCATCCCGTAAAATTTAAAAAGGAGGAAAGATGAAAAAGGTTTTTTATCTCTCTGGAGTTTTCTTTATTTTTGTTTATGCTCAAAATCCCATAATAAAGGCTATGAAAGAGGAGATCAAAAGATGCACTAAAAAGCTTAAGATAGAAAATGAACCTCCTCCCTATTTTATAAGTTACATGCTGGTAGAAAGAAAAGGCGTGAGTATTTCCGCCTCCATGGGAGCTCTCATTTCCGTTGATTCATTCAGTAAAAGATACATCGCAGTAGATGTGAGGATAGGAGATTACCAGTTTGACAGTTCACCAGACTTTGGAGAAGAGACAGGCTACTTTAATGAAACAGAAGGTAGTGAATATATGAATGTTCCGGTTCCCTTAGAGAATGCTGTAGATGTCCTAAGGCACACACTTTGGCAACTTACAGAAAAAAGATACAAAAGAGCAATAAAGAGATTTGCAGAAAAGAAAGGAAGGAGAGCAAGGGAAGTTAAAAAAAGGGATGTTCCTGATTTCTCAAGAGAGCCAAAGGTTTCATATATAGGGGAGATAAAAACACCTCAAGTAAACATCTCAAAATGGAAAGAGAAATTAAGGAAGTATTCGAAACTTTTTAAGAAATATCCATGGATAATAAAATCGAGTGTAAGTTTTTCTTGCACTGCGGTAAACAAGTATTTTGTGAACAGTGAAGGTTCTACTGTGGTATATGGAAATCTTTACTATTACTTAAGAATTTTTGCTTCCACTAAAGCAGAGGATGGAAACTGGGTAAAAAATTTAGAGAGCTTTTTTGGATGGAGTGAAGATGAGCTTCCTTCGGACAGTATTGTAATTAAAAAGATTGAGAAGTTAATAGATGAACTCTTGCAACTCAAAGAAGCGGAGGCTCTTGAAGCATACTCTGGACCTGCCTTAATTCTTTCTCCTGCCTCAGGGGTATTCATGCATGAAGTATTAGGGCATAGAGTTGAGGCTCAAAGGGTGGAGTCAAGGGGGGCTGGCGAGACCTTCAAAGACAAATTGGGTAAAAAGGTCATTTCTCCAATTTTTACCGTTTATGATGACCCTACACTGAGGTATTATAAAGGACAACCATTAAATGGATACTACCCTTATGATGATGAAGGAGTAAAGGCAAGAAGAGTAGATATAATCAAAAATGGAGTCCTTGTTAACTTTTTAATGTCCAGGAAACCAATAAAAGGATTCTTGCATTCCAATGGACATGGAAGAGCCCAGATGGAGAACGCATTCTGGGGCAATGATACTCCCTATCCAAGACAGGGGAACTTTATTGTGGAGACTTCGGAGCCAAAAAAGATAGGGGAGTTGAAGAAAATGCTCATTGAGGAGGCAAGAAAAAAGAAAAAGCCCTTCGGATTAATATTTGTAAAGTCATGGGGAGGCGCAACATATACAGGTAGATGGTTAATGGAAGCCTTCCAATCTCAACCCATTATTGTCTATAAGATAGATGCAGAAACCGGAGAGGAAAAAATGGTAAGGGGTATAAAGTTTGGGGGAACTCCCTTAATGAGCCTTGATAAGGTAATTGCAGCTGGGGATGACCCAAAGGTCTTTAATGGATTTTGTGGTGCAGAGTCAGGAAGTATACCTGTTGCCCTTGTGGCTCCCTCAATACTTCTATCTGAGATAGAAGTAACAAAAACTCCAGAAACAAGAGAAAAACCTCCCATACTTCCTCCACCAGGAGGTGAAAAATGAAAAGAAAAACTTTATTAATGATGCTACCATTTTTAATTCTCTTAGCAGAGAATAAAGAAAATCCAATACTTTATGCCATGGAAAAGGAGATAAAAAGAGCCATGGACAGTCTTTCCATACAAGAAAAGCCTACTCCCTACTTTATACTTGTGAGGATAACTGAAGAAGAAAATCTAATAATAAATACAGATTTTGGGGTCTTAACCACTTTTTCAAAAAAGAGGCAAAGAGGAGTATACGCAGAGGTAAGGGTGGGAAGTTATGAGTTTGACAATACCGGGCTTAAAAAGAGAGGACTTACTTTTTTCCAGGAAGGATGGAAATTTCTATATACCCGGGCACCGCTGGATAACGACGAGTATGTGGTAAGACATCAATTATGGAGTATTCTGGATTACCTTTATAAAAAGGCTCTTTCAGATTATGAAAAAAGAAAGAGAGAAAGAATCCTTGAGGTAGAAGAAGATGAGATTCCCGATTTTTCAAAGGAACCTCCCAGGATTTTCATAGGAGAAGAAAAGAAGGCAAAGGCAGATGCAAATTTCTGGAAAGAAAAACTCAAAAAACTCTCCAAAGAGTTTAAAAAGTATCCGTTTCTAACGAAAGGTCAGGTAGGTTTCTCAGAAAAGATAAAAAACAGATACATAGTTAATAGTGAGGGCACAAAGATACAGGAGGGAACCCTTATATACGAAATAAAGGTATGGGCTGAGACAATCACAAAGGATGGTTTTAAATTAAAAGAGGAAAGAAAATTCTATGCATGGGATGAGAACTCCTTTGATGAAGAAGAGATTAAAGAAGCCATTCGGGAAATAGGAGAAATTTTAAAGAAAATGAAGGATGCAGAAAAAACAAAGCCATTTAACTGTCCGGTGCTTATTACATCCTCTGGAGCATCGGTACTCTTACAAAAAGCCTTGGAATCTGTAATCATAGGAGATAGAGAGCTTGTAAGGGAAACCGGGATGTCTGAAAGAATAAATGAACTTGTACTTCCCAATTTTTTAAGCGTATATGATGACCCCCAACTAAAAGAATTTAATGGACACGCCCTTCCTGGTTATTACAGATACGATGATGAAGGGGTTCCCTCCCAAAGAGTAGAACTCATAAAAAACGGAGTTTTGAAAAATTTTCTAATGTCACGGACTCCTATAAAGAAAGTGTTAAAGTCCAATGGACATGCAAGGGGAGGAATCTGGGAAAAACCAAAACCCAGGATTTCAAATCTATTCGTAGAATCAAGTATAACCTTCCCCTTGGAAGAGTTAAAAGAAAAATTGATTGCAGAATGCAAAAGAACCGGAAAACCTTACGGAATACTTATAAATTCTTTATACCCTGATGGAAGAAACTTCATTGCCACAGAGGCATACCGGATCTATACAGATGGCAGGGAGGAACCAATAAAAGGGGTTAAAATGACACTTTTTTCCTCCTTGGATATGTTGAACCGGATAATTGCAACAGGAGATGAAGTAAAACAAAAAAGAGCAAGGATACCCAGCATTCTTATCTCTACTCTGGAAATAGGAAAAGCTAAGAGGACTACTCCTTACATACTTTCCCCTCCAGGCTTTAAAATAAGATAATATGTTATGGAATTCTATAAAAACTTGACTTTTTGAAAATTTTGTGTATTATTCAAATTATGAAAAGAGCATATGTTCCCCCGAACATATACCCCAATGAGAGATGGTATGGAAAGTCAAAAACCCGTGAGTGGTGCGGGGTGTGAGTATGGATGGCGATGAAGAAGACAGGGAGAAAAGAATTAGGTATCCATACCATCGTGGAGTTTTATGGATGCGACAAAAGTATCATACAAGACTCTGCCTTAGTAGAACAGGCTTTCAGAAAGGCATCTGAAATCTCAGGAGCAACAATTGTAAAGACAACCTTTCATCATTTTAACCCTCATGGAATTTCTGGAGTAGTGGTCATAGCAGAATCTCATTTCTCAGTTCATACATGGCCCGAATATGGCTATGCAGCCATAGACTTTTTCTCCTGCAGTAAGGATGTGGATGTGGATAGGGCAATAGAGTATCTTGAAGAGGTTCTCAAGCCAAAACATGTATCACGATTGGATTTAAAACGGGGGATACTTCTCTGAATACTGAACTCTGGTACTCCGAATATTATACCCCGGACCTTAAGTTTTCTTTCCGGATAAAGGAAGTTCTTTTAAAAAAGAAAACCCGGTATCAAATTTTGGAAATAGTGGATACCTACTCTTTTGGTAGAATGATGATCTTAGATGGAAAGATAATGCTCACTGATTTTGATGAATTTATCTACCATGAGATGCTGGTACACCCTGCAGTCCTTTTACATCCCAAGCCATCACAGGTATTAATAATAGGAGGAGGAGACGGGGGAGCAGTGAGAGAACTGGTAAAGTATCCGGAGATAAAAAGAATAGTGGTGGTGGATATTGACCGGGAAGTTGTGGAAGCCTCCTTAAAATATTTCCCTTCCCTCTCTTCTGGATTCAAAGATGAAAGAGTGGAAATAATACACGAGGATGGAAGCAAGTTTGTAAAGGAAAGTTCTGAGAAATTTGATATTGTTCTTATAGATTCAACAGATCCAGTGGGACCAGGACCAATAGGTCCAGCACAAACATTAATAAAAGAGGAGTTTATGCAGAATGTGAAGAACTGCATGAACTCTCCGGGAATATATATTGCCCAGACAGAATCTCCAGCCTATCAATTTAATTTTATAAAATCTTACCGAGAAAAACTTGGAAAGTTCTTTTCCATTGTTAAAACATATTTTATTATGGTTCCTTCTTTTAGTGGATTATGGTCCTTAACATATGGTTCAGACACAATAAATCCCTTAGATAAAATAAAAAGAAGTCCCCCTCAACCACTAAAGTATTATACCGAATACATCCATCGGTACTCATTTGAGTTTGGAGAACATTACCTTTCCCAAAAATCCTCTTAAGATGTGAATCCCCTTAACAGCTTAATTCTTATATTTAAAAGAAGGAGATTGGAGAGAGAGGTAAATATTACAGAGGTTTTAAAAAATTACAAAAAGATTCTCTTTTTAATACCGGATAGCCGGGGAAGTGCGGGACTTTCCTTTCTATGGGCAAAACTTTTTGCAGAAAAAGAAAAGAATAAAAAGGTTTGTTTAGTATTGCCTCAAATA
>CAZUTC010000015.1:0-16324 GCA_964623485.1 uncultured bacterium | reverse complement strand
GCAAGAAATCTCTTTGAAGATTTAATATTCTATAAAAATCTTTCTCTCCTTTTAAAAAATATAAAAAAGTTAAGAAACAGAATAAAAAATACAGATATTTTTGTTGACTTCTCCCCAACTCCCTCCTTAAAATTTTCTCTTGAGACAGAAAGTCCTTTACGGATAACATGGAAAAGGGGGTTTTTCCCCTATTTTAATTTCTTTATCCAGTCTGAATATCCATTTCAAAGCATTATAAGATTCCTTTCTCCAAATATAAAGGGTTTAAAAACATATATTAAGTTACCCAAAGAAGCAAAAAGAAAGCCTTCGAAATTTTATGGTGAGAAGTTTGTAATATGGGATTTTGCTTTCCCATCACCAGAAGGAGTGAGGGTAGTAAATGCAGAAGAACTAAAGGAAAAACCCTTTGATATGGTATTGAGATTTTTACAGAATGCTCTTTTTTATGTGGGTAAAGGAGATCTGCTGGACCCTTGTTTAATTATTGGAACAAAGATTTTAACCATAAGAAAGGATTTTCCTTCTTTCCTGTTTTTGCATCCCTCTGTTTTTGGTGAGGATTCTGAGGAAAAAATTAAAAACCGATTAAGAAAGATTTTTGCAGAATCTTAAAAGATTTTTTCTCCTTTATATTATAGGGGGGCTCACCGCAGTCTCTTTATTTTGGGCATTTTATTCTCAGAGAATGTTCAAAGCTCTTGAACATGATATCGAACTAAGAGCACATCTTTATGGAGGATACCTTAAATACATTACACAAAATGAATCTCCACAGTTTTTAGAAAATCTAATATTTGAGAAGGTGATTGAAGAAATAAACTTTCCAGTTGTTGTAACCGATGCAAAGGGAAATCTACTTTTTTATCGAAATATCTCTCCAAAGGATACTGCTAAAGAAAAGATACAAAAAATAATAAAAAGACTGGATAAAGAAAGGAATCCAGTTGAATTATTCATCAGGGTAAATAAAGACACGGTTCTCCAGTATGTGCATTTTGGAATGCCTGAATCCTATCGAATGTTAAAATTCTTTCCAATAGTGCAGTTTGTCTTTATAGGCATCTTCATAATTTTTGGATTTCTTCTTTTGTTTCTATTTATAAAAGGAGAACAAGACCGGTTATGGACGATGTTTGCAAAGGAAACAGCCCACCAACTTGGCACACCTTTATCCTCAATTTCAGGATGGATGGAGGTGGCAAAAGAAAAACTTGATGAAGATATTATAAAGGAGATGTCAAAGGATGTGGAAAGAATGAGAGAGATTGTGGATAGGTTTTCGAGAATAGGAAAGGTGACAAAAAAAGAAGAGATCAAAATAGACGAGGTATTAAAGGATACGGTAGAGTTCATTAAAAAAAGAGCCCCTTCAAATATAGAATTTATAAAGAATATTCAGCCATCTCCAAAAATTGTGGGAGATAGGGTCCTTCTTTCATGGGTCTTTGAAAATATAATAAAAAATAGTATAGATGCAATAGGAAAAGAAAAGGGAAGAATAGAGATAAATGGAATAAGAAAAGAAAGAAACTATACTATATTCATAAAAGATACCGGAAGAGGCATAGAGAAAAGGATTATCTCTCGGTTATTTTCCTCGGGTTTCTCAACAAAGCCATATGGATGGGGAATGGGGCTTTCGCTTGCAAAAAGAGTAATAGAAAAATACCACAAAGGAAAAATTAAATTTACAGAAGTATCCAAAGGTAAAACCACTATTCTTATCCTGATACCTTTAAAATGAAGATAAAAAAAGGGAACTGGGTCCTTTTTTTCTCACCAGGAAAAGCAAAATTTATTAAAAAAATAGAAGGAGATAGATTTTCAACCCATTTAGGAGAGATAGATCTTAAAAAAGTCTTAGAAAAAGAGTACGGGGAGGTGATAGAAACCAGTAAAAAAGAGCCTCTCTACCTTTTAAAACCCCTTACCGAAGACCTTTCCATGAATGTGAAAAGAACCACTACAATAATATATCCCAAAGATGCTGGATACATGATCTTAAGAGCAGGAGTTAAATCGGGAGATGTTGTTTTTGAAGTGGGCACAGGGTCCGGGGCATTAACTTATATACTCTCCACAATTGTAGGAAAGAATGGAAGGGTCTATTCTTTTGAAAAGAGAAAAGAGTTCTTAGAAAATGCACGGAAAAATCTTGAAAATTTAGATGTTAAAAATGTTAAACTCATAGAAAGGGATGTGGAGAAGGAAGGATTCGGCAGAAGAAATGCAGATGCGGTGTTTGTTGATATTCCAGAACCATGGAAGGTGGTCTGGGCCGCATGGGATGCCTTGAAAGGTGGAGCATGCTGGGTCTCTTTAAATCCAAACATAGAGCAGATTAAAAAAACTACAAAAGAATTGAAGAAAATGGGATTTACAAGAATAGAGGTGTTTGAAATTCTTTTAAGGGAAGTTCTTGTAAGAAAGGAAGGCACAAGACCAAAGGAGAGAATGGTATCCCATACTGGATACCTCCTCTTCGCCCAGAAGATAACGAAACCCACCCAAGAAAAATAAGACTCTCAGAGATTTTTCTTGATTTAATATAAATTTGGGGTAAAATTTTTAAAATGGAACAAATCATCAAATCCTTTTTTAAAAAAGATTTCTATCCTCATCCAGTTAAGTATATAGAAAAAAAGGAAACCCATACCTCATGGGTATTTTTAACCGGAGATTTTGCCTATAAGATTAAAAAACCCGTTAACTTCGGATTTTTGGATTTCTCAACGCTTAAAAAGAGAAGATACTACTGTTTAAGAGAGTTAAAACTCAATAAAGAGTTCTCACCATCAATTTATTTGGATATCGTAAAGATAAAGAATGATAATGGAAGGATAAATTTTTCAAAGGGGAGAATTGTGGAGTATGCAGTAAAGATGAAAGAGATTCCCCAGGAAAGCATAATGAAAAATCTTATAAAGGAAAACAAAGTCTCCCTTCAGGATATATACAATCTTGCCAAGGTAATAGTCTCTGCCCACCAAAAAGCAAAACAAAATAAGAAAATAGAAAAATACGGAAAAATAAAAACAATAAGATTCAACTGGGAGGAGAATTTTTCTCAGACCAAACCTTATATAGGAAGAACCATAAATGAAAATACATTTTACCTTATAAAGGATGGCATAACAAGTTTTATGGAAGAAAACAAAAAAATCTTTTTAAAAAGGCTTGTAGAGAAGAGAATTAAATTATGCCATGGAGATTTACACACCGGAAACATCTTTATTTACAAAAATACTCCATATCTCTTCGATAGAATAGAGTTTAACTTGAGGTTTGCATGTTCAGATGTAGCAGCAGATATTGCCTTTCTTTTAATGGACCTGGAATTTCAAGGAAAAAAGTATTTCTCAGATTTTTTACTCTCTGTGTATTTAGATAAAACAGGGGATTATGAGTTATTAACACTTCTTGATTTTTACAAATGTTACCGGGCATATGTAAGAGGAAAGGTGGAAGGGTTTCTTTTTTCAGAAACCATGGAGGAAAAGATAAAAAAAGAGGCAGAACTTTATTTTGCTCTTGCAAAAAAATACATTGAGTCTGTGAAAAAAGAACCAAGAATTGTTATTGTTGCAGGGCTCCCTGGAACTGGAAAGTCAACCGTGGGAGAAATTATCGCAGAGACCATAAACGGGGTGATGCTCAGAAGCGATGTGGAAAGGAGAAAACTGTTCGGTCTAAGATTGGATACCCATTTCTATCGGGGATTTGGAGAGGACATATATTCCCCTGAAAATACAAAGAAAGTATATGCCTCCCTTCATGAAACTGCCGATAACCTTCTGAGATATGGAAAGTCTGTAGTGATAGATGCAACATACTCTAATAAAAATTATCTTGAAAAGATAAAAGAACTGGCAGAAAAGAATAATGTAAAGCTCGAAGTATTTATATGCACAGCAAAGGAGGATGATATAAGAGAGAGATTGAAAAAGGAAAACAGAGAATCAGTATCGGATGCAACCTGGGAAATATACCTTGCCATGAAGAAAAGATACATTCCTCCACGAGGAAAGATAATAAATACCTCAAGTGATGTTAAAGAAGTAAAAAAGAGGTTGAAAAAAGTTTTGAAGAGGTGAAAAGGGGTATAGGATTAATTATAGGGTTTTCTCTATTTTTTATTCTCCTTTTTTTACCTCCTACTCAAGGAATGAGGATAGAAGCTTTAAAGGTAGTTTTATCCCATGGAACAGATGAGTTAAACCGAGTTATGGGAATTAAAAAAATAAACTCTCAAAATTTTATTCAGTTTGAGGAAAAGGCAAGAAAGATAAGGGTAAGCATTCCTTCCGATTTTTCAAAGGCAGGGGAAAAAAGCATAGGAATAAGCAAAAAGGGACCTTCTCTTTATGATGTGGTTGTAAGGCAGGCATATGCATTAAAGAATACCATCGCGCTTGCTATACTTATGGCTGTTCTATGGATAAGTGAGGCTCTTCCCATTCCGGTAGTTGCCCTCTTCCCAATGGTATTTCTTCCTCTTCTTGGCATAGCCCATTATAAAAATGCATCGTTTCCTGGATATTTTATTGTATTCTCTCCTTATATGCATTACCTTGTTGTCCTCTTTATAGGCGGTTTTACCATTGCCGAAGCAATGAAAAAATGGAATCTTCATAAAAGAATAGCTTTAAACATATTAAAAATAATAGGATTTTCTCCAGCCAGAATAATCCTGGGGTTAATGATAGCAACCGCGGTTCTCTCAATGTTTGTATCAAATACAGCGACAACTGCCATGATGATGCCCATAGCATTGGCAATTATACTTTCTACCGGAAAAAGTGGAGGTTTTGCAAAAGCATCCTTACTGGGGATTGCATATGCAGCATCTGTGGGAGGAATCGGAACCATTATAGGAACACCACCAAACCTTGTGTTTGCCGGATTTGCAGATACACTCCTCTCTGTGAAGATGACATTTGCAAAATGGCTTATGATTGGAATGCCTCTAACCATTGTAATGCTTCCATTAATATGGTATCTTCTCTTAAAATTCTTTAGAGTGAAAAAAACAAAAATACTTTCATCTAAAAGAGTCATTGAAGAGAAGTTAAAGGAACTGGGAAAAATGGGTCCTGGAGAGAGAAATACACTGATAATATTTATCACAGTATCCTTTCTATGGATAACAAGAACATGGTGGACCAGAATGTTCCACCTCCCCTGGGTTAATGACTCGGTAGTGGCAATAATTGGAGTTCTTCTTTTTTACCTTTTACCTGTAAACTTAAAAAAATGGGAATTCACCCTCACCTGGGATGTTAATAAAAATATCCCATGGGGAACCCTCCTTCTATTTGGAGGAGGACTTGCCCTTGGAACTGCTCTTTCAAAAACCGGGGCTGCCTCCTACATTGCCTCACAGATAAAAGGCATTGGGAAACTTGGACTTCCTCTACTTCTTTTCCTGAGTATTCTTCTGGTTGATTTTCTTACCGAAATAACATCCAATACCGCAACTGCAAATATGATGATGCCGGTACTTTTTGCAGTAGGAGTAGCAACAGGGTTTAACCCTCTGCTTTTAATGATGGGAGGGGCAGTTGCCTCATCAATGGCATTCATGCTTCCTGTGGCTACTCCACCAAATGCGATAGTCTACGGAACCGGATATATAAAGATAAAGGATATGGTGAGATTTGGAGTAATCCTTGATATCATCGCAGCGGTTGTTTGGACCATTATATTATGTGCATTCACAAGATTTATTATATGATCTCTTGGGTTAAAGAGTAGGGGACTAATCCTCCATCCAGCCTGTTAATGCAAATCCTACAAAGGGGTCGGGCTCTTTCCGGTGTTTTTTAATAACCTCCCAGTTCCTATAATCGGGAAAGAGTATGGGAGCTATTCTTTTGGTCTTTATCCCTGCTTCTTCAAGTTCCTTCTCATACTTTTTCACATGCTCAAGTGTTAATTTCCCTATTTTTGTGCGTTTTGCATTTTGTGCAGCATGTATTCCTGCTCTTCTACCAAAAACATTGTAATCAAGAATCGAGTTCCCCATCAACCGGTTCCTACCATGGACTCCCCCGGATACCTCTCCTGCTGCATAGAGATTGGGAAGTGTTGTTTCAGTACGTTCGTTTATCTCTATTCCTCCATTTTGATAGTGAAGTGTAGGATAAACAAGTATTGGTTCTTTTCTTATATCTATATCAAATCTCTTAAACTGCCGAAGCATGGCGGGGAAGTTTTTCTCTATGGTTCCCTCTCCGGAGAGTATCTCTATTACCGGGGAGTCAAGCCATATGCCCACTCTTCCGGTAGGGGTCTTTACCCCTCTTCCTTCAGCACACTCTCTTATAAAGGATGCAGCCTCAACATCTCTCGGCTCCAAGGGGTAGACAAAGAGCTCACCTGCTTTATTAACCGGCTGTCCTCCAAATCCCCTTATCTTCTCTGTCACCAGAAAGCCCCAAACCTGCTCTGGATATACAGCTCCGGTGGGATGATACTGAACTGAATCCATATATAAAAGCTTTGCTCCTGCCCGGTATGCTATTACAATTCCATCTGCTGTGGCACCATAATGGTTTGTGGTGGGAAACCCTTTTATATGAAGTCTTCCGTATCCTCCGGTTGCTATTATGGTGGATTTTGCTCTTACTATTATGTATTCTCCGGTCTCGGTTTGCATTAAAATAGCCCCTGCAACCTTACCCTCATCATCAAGTAACAGTTCTATTGCAGGAGAGAACTCAAGAACCGTGATTTTTTCAGGATGGTTTCTTACTTCATCCCTTAACACTCGCATTATTTCCGCTCCAGTATAATCCCTTGCGGATAGCAGCCTTCTTCTTGATGTTCCACCTCCTGACTTTGTCTGCAGGTTACCATCCGGGGTTCTGTCCCACATTACACCCAGGTCAGCTAAAAACTTGGCGATATATGGAGCCTCCATGGTGAGTGCTCTTACAAGTTCTGGCTTATTATCAAAATGCCCACCACCCATTGCATCAAGATAATGAATAACCGGAGAGTCATGAGGATTTACTGCTGCCTGCATACCTCCCTGGGACATCATGGAGTTGGCATCCCCAAGTCTTAACTTGGTGCACAGAAGAATCTTCTCTGCTCCTTCCTTAGCTGCCCAGATGGCAGCCATACACCCACCGCCCCCACCACCTATTATAAGAACATCAACATCGTAATCCACAGCCGAAAGGTCAATCTTGTCCGGGTCTATCCTGGAATGGGACTCCAATAAAGAAACAACAGTAGCTGTCATCATCTCACCCTTATTGGGTCCAACCCTTATACGCTTCAATGCATCGGGTTGGTAATCAGGATGATACTTCTTCAATAGTTCCTCTCTCTCCTGCATTGACATGGGGGGTACCACTGGCTTCCCACTTTTTGCAAGTTCAACCCTTTTAGGTCTTGTGCGCTCCACAAGTTTTAAAGATTCCCTCATTGATTCAGGATAAGGCATAATACCTCCTTTAAGTTACTTCAAAATCAAGTTTTCTCTCTGCATACCTCTTCTCCAGTTCCTTCTTGGGAAGAGACATGAGTTCCTCCATTTCTTTATCGAACTTTCCTTCCTCTATCTCCTTGAGTCTATCCAATAAAAACTTTGGTTCTGGAGCAAGATACTTACCATAAAGTCTTCTTGCAAGTATTGCAATGTTGTACTGTGCCATTTCCGCAGGACATCTCATAGTGCATAAACCACACATGATACAATCAAAGGAAAGGTCTGCCGCAACTGCGAGGTCTCCTCTTATCACTGCCTGGACATACTCCATCACCTTCAGTTCTTGAGGACAAACCTTTGAACATGCATTACACCCCAGACATCTAAAGACCTCTGGATAATAACGCTGAAATGGAGTTAAATCAGGGGTCAATTGAGAAATATCATAAGAAGATTTCTGTGCAGGGGTAAAAGGAATTTGGGCAATATACATTCCAGGCTCCACAACTGTTTGACAGGCAAGACCTCCCCGTAACTTATAATCTCCTGGAAGTCGGTAAACAGTGGCACAGGCTCCACAAAAACCTTCTCTACATCCTACCCCCCTCTTTAATTGATACCCAATGTACTCAAGGGCTTGAATAATTGTTGAATTCTCCGGGACCTCATACTGTTGTCCCATAACAAAAATGGGAACCATTTTTACCTCCATATCATCCTCCTTTATATAAATTCAAAGGACCCAATTTTTTTATACGCTCCACAGTCTCTTTAATAAAGTTTGCAAATTTATTTCCTTCAGAGGCTGAAATCCATTCCAGAACAAGTCTATCTTCTTCTATCCCCAGCTGTTTTAAAAGTTGTTTCAAAATTGTAACCCTCCTAAGGGTTTTATAATTTCCATTTTGATAATGACAGTCTCCTGGATGACACCCACCTATTACTACTGCATCCGCTCCATTACGAAAAGCCCAGAGAATGTGTTGAGCATCAACTCTGCTTGAACAGAAAACCCGAATTGGGATAACATTTGAAGGGTATTCTTTTCTTGAAGTTCCTGCAAGGTCTGCTGCTGCAGAAGTGCACCATTTACAGAAAAAACCGATTATCTTAGGCTCAAACATTTACTCCTCCTTTAATGCAATCCTTATCATTTTCTCCACTTGGGCATCTGTGAAGTTTATCAATCGTGCTGCTCCTGTGGGACAGGCAGCAGTACATGCTCCACACCCTTCGCATAAAACCTCGGTAACTTTAACCTTTTTCTTCTCCTCATCCATTTCCCTTGCTCCATATGGGCATACTCCAATACATATTCCGCATCCAGAGCACAAATCCTCCACCACCCCTGCAATCTCTGGAGAATGAGTAAGTTCTGGTTCAGAGAACAGGGAAAGCACCTTTGCAGCAGCCCCTGAGGCTTGAGATACAGTCTCTGGAATATCCTTTGGACCTTGAGCTGCCCCTGCAAAGAAGAACCCAGCACTCATTGCCTCCACAGGTCTTAACTTAGGATGTGCCTCTTTTAAAAATCCATCCTTATCTATCTGTAGTTTGAGTTTCTTAGCAAGCTCCACCCCTTCCTTAGAGGGCTCTATAGCCATGGCGAGAACGACCATATCAGCCTCTATCTCTACTTTTTTCCCCATAAGAGTATCTACACCCCAAACAACCAGCTTCTCATTTTTTGGAAATATCTTGGAGACTTTACCTCTTATGTAAATAATCCGGTCCTCCTCAATACCCCTTTGTACAAACTCCTCATAATCCTTTCCCGGAGAACGAATATCTATATAGAAAATATATGCCTGCCCATCCGGAACCTTGTGTTTGTATAGCATTGCATGTTTTAATGTATACATACAGCATATCTTTGAGCAGTAGCTTTTGTGTTTTTCAGGATCCCTTGACCCGGCACATTGAACAAAAACAATCTCTTTTGGAATCTTTCCATCAGAGGGTCTTCTTATCTCCCCTCCAGTGGGGCCCGAAGCAGAGAGTAATCTTTCAAATTGCAGAGAATCTATAACATTTTCGTATCTTCCATTTCCATACTCAGAAAGACGCTCCTTAGGATAAGGCTCGTATCCTGTAGCAACAACAACTGCTCCTACCTCCTCCTCTATATACTCATCTTTATCTTCAAAATTAATTGCATCAACCGGACATACCTCTTTACATATACCGCACCTTCCTGTATTAAGGAATATGCAGGAAGAGGCATCTATAACAGGCTTATTAGGTACTGCTTGAGGAAATGGTGTATAAATTGCTTTTCTCTTTGAAAGTCCTCTATCAAACTCAGACAATACTTTTTTTGGACATTTTTCCATACAAAGACCGCATCCGGTACACTTCTCTCTATCTACATAGGCTGCCTTTTTTCTTATCTTTACCTTATAATTCCCCACGCTTCCCTCAATGCTATCAACCTCTGCATAGGTAATAAGTTTTATCTTAGGATGTTGAGAAACCTCAACCATCTTTGGAGTAAGAATACATTGAGAGCAGTCAAGCGTAGGAAATGTTTCTGAGAGTTGAGCCATATGTCCTCCTATGGAAGGAGTTTTCTCCACAAGCACCACCTCATATCCACCATTTGCAATATCTAAGGCTGCCTGAATTCCTGCTATTCCTCCTCCTATCACCAATGCTCTTCTTGTAATGGGCACCCGTAAAGGTATTAGAGGCTCGTTCATCCTTATCTTTTCAATTATTGTACTGATTATCTTTACTGCTTTTTCTGTGGCTTTGTCTCTTTCCCTGTGAACCCAGCTATCATACTCCCTTATATTTGCTATCTCCACCATAAATGGATTCAATCCTGCACTCTTCCCAGCATTTCTAAATGTAGTCTCATGAAGGGTTGGGGAGCAGGCTGCCACAATTACTGCATCCAGTTTATGCTCCTTTATCGCTTCCCTAAGGAGAGCCTGCCCTGGTTCAGAGCACATGTAAAGGTAATCCACTGCATGCACCACTCCAGGATAATTTTTAATTTTATCCACTACCTTTTTTACATCAACAGTACCTGCAATGTTTATACCGCAATGGCATACAAAAACACCTATTCTTTTCATACCTCTACCCCTTTTAGAACCTCATCTACTGGTATGGAGTTTAAATCAAAATGGCAGACCTCTTTTCCAAATCCAAATGCTAAAGCCATGAGTTGAGTAAAGTAAAAGACAGGTAGTGGTAAAAATCCAGGATACTTCTCCTGAATATCTTTCTGTCTTGCATCCAGGTTAAAGCTACAAAGAGGACAGCTAAGCACCAAGGAATTCGCTCCCACCTCCCTTGCCATATCTATAATTCTCTTTGTCCTATTAGCCACCACCTCAGGAGCATTAACAGTTTGATAAGAACCACAACACTCCACAGCATATGGAAAATCAACTACACTTCCTCCAAGGCTCTCCACTAACTCTTTAATTATTTGAGGATTCTCTGCATCATCTATCCCTACCCTTTCAGGTCTTACCAGTAAGCATCCATAATAAGGAGCTACTTTAAAGCCCCTTAGGGGTTTCTTCACCTTTTCACGAATCCTATCAAAACCAATCTCATTTTTCAATATCTCAAGAAAATGATAAACTTCAACCTCTCCTTTGTATTCTTCCTCTTCAGTATACATTACTCCATTTAACTTCTCTAATTCATCTGGATTCTCTTTAACTCTCTCGTTGCTCTGTTTGAGTGTATTATAACACATTGCACACAGTGTAGCCACCCGTTTCTCACCCGCCTGTTGAACCCGTAGAAGATTTCGAATCGGGGCTATAAGATGCATCAAATCATCCGAGGAAAGAGAAAAAACAGTCCCACAACATATCCAGTTAGGAATCTCTTGGAGTTCTATTCCAAGTTCCTTTGCAACCGCAATGGCTGAATCCTCAAAGCCCTTTGCAGTTGTCTTTAAGGTACAGCCTGGATAATACGGTATCCTCATGCTGTGTTCTTTCTAAAATTACTTACCAATGCTATTTGAGGAAGTTCCTCTCTACGCTCTTCTGGTATACCCAAGGGAGAAAGATAATCTTTTTTGGTATCTCTTAAGTATATAGTTCTTAAAGCCTCCATCACTTTACAAAGGTCAACTCCTTTTGGACACCTCACCATGCATGTATAACAGGTTGCACATATCCATATGGTATTGTATTTGTAAACCTCATCTTCTTCCCCTACCTGCACAGCTCTTATTATCTGGTTTGGTAAAGCCTCCATCTCTTCAACACTGGGGCATCCTGCAGAGCACTTTCCACATTGATAACATTTTAAAACATTCTCATTGCTCAACTCTTCTACTTTTTTAACAAAATCATTTGTCACCTTTTCCCTTGAAATTTTAATCTCCATTGGACCCCCATCCTATCCTCTTTATGAGTTTTTTAGCACTATCTTTTATCTCAATAACAACTTCTACTCCATTTAGGGTATGGGTGGCACAGGCAAAACAGGGATCATAGGCTCTAAAAAACATCTCCACCTGATTTAAAATCCCTTCATCTTCAATACTCCCATTTTTTATAAACCTTTTTGCAGCATTTCTTATAGACATACATATCGCCCCTTTGTTGTTGGTTGTGGCAACAATTAGATTTACCTTCTTTATGGTCGCATCCTCATTGAGAATATAATGATGATAAAGAGTTCCTCTTGCAGCCTCCACAACTCCAACTCCTTCTCCTGCCAATTTCTCTGGTTTTGTTTTAATCTCGCCTTTTAAAATCTCTGGATCAGAAATGAGTTCCTTTGCCCTTTCTGCTGCATAAAGAAGTTCTATCAACCTTGCCCAGTGAAATGCAAGAGTGGCAGAAACAGGCTTTTCACCGAAGAAGGAATACATCTTCTCAAACTCCTCCTGAGCCAGGGGAGTTGCAAGCCCATCAGAAACATTTAATCTTCCCAAGGGTCCAACCCTATATATTCCACTGTCTGCACCATCTTGAAGCCCTTTCCATCCTATTTCGAAAAGATATGGAACTTTAACATAACTCCACTCAAGGACCTTTTCCTTTATATATTTTAAATAATCTTTTGCTTGAAACTTATAGACCTCCTTTCCATCCGGAGAAACAACCCTTATTTTTCCATCATAAAAGTTCAGCTGATTCTTTTCATCAACAAGTCCCATGTTGTAAAGTTCCAGCCTATGGGCTTCATCCTTTATCATATCAAGATACTTATCATTTCTTAAAACTATTGTGTGAAATATCTCTAAGGATTTTTTAGCAAAATCAATGCATGAATCCACCATCTCCCCTATTTTATCCTTTTCCTCTTCTGTTATAGACTTGGTCACTCCTCCTGGAATCCCCGAGACAGGGTGTGTTGCCTTCCCTCCCAGGATTTCGGTGATTTTTTGTCCATAAGCCCGGTGTTTTATAACCTCTTTTCCAATATCCTCTCCAACAACTTCAATAACTCCCAGGATGTTTCTTTTTTCTTTTGGAGCAGAGGGACCCACGATAAAATCGGGTCCTCCGAGAAAATAAAAGTGTAATATATGGTCATATATAATGTAGCCACAATACAGTAATTCTCTCAATTTTTTTGCAGTGGGAGGTGGCTCAACTCCAAAGCAGGCATCCAGAGCCTTTGTGGAAGCCATATGGTGAGCCACTGGACAGACTCCACATATTCTTGAAGTGATCTGGGGCATGAGTTCTGCTCTTCTTCCTTCACAGAATCGTTCAAATCCTCTTAATTCTGGAACCTGCAAAAATGCCTCTTTTACATTTCCCTTCTCATCCAGAAAGATCTCAATTTTACCATGCCCCTCAAGTCGTGTTATAGGGTCTATGGTAACTCTTTTCATTTTCTTTTCCCGAGGAGTGAACTTGCAAAACTATACATGTAAAATGTCCCTACTGGGTCAACTATCTTTCTTGCTATTTGATATATCTCCTCTGCAGTATACTTTTCCTCATTATCAATTGCAAGAATAGACCCAAGGGAAGATATCATCTTTGCTCCCTGGTCCCTTACTTCAGAGGTGGGACCCATACATCCGGTGCAAGGGAAGTTTGCATTGATACACCTTGTGTTGCATCCCTTTCTTGTTACAGGTCCCATACATATTACTCCTTCTTCAAGAAAACATTTGGTTGGATCATCATCTATCTCATATATTCTTTTAATATCTGCAGGCATTTTCTTTTCTTTTAATGGGTTTCTTGAACAGTCTTCACAAAGTGAGACATCAGGAGCAAGGACCGTCTTTTTCTCAGGAAGTTCATTATTTATTATCTTTAAAATATTTTCATAGATGAGTTCAGGAGGTGGAGGACATCCTGGGATATAGTAATCTACCTCAACAACATCATCAAGGGTTTTCAAAAATGGAAGATAGGAAGGCAAAGAGAGCTCTTCTTTCTCCCCCACAACCTTCTTGGAAGGAATTATTTTTTCTGGATTATCAGTGGATGGAGTTTCAAGATACACCCTTTTTAAGATTTCTTCTTTGGAGGAAAGATTAGCAAACCCAAGGACACATCCTTTATGAGCACAGGAACCAAAGGCAATTAAAATTTTTGATTTTTTTCTTAAAAGTTTTGCCATGTGTTCATTTTCTTCGGTTCTTATCCCCCCATTAAAAAAGCAGACATCCATATATCCATCTTCAAAGGACTCCACATCTTTATATTTTATATCCATTGCCACTGGCCAGAAAACAATATCTGCATGCTGAACAACCTCCAAGATTTTCTCATCGATATCCAGAACCGCTATCTCACACCCCCCACAGGACGCAGCCCAGTAAAACCCTATTTTTTTCTTCTCCGGGGAGTTTTTCATAAAAAAAGTTTAAGGAAAATTATTTAAATGTCAAGAAAAATCCCCCCAAAATGCAAATTAATCGCAACAACAAAAATTCTTTTTTCGAAGGTAGGGGAAAAAATATTACAGAAATTAAAAATTTATGACCAGATGGAAGGATTTTTTTCCAGAAATCTTTAAAAAGGTAATAACTGGGATTTCTATCCCTTTCCATATCAATTGCAGAGGTATTGGGCATAAGAAATTATAGAATGATTATTTTTTAAATTCAAGTCAAAACCTTCACAGAATAAAACTCCCTCCCAAACAAAATGTTATGGAATTCTGCATTAACCCGACAAAAACTTTTAGAATTCGTATCTTTAAAAATAAAAGAGAAGAGACCTGGTTTAAGGGTGTGATTGAGAGAGAAAAAAAGATTTTAATAAGATTTTTCTCTCTTTAAATCATATCTCACCAGGATGCTCTTCTTAAGAAAGGAGGTAATATGAAACTATTTAATCCTTTTATTGTTTTATTTTTTTGGGTGGGTTTTTGGGCAAAGGTTATGGCTCAGAGAGCTCCGGATATTGAATGGGACATAACCTATGACCGAGGGCAGACCGAAATAGTAAATGACTTGGCAGTCTCTACAGATAGATTCATCTATGAAGCGGGAATCTCGGGTAAAGATGCCTTACTTATTAAATACGACCTTGAGGGAAATGTGGTGTGGGAAAGAACCATTGATGTGCAGGGAAGTAATGATGGATTTTATGGTGTAGCAACCTTTAATGGAACCGTTTACGGAGCGGGATACTCTCATAATGGCACGGACTTAGATTTTCTGCTGATAAAGTATGACCAGCTGGGAAATCCGGTATGGGAATTGATTTATGATAAAGGAAGCGATGAAGAAGCAATGGATGTGGATGTTTCCATGGATGGCTTTGTATATATTGCAGGATATTATAACAATGGCACAGATTGGGACGCTATTCTCATTAAGTGTGATGAAAATGGAAATTATGAGTGGGAAAGAACCTATAGTGGAGGAACAAATATTGCGCTCGGAGTATCTGTTTCTCCCGATAATTATGTTTATGTTGCGGGAATATCGGGCGATGGAACAAACTGGAATCTTTTTCTTGTCAAACTCGATGGAAATGGTAACACATTATGGGAGAGTTCTTACCCCGTGGAGCCTTACTACTTTTCTTGGGTGTATGATGATGTTTTTCATATCACAGTTGATATGGCAGGTTTTATTTACATTTCAAGATGGAATTACAATGGGAGTGATTATGATGCTTTAATAATAAAGTATGACCCCGAAGGTAATATGGTGTGGTTAACGGAATATGATAGGGGTGCTTATGAGCAGGCGAGAGGCATAGATGTGGATGAAGATGGTTTCCTGTATGTTGCCGGTAAATACGAAGATCCCTCCAACACAGATGTTCTGACCATAAAGTACAGGCAGTTTTTCAGTATCAGTGGTTTTATTTCAGAAGCTGGAGCAGGTGTTTCAGGAGTTGAAGTTTCTCTTACAGGGCATCTTACAGATTCATATATGACGGGCCCTGATGGTTATTATGAGTTTCTTAACCTTCCCGGAGGTGAGGATTATACGGTGACTCCTCATAAACCCGGATATGCCTTCATTCCTTCTTCCCATACATACTCACCTTTAAACTATGACAGGTTTGAACAGAACTTCTCAGCAACTGGAGTTGAGGAAAAGCAGGACAACGAAATAACTCTTGATATAAGCCTCGTTTCAAGCGTTATGGTGATTTCTTATGAAGTCCCGAAAGATGGATATGTTGAAATTTCAATGTATGATGTTTCAGGCTGTAGAGTAAAAAAGATCGTTTCAGAGTATAAGAAGGCGGGAGTATATAAGGAAAGACTTTCTCTAAATGGTTATGGTGTATACTTTTTAAAGTCAAAAATAAATAAAAAGGAGATGGTAAAAAAGATTGTCGCGGTAAAAAGACTCTGAGGATATTCATCAAGGGGAACCCATGAGAAGAGAAGGAGACTCTATACTATAGAATTATACATCAATTTGACTTTTTAAAAAGAAGGAGTATAATTTCTCTAAATGAAATTACTGGA
>CAZUTC010000014.1:0-21572 GCA_964623485.1 uncultured bacterium | reverse complement strand
GTATATATACCTTCCCTCTCCTTTTTTCTTATCTATCCGCATAATCTCCTTTCCGGTGTTCAGGTAGAGGTAATCGTCATCTGAGGCTATCTCTCTCACATTCTCAAACTTCCTGTAAAGAAATAGGGTATCCATCTCTTTATCCTTTAGGATATAGACCCTATCCCCATTGGATGGGAAAAGCAGTATTTCATTTTTTCCTTTTCCTATAAGGTCTATCGGTTCTTTTAAAAATACCGCATAAAAAATCAGCTCAAGCATGCTTTTTAATTTTACTCCAAAACTTAAAATAATCAAAATAAACTATATTACTCCTGTTTTTTAAAGAAAGAGCGTCCGCATAACTTTTAAAATTTTTTTGACATTTTAAAAACTATAAGTAATATTTAATAAAATTTCCAAGGAGGAAGTTATGGAATATTTTCTGAATGATGAGCAAAAAATGATAAAAGAGATCGCCAGAAAAATTGCTGATGAAAAAATTAAACCCATAAGGCAGGAGCTCGACGAGAAGGGAGAATTTCCTTACGAAATAATGCAGGAACTTGCAAAGGCAGACCTCTTTAGAGTCTTTATCCCTCAAGAGTATGAGGGACTTGGAGGGGGGATATTTGAAATGGTTCTGGTGATGGAGGAACTCTCCAGGGTCTGTGGAGGAGTAGCCACCTGTTATGCTGCCAATGGTCTTGCTGCATATCCCATAATACTTTTTGGAAATGAAGAACAAAAAAGAAAGTATCTTCCAAAAATAGCATCCGGAGAAGCATATGCTGCTTTTGCTCTGACTGAGGCAGAGGCTGGGTCCGATGTATCAAACATTAAAACCAGTGCAAAGGAAGAAGAGGATTGCTTTATACTTAATGGAACAAAACAGTTTATCACCAATGGAGGTATTGCCTCCATATATGTGGTAATAGCATCTACTGCAAAGGAGAAGAAGGCAAGAGGACTTTCTGCATTTATTGTAGAAAAGGATACCCCTGGCTTTGAATTCGGTAAGGAGGAGAATAAACTGGGAATAAGAGCTTCAGTAACCAGAGAGTTGATATTCCAGGATTGTAAAATCCCAAAAGAGAATCTTCTTGGGAAAAAAGGAGCAGGCTTTATAATTGCAATGAAAACATTTGACATGACAAGACCAGGAGTGGGAGCCCAGGCGGTTGGGATAGCCCAAGGAGCCCTTGAAGAAGCACTCAAATACTCTACCCAAAGAGTTCAGTTCGAAAAACCAATATCATCCTTCCAAGTGATACAAGCAAAACTTGCAGAGATGGCAACCGAGATAGAGGCTGCAAGAGCCTTGGTCTATCAAACAGCAAGAACAATCGATGCTGGAGCAAAGAATATCTCCAAAGAGTCTGCAATGGCAAAACTTTTCGCTTCCAATGTCGCAATGAAGGTAACCACTGAAGCAATACAGATATTCGGAGGATATGGATATATGAAGGAGTATCCGGTAGAAAAGATGTTCAGAGACGCCAAAATCACCCAGATATACGAAGGCACAAACGAAATCCAAAGACTTATAATTGCATCACATCTTATAAGAGAAGCATCCAATCTATGAGGAATATATTTGAGGATTTTTTAAAAAAAGCAAAGGAAAGCTTTGATTATATAGATATTCTTTATGAAAAACTCTCAAGAATAGAAATCAAAGAAACCGAAGGAAAAAGAACTGTAATACCTTTAAGCCAAAGAACCGCAACCCATATAAGATTTTTAAAAGGGAAAAAGATATTTGGAATCCGGACCGGAGAACCCAAAGAGGAAACCTTAAAAGAGGTTTTAGAAAAGGCAAAAAAATTATTGAATCTGGTCCCAAAAAGAAATATAAATCTTGCTCCTATTGCCCCCGGGAGAAAAACCTATACCATAAGCCCTCTCTTCTCATTTCTCCAAGAAGATACCGAGGAGATTGTCCTCGCTATCTTTTCCTCGGTGGAGAAAATAAAGAAAAACATAGAAAGAAAATACCGGGTTTCTTTATACCCTGAGGTTTGGTTCTTCTCAGAAAACCATGAGAAACTTATCGTTGATTCAAACGGCGTTTTTAAAACACAGGTTATCCCAAGAACATTCCTCTCGGTAATAAACAGGGCATGCAAGAATAATAAAAGAGCAATGACAAGAATGAGAGTAGGAGATGTAAAGGGACTTGAACTTATTTTTGAAAAACAGAAAAAACTTGAAATAAAAAAGGAAGTTCAAAAAAGAATAAAATGGTGGATGGAAAACGCAGTCAATATCTTGGATGCCCACACATTAAACCCCGAGGAATTAGAGGAAATAGAATACTTTATTCTCGATTCAGAAGCAATAGGAGTATTCATCCATGAAGCCTTAGGACATAACTTTGAAGGAGATATCATTAAAGAGGGAGGTTCAGGAATAGTTGATAAAAGGGGAATCCCAAAGGGAAGAATTGGTTCAGAGATAGTAAATATTATTGATGGGCCCTTAATTGATGAGAAGGGCAATCCGGTATACACCACAGGATTCGGAACTGAGATGATAGATGATGAGGGAGTGGAGGTGAAGGTGAAAATCTTAGCAGAAAAAGGCATGGTTAAAGATTTTATTTTGAACCGGGAAACCGCCTGGTATTTTAATAAGGAGCCAAACGGAGGAGGATTTTCAGATTCAGGAGACGAAAGAATATGCAGAATGTCAAATACATACATCTATCCAGCAGATAAATCTCATTGGAAAAAGGAGTTAAAGGAGGTTTTAAGAAATGTAAAAAAGGGAGTAATACTTAAGGGAACCCTGGGAGGGGCTGTAAGTAAAGAAGGAATGTCCTCCAGTATCCAATTTGGATATCTTGTGGAACAGGGAAAAACAACGAAAATGCTTAAACCTTCTAATTTCACTGCAAAGACACTTTATGCATTGAGATATGTAGAGGAGTTTGCAGGACCTCTGGATATCTCAGATGTGGGGTTCTGTGGAAAGAAAGGTCAAACAAAACCAGTGGGAGATGGAGGACCAAAATGGACCAAGATAAGAAAAAACCCTTACATACATCTGGTTGTACAGGGATGAAGCAGGAACCTAAACAAATTATAGAAATAGCAAAAAAAATAGCAAAAAAGAAAAGAATCAAAGATTTTGAACTCTGGTTTCGCACCAGTTCATCTATTTCAGTTAAATCAGAAAATGGAGAGATAAAAATATCTCCCGCATTAGGAATTTCCAAGATGGGAATAAGAATAATTAAAAACAAGAGGATAGGATATGCAGGTACCGAAAGGGTATCTTCCGAAACTTTAGAACTTGCCTTTGATAAGGCGTTAGAAAAAACAGAAAAAACATACCTCTCCTCCTTTGAAAGTATCGCTCCTTTTTCTCCCAAGGGCTATGCGCATCCAAATTCCAAAAAGGCGCTCAACAACCCAAAAATTCTAAAGGATGTAATCAACGCAATCACCAAGGAAGCTTTAAGATACAAAAAGATAGAGACATTTACCGCTACATCCTATGCTGACACATCCAGATACTTTGTATATACCCTTTCCTCAGATGAACCCATTATATGGGAGTCCACAGTATCCATGGGAAGCTTATCGGTAAACTCCATTGACTTTGAAGTCCAGGTAGAAAGAGGCATGGAAGACTGGGAAGTCTTTATAAAAAGAATGAAAGGATTTCTGAAAAGATATAAGAAGAAAACCATTAAACCCCAAGATATAGATGCAGGGAAGAAGGAAATAGAGGTTATTCTCCATCCTTATATGTTCTCCTTGATGTTACGCACAATACTGTTTGAGCATCTGTACATAACTGCAGTTGATGAAGGTTATGGAAGATTTAAAATAGGAGATGAGTGCGCCTCGAGAAAAATCACGATTTATGATAATGGAGTTGAGACAAGGTTTGTTCTCTCATCCCCTGTTGATGATGAGGGTGTCCCGTCCAGAATAAACAAGGTAATTGAAAAAGGGGTTTTAAAAATGTTTCTGTTTGATAGAGAAACTGCAGTAAAGCATGAGAGAGACTCAACGGGTAATGGAATTCGAAGACCTATTCTTACAGAGGATAAAATTGAAGCCCCGGTAAGACCTACAGTTAGAGCTTTGGTTGTAGAGCCCGGAAGAAAAAGCCTTGAAGAAATGATTAAAAAAATCAAAAAGGGAGTGCTTATTAAAGCAGTTCTTGGATTTCATACTGCAAACAAAATAACAGGAGACTTTTCCAACACCATCTTGTCCGGGTATGTAATAGAGAAGGGAGAAATAAAGGGAATGGCTGAGCCAGGAGCATGGGGAGTTAAAGGAAATGTCTTTGAAATATTAAGAAATATAAAAGAGCTTTCTAAAAAAAGGTTGATGACAGGGGATGCCCTTCTCCCCTATGCTAAAACTGAAATAAGGGTGGTTTAGAATGCTTTTTGAAAAGCCAAAGGTGGGGATTGCCCTTGCAGGAGGAGGAGCAAAGGGGCTTGCTCATATAGGTGTTTTAAAATACCTAAAGGAACAGGATATCAGAATAGACACAATAGCAGGAACCAGCATAGGAGCAATCGTAGGGGGAGTATATTCCTTAAACCCCGATGTCTCCTTTCTGGAAATTAAAGCAAGGAAACTTGTAGATTCTGAGGTGTTCCAAGAACTGGGATTGGACAAGTTCAGTAAAGAGCATGGAGGATGGTTTACAAAATTAAAAAACAAACTAAGAAGCAGCAAAATAATAGCAGAAACATTTTTTAAGTATTCTCTTTTACCCAAGGACAAAACAGAGAAGATATTTAAAAGCCTTTTTGGAAAGCACACCTTTAAAGAGGTGAGGATTCCCTTTGCAGCAGTTGCCCTGGATCTCTATTCCGGGGAGGATGTGATAATAAAAGAAGGGTTTTTATGGAAGGCTGCCCAGGCTTCTGCCGCAATACCTGGTATATTCCCTCCAGTAAAAATGGGGAAGAAACTTTTGGTGGATGGAGGGGTTACTGCAAATGTGCCCATAAATGCATGCATTGAACTGGGAGCAGATGTGGTAATTGCTGTAGTCTTTGGTAAAGAACCATCCCCACCCGGAGATATTGATACTGCCATGGAGGTAATATTAAGAAGTGATGAACTGGCAAAACTAAAACTTTTCAGAATGCTCCTGGATAGGGCAGATGTGGTGGTGGAGGTGAATCTCAAGGAACTCCATTGGACCGATTTTTCAGAGATAGATTTTTGTATAGAAAAGGGAATAGAGGCAGCAAAAAGAAGTCTTAAAAAGATAAAAGAAGTTCTTAAAAGGAGATATCTGTGGAGGAAAAAACTCTTCGGGAGATGAAAAGAAAATTTGTCCATTTACATCTGCACACCGATTACAGTCTGCTGGATGGATTTGCAAGAATAGACCGAGTGGCAGAACAGGCAGAAAAATTTAAAATGCCGGCAGTTGCAATAACAGACCATGGAAACATGTTCGGGATAGTGAAATTTTATAAAAAAATATCTGCAAAGGGGATAAAACCAATTATTGGAATAGAGACATATGTGGCGGTGGGGAAAAGAACCGACCGGAAGATACATCCAGAAATCCCGGAATCCAACCACCACATTACCCTCCTTTCCGAAAACAACAAAGGTTACCGAAACCTCTGTAATCTCTCCACCATCGCCTATCTTGAGGGTTTTTACTATAAACCAAGAATCGATAAGGAAATTCTTGCAACCCACCGGGAAGGTATAATAGCCCTCTCAGGTTGCCTTAAAGGTGAAATACCATTCTGGATAGCAAAAGGAGAAACCCAAAAAGCAAGAAAGGCGCTGTATGATTATCTTGATATCTTTGGAAGGGAAAACTTCTTCATAGAACTCCAATACATAGGGGTTCAGGACAACGAGAGAATTTTAAAAGAACTCCTTGCCCTTGCAAGGAAGGAAAATGTAAAGGTGGTGGCAACCAATGATTGTCACTACATATCCCCCGATGATTTTGAAGCGCACGATATTTTACTTGCAGTTCAAACAGGTAAAAAGGTAACTGACAAGGCAAGGCTGAAATTTGAAACCAAGGAACTCTACTTCAAATCTCCAGAAGAGATGGAGAAGCTTTTCAAAGATATTCCAGATGCCTTAGACAACACGCTTCATATTGCTGAAAGGTGCAATGTATCCTTATCCCTGACCGAGAAAAAATTTCACTTGCCCCAGTATCCTATCCCTCAAAAGTTTAATAACGAGTTTGAGTATTTGAAGTATCTTGCAGAAAATGGTTTGAGAGAGAAGTTCAAGCCAGAGCCTCCGCCCCAAGAGTATGTAAACAGGCTGGAGCATGAACTCTCAATAATAGAAAGGATGGGCTTTGCAGGATATTTTCTTGTGGTGCGAGATATAGTACTTTATGCAAAACAGAATGAAATCCCGGTTGGACCCGGAAGAGGCTCTGCAGTAGGAAGCCTTGTGCTTTACTGCTTAGATATAACAGAAATAGACCCCATTAAATACAACCTCATCTTTGAAAGATTTTTAAACCCTGAAAGGGTCACATTACCCGATATAGATATTGATTTCGCAGATGATAGAAGAGATGATGTGATAGAGTATATAAGAAATAAGTATGGAAGAGAAAATGTTGCAAGGATAATAACTTTTGATACCATGAAGGCAAGAGCTGCCATAAGAGATGTGGGAAGGGTTCTGGATATTCCTTACGGAGAGGTGGATAGAATAGCAAAAATGATTACTCCCGGTCTTTCTTTACGAGATGCCATAATTTTGAACAAAGAACTTGAAAAAATTATTAACTCTGATGAAAGGTATCAGAAAATGTTTAAAATCGCTACCAAATTAGAGGGGGTAGCAAGGCATGCCTCAATCCATGCATCAGGGGTGGTAATAACTCCAAAACCATTAACTGAGTTTTTACCCCTTTATAAATCAGACCAGGATGTGTGCACCCAGTATGATATGAAGTCTGTTGAGGATATAGGTCTTTTGAAAATGGATATTTTGGGATTAAGAACCCTCACAGTAATAAGAAACACCGTACAGCTTCTGAAAAAAAGAGGTATATCCATAGATACAAAGAACATTCCCTTACAGGATGAAAATACCTTTGAGCTTTTAAAGAAAGGAAATACAGTGGGAATATTTCAATTAGAAAGCCATGGAATGCGAGAAATACTTAAAAAAATGGAGCCTAACGATATGCGTGACTTAATAGCGGTTATTTCCCTTTACAGGCCGGGTCCCTTGGGAAATATTAACCTTGAGGAGTTCTTCCATAGAAAACATGGGAAAAAAGAGGTGAAATACCTCCATCCTGCCCTTGAAGAAATACTAAAGGAAACATATGGAATAATTCTTTACCAGGAACAGGTAATGCAGATAGCCCAGAAAATAGCAGGTTTCTCTATGGCAGAGGCTGATAATTTAAGAAGAGCAATGGGGAAAAAGATACCGGAATTGATGATGGAGATGAAGGATGAGTTCATAAGAAGGGCAAAGAAAAATGGAATCCCAGAAACCACCGCTTTAAGGATATTTAACCTTATTGAACCCTTCGCAGGTTATGGATTCAACAAATCCCACTCTGCAAGCTATGCCCACCTCTCATACACCACAGCCTATCTCAAGGCAAACTATCCCTTGGAGTTCATGGCAGCACTCCTCACCTCTGAAATGGACAAATCAGAGGATAGACTTTTTATGTTCATAAATGAAATGATAAGGCTGGGTATAAATATTCTTCCTCCGGATATAAACAGAAGTTTTTATGATTTTAGAATAGAAGGGAAAAATATAAGGTTTGGATTCGGCGGGATAAAAAATGTAGGAAAAAATGCTGCAGAGTTTATAGTAGAAGAGAGAGAAAAAAAGGGAGTATTCAAAGATTTTGAAGAGTTTCTCTTCCGGACAAAAAAGGTGGTGAATAAAAAATGCGCCGAGTTTCTGATAAAAGCAGGATGCTTTGACTCCATGGAGCCTGATAGGGAGTACCTTCTTTCCATCTTAGATGATACCCTGAGGAAAATAAATAAAGAAAGAACATACTATATGAAGATGCAACGCTCTATCTTTGGAGACCAAAAAGAAAGGGAACGGGTAAAAAGAAAGAAGGAGACAAAACCCAGAAAGGAAGAGTTTTTACGGTATGAAAAAGAAACCTTTGGATTTTACCTATCCGGACATCCTATGGATAAGTATAAAATATTTTACGAAGGGCTGAAGCTTGTTCCTTCCTCCAGGATAAATGAAGATATGGATGGAAAGGTTATAGCAGTGGGAGGGGTTTTGGTATCCAAGAAAATGAAGAGGGACAGAAATGGAAACCCTTATGTTACAATATCTTTAAGAGATTTTGATGGAGAGATTGAAGTGATAGTATTCAATAAACAGTATGAAAAGGCTAAGGAAATAATAAAAAAGGATAAACTACTCATTGTGAAAGGCGTTTGTGAGGTAAAGGAAGAGTCTACAAAATCAAAACTCCGGGCATCCATGATAATCCCCTTTGAACAAGGAATATCTAAGGTATCAATTATGGCTTTTGGTTTTGACCCTAAGGGAATAGAGGGGAAAAATATAGAAAATCTCTTTGAACTTTTTAAAAAGTACCCTGGAAATACTGAACTCCATATTCACCTTTATAATGGAGAGGGACCAAATAATAAAGAAAGATTAAAAATAAGAAGTAAGAAAATAAAGGTTAATCCCTCCCCAAGCCTTATATCCTCACTTCTTCGCTTCCCCGGGGTTGTATGGGTAAAGGTTTTGGGAGAGATATAGTATGAATCTCTTGCCCTTTCTATAAGTAATGAAAATTGAAGAGTATCAATTTGGCAGAATAAAGATTAACGGAAAAATTTATACAAAAGATCTAATTGTATATCCTTCCCGAATAAGCGAAAACTGGTGGAGAAAGGAGGGACATGTAATGTGCACCCAAGATATTGGAGAGATCCTTGATTATAAACCTGAAATTTTAATAATAGGTACCGGATATTCCGGTATCATGAAGGTTCCAGAAAATGTTGTAAAAGAAGTAGAAAAAAGAGGAATAAAAACAGAAATTTATTCAACAAAAGAGGCGGTTAAAAAATTCAATGAATATATGGAAAAGGGGAGAAGAGTGGTTTGTGCTCTTCATTTAACCTGCTGAAAACCAAATTGACATTAGGAAAATTAAAGATATAATTAATGGAATGCCCCATAATATTACTGTTGTAGGTGCAGGATATGTAGGCTTAACAACTGCAGCCTGTTTTTCCAAAATGGGTCATAAAGTTGTATGTGTTGATAAGGATGAAAAGAAAATAAAACTTTTAAAAAAAGGGAAATCTCCAATTTATGAACCCGGACTTGAAGAACTGGTAAAAGAAGGACTTCGGAAGGGGTCTCTTGTCTTTACCACTGAAATGGAGAAGGGAGTAAAAAATTCCACGGTAATATTTATTGCTGTGGGAACCCCTCCGAAGGAGAATGGAGAGGCAGACCTTTCTTCAGTGGAGGATGTGGCAAGAAATATTGGATATCATATGAAAGAATACAAACTCATCGTTGAAAAAAGTACGGTTCCGGTGAGAACATACCAGTGGATAAGAAGGATAATTCAGATGTATAATAAATACAATGCTCCTTTTGATATAGCATGTAATCCCGAGTTCTTAAGGGAAGGAAGTGCAGTAAAGGATTTCCTGCATCCGGATAGGGTAATTATAGGAGTTGAAAGCGAAAAGGCAAAAAAACTGCTTTTGGAGATATACGAACCCCTCCATGCAAAGGTTCTGGTCACCAACCTATCCAGTGCTGAATTGATAAAACATGCCTCCAATGCATTTCTTGCAATGAAGATATCCTTTATAAATGCAGTTTCAGTGATATGTGAAAAGGCAGGGGCAGATGTCCTGGAAGTTGCTGAGGGCATTGGACTGGATAGAAGAATAGGAAGGGAGTTTCTAAATCCAGGAGTAGGATTTGGAGGATTCTGTTTTCCAAAAGACCTTTCCGCATTCATGCATATATCAAAGGAACTGGGATACGATTTCAAATTATTACAAGAGGTTCTAAACATAAATGAAGGACAGAAATTAAGATTTGTGAAAAAAATTAAAGAAACCCTCTGGAACCTCAATGGCAAGACAATAGGAATTCTTGGGCTTTCTTTTAAACCCAATACCGATGATATGCGATTTGCACCCTCTATAGATATAATTTATTATTTAAAAAATGAAGGGGCAAAAATAAAAGTATACGACCCCCAAGCAATGGAAAAGGCAAAAAGAATAGATGCATTGAAAGATGTAAAGTTCTGTAAAAATCCTTATGAAGTGGCAAAAGGAAGTGATTGCATTGCAATAGTAACAGAATGGGAGGAGTTTAAAAACCTTGACCTTACCAAGATTAAAAAATTAATGCGCGTTCCAGTAATAATTGATGGAAGAAATATCTATGAACCAGAAAAAATGAAGAAAATGGGATTTTTTTATAAAGGGATAGGAAGATGAGGGTTCTTATAACCGGGGGGGCGGGGTTTATTGGATCCCATCTCTCGGAATGGTTCTTAAAACAAAAAGAAAAGGTAATAGTTATTGATAACCTCATTACAGGGAGAAAACAAAATATTCAAGAGTTCTTAGAGGACCCAAATTTTGAGTTTATCCATCACGATATATGTAATAGAATAGAGATAAAGGGTGATATTGATGTAGTACTGCATTTTGCCTCCCCTGCCAGTCCCAAAGACTACTTTAAATACCCAATCCAAACAATGAAAACTGGAGCCTTGGGCACCTTGAATATGCTTGAACTGGCAAAAGAAAAAAAAGCGATTTTCTTTCTTGCATCCACCTCAGAGGTCTATGGAGACCCCCTCCAACATCCTCAAACCGAAAGATACTGGGGTAATGTAAACCCTACTGGCCCAAGAGCAGTATATGATGAGTCAAAAAGATTCGCAGAAGCATTAACCATGGCTTACCATAGAGAATTCAATCTCAAAATAAGAATAGCAAGAATATTCAATACCTATGGACCTAAAATGAGAACAGATGATGGAAGAGTAATCCCCAACTTTATCACCCAAGCATTAAAAAATGAGCCCCTTACTATATATGGGGATGGTAAACAGACCAGAAGCTTTTGCTACATATCGGATATGATAAAAGGAATGTTAAGGCTTCTGGAGAAGGAGATCCATGAGCCGGTAAACTTAGGGAACCCCAAGGAAATAACCATAATAGAACTCGCAGAAACCATCAAAAAGCTCACCGAATCAAAAAGCTCCTTAAGATTTCTCCCAATGCTTCCTGATGACCCCAAGAGGAGAAAACCTGATATTTCAAAAGCCCAGAAACTTCTGAATTGGAAACCAGAGGTCCCCTTAGAAGAAGGTCTAAATAATACAATATCCTGGTTCAAAGAAAAAGCCTCTCTTTTAGGTTGAATCTTATCGTAGTTTACAGCTCAAGAAAGGGAGGTCACACCTATCCAGCCTTCTCCCTTTACCAAAATTTAAGAAAAGAGGTAAAAAACTGTTTGCTTTTGAATTTACTTGATGTTTCAACTCTTATGGATATGGGAGACAGGGTGGGGAGATGGGGCGACTTAAAACTAAGATGGATATGGAAAAAAGGATATAAATCCTTGATGACTCCAAAAGAGTCTCTTCTTGATGTTGCTTATAAAAACTTTTTGAAACTTTTTATAGGACTCTCAAATGCAGGAAGAACTTTCAAAAACCTTTTAAAGGAGGATAAAACTACGGTAGTTTCCATACAACCAGAGATAAATACCTTTGCAGAGAGTCTAAAAAAAAGAACAAAAAATAAACTTTACTTTTTTACAGTAATCATAGACCTCGCATTTCACGGTCTATGGAAAAACAGAGGTATAGACCTTTACTTTGCTCCCAATAAAGAGGTGCATCAGGAAATTTTAAGGTTTGGAATACCCCCAGAAAGAGTGATAGTTTCCGGCCTCCCCCTAAGAAAGGAGTTTAAAGAGGTAAAAAAATATTCGGCAAAAAAAATAAAAGAAAAACTCAAAATCCCTCCCAAAAGCTTTGTAGTTCTTGTTATAGGAGGACTTCTTGGTAAAATGATAGATTACTTTAAAATAATAAACTCCCTTTCCGAAATAAGACAAAGCATAGAGATAATAGTAATAACCGGAAAAAATAAAGAGATATACGAGAAATTAAAAAGAGAAAGGATGAAAAATTTGCGGGTCCTGGGGGTGGTGGAAAACATGGCGGAAATCATGTATGCAGCAGATTTAATTGTGAGCAAGCCAGGTTCTGTTACCATCGCAGAGTCTCTTGCCTTGGGAAAACCAATGGTGGTGATAACTCCTCTTGCGGGCTCCTATCAGGAGATAAGATTTGCCAATTACTTAACCAGAAACCAAGCAGGGGTATGGATAAAGAATGCAGAGGAGGCAAGCAAAAAAATCGAAGAGATTTTAAAATATAAAGATTATTATAAGAAGCTAAAATATAATGCAGAAAGAATAGGAAGTATACACCTTTCAGCGAACCAAAGAATTTCAACCAAGATTTTAAACTATATAAAAAAGGAGGAGAAGTGAATGATGTGGTGTTTGTTACCGGGTCTTCAGGATTGGTAGGATCTGAAACCGTTGAGTTTTTTGCAAAACTTGGAATGGATATTGTGGGTATTGACAATGATATGAGAGCATACTTCTTCGGGAAAGAGGCATCCACAAGATGGAATAAAGAAAGACTGCTCAAACTGTATAAAGAAAGATATACTCATTACGATATAGATATAAGAGATTATGAGGCTATTTTAAAATTGATGAAAAAATATAAACCCTGTCTTATAGTGCATACTGCGGCTCAGCCTTCTCATGACTGGGCTGCCAAGGAGCCGATTACAGATTTTACCGTGAATGCCTTGGGCACCCTTTATCTCCTTGAGGCAACGAGGCAGGTGGTTCCAGAAGCTGTCTTTATATTTGTATCAACAAATAAGGTATATGGAGACACCCCAAATAAACTTCCTTTAATAGAACTAAAGAGCAGGTACGAGTTGGAAAAAAGTCACCCTTATTATGAAGGTATAGATGAATCCATGAGTATAGATAAAAGTCTTCATTCTCTTTTTGGTGCATCCAAGGTTGCAGCGGATGTACTCACTCAGGAGTACGGGAGATACTTTGGTATGAAGACCGCATGCTTTCGAGGAGGATGCCTCACTGGACCAGCCCATTCCGGGACAAGGCTCCATGGGTTTCTCTCTTACTTGGTTAGATGTGCAATTACTGGTAAGACCTATTATATTTATGGATATAAAGGAAAACAGGTAAGGGATAACATCCATTCCTATGACCTTGTGAATGCCTTTTATCATTTTTTTAAAAACCCAAAAACTGGAGCAGTATACAATATGGGAGGTAGCAGGCACAGCCACTGCTCAATTCTGGAGGCTATAGAATTAATCCAGGAAATAACAGGCAAAAAGATAAAACACGAGTATGTGGATAAACCACGAAAGGGAGACCATATATGGTATATAAGCAGTGTAAAAAGGTTTAAAAATGATTACCCGGAATGGTCATACACCTATGACTTAAATGCAATACTTAAAGATATATACGAGCAACAGAAAAGGCTTTACGAGAAGGGCGAAATTTAGTCTCTATATTATCTTTCCTGGATTTAAGATATTTTGAGGGTCTAAGGCAGATTTTATAGCACGGTATAGCTTAATAGAGTCTTCCCCAACAGCCATAGAAAGGTATCTCCTTTTTACCACCCCTATACCGTGCTCTCCTGAGATGGTCCCCCCGAGTACTACAACATTCTCTAAAAGGGATTGCACAACTTTTTCCTTTTTAATTCTCCACTCCTCCTGGGACATCTCTCCTTTAAGAATATTCACATGAACATTTCCATCTCCTGCATGCCCAAAGGCAATAATATCCATTTTATGCTCATCTGAAAGTTTTCTTATGATATATATAAGATTTTTCAGTTCAGACACTGGAACCACCACATCCTCTCTTTCCAGCACTGGACTTTTTGCCTTTACTGCATCATGCATAGACCTTCTTGCCTTCCATAATCTCTCCCTGGTCTTTTTATTATCTGCCACGAACACATCTATTGCATGGTGTTTCATGCATATCTCCCCTACTTCAACATACTCTTTTTCAATTGCATCCATATCATTGCCATCAAACCCTATTATTAAATAGGCTCCAGCATCCTTTATTATCATCCTTTCTTCAAGAAACTCTTGAGCAAGCTGTATACTTTTCTTCTCTGCGAATTCAATATTTACCGGTAGAAATCTTGGAAATATTTCCTCAAAGGCATTTATTAAATCCTCAATATCTTCAAATGACACAAGAATATCAACCTGATAATTTGGAAGGGGAAGTAGTTTTAGAAATATCTTAGTAAATATCCCTAAGGTCCCTTCCGAACCTATGAGAATTCCCAGAAGGTCATATCCTGTTACATTTTTATGGAGCTTTCCTCCAGCAAATACAATATTCCCGTTTCCGGTTACAAATTCTATACCAGTGACATAATTCTTTGTGACACCGTATTTAACTGCCCGAGGACCTCCTGCATTCTCTGCAACATTTCCTCCTATGGTGCAGGAGTCTAAGCTTGCAGGATCAGGGGGGTAGAAAAGCCCAAGTTTTTCTACCTCTTCCTGAAGTCTTCCAGTTATAACTCCTGGCTCTACTACAGCAATTCTGTTTTTCTTATCTATTTCTATTATTCTATCCATCTGTTCAGTGGAGAGAACAATACCTCCTTTTATGGGAACCGCACCTCCACTGACTCCGGTCCCGGCTCCTCTCGGTGTCACAGGGATTTTAAAATCTTTGGCTATTATTATGGTCTCTCTTATATCCTCCTTTGTTTTGGGTCTTACAACAACCTCTGCACTTCCTTCGAGTTCTGCGGTCTCATCCTTGAGATATGTTCTTATAATATCCCTATCTGTTATTACCTTATCATTTCCTAATGCTTTTTTTATCTTTTCAACAAAATCCATAAAATAAAGAAGCGGGTCCTTATCTCTTGGACCCGCTTAAAGAGAGGAGCTTTTACCTTAGAACAGTCGCCACATAAAGTGTTACAACGGTTCCCTTTGGAACAACTTCCCCTGCAGATGGTTTTTGCCCATAAACGGTCCCCTCATAATATTCAGTGCTCACCCTAAAAATCTTCTTTACCCCGAGCCCTTTTGACTTAAGGATTCGCTCAGCCTTTCTGTGCTTGTATCCCACTACCTTTGGAACAACAACCGTTTCTACAGGTTTCGGTCCAAGGCTAACCACAAGATTTACAGCAGAACCCTTTGGAATCTTTGTCCCTGATGGAGGTTGGGTGGCTATGATATGATCCTTTGGAACCTCATCTGAATATTCACTTTCTATCTTTCCAATTTTCAGGTTAAGGAGATCCAGTTTATGGGTTGCATCTGCAAGAGAAAGACCAACAAGATAAGGTACGGTTCTCTCCGGCACTCCCTTGGAGAGCCATACCTTAATAGTTGTTCCTCTCTTTACCACAGACCCTGCCATAGGGGACTGCTCTGCAATCAAACCTTCTGCTACATCAGCCGACTCTATTTCTCCAGTAACCTCTACAAGAAGCCCTCTATTGCGAAGGGCAACCTTTGCATTCTCCACAGTGGAATTCTTCAGGTCTGGAACCTCCACTGTGGGTTGACAAAGAACGAGAAGCGATGTGATTATAACCAGTGTTGCAGCTTTCTTCATTTTTCCTCCTTTTTTAGAATATTATGCAAAAATTTAAAAATGTCAACCTTCTTTAATCAGTGCCACAGGCACTGTAAATCTCCATTTCTTTTTCTCTTGTTCTGCTTCAAGGGTAATACATCCATAGTTACGCTTTTTCTTCCCTTTAATCTTTATACTCAGTTTTTTTCTTTTCCCCGGGAGTATCTCTAAGGAGCAAGGATAAACCTTCTTCACCACACTCTTATCAATGGCTATTACCTTTATCCTTATTCTTTTCTCTGTTAAATTTTTGATGTTTAAAAGTGTATCCTTTTTAACCTTGGAGGTCTTTGCAATTATTACCTTATCAAATTTTAACGGAATCTCTGGCTTATCTGTCAAATTTATCTCTATACCTATCCAGTCTATCCCAGTATTTGAATGAATATATACTTTCTTCTTCACCTTTCCTTCAAAACCAAATGAATCAAATATAAAATCTATTGCTGCACTATCTCCGGGTGGAATAACGCTTTTTTCCACTGGAGCTGTGGAACACCCACAGTCGGGTCTTACTTTTTTTATAATTAGTTTTTCTCTTCCTTTATTTTTTACATAAAATCGGTGGGAATAAATAAAAGTGAGAGGAGCACAACCAAAATCAAATAGTTTTTCTGAAAACTCCATTAAAGGTATTAAATAGAGAATTAAAAACATTTTATCTAAATATGCTTACTGCAAGAACCAGGCCCAAGAATACTATGGATACCATAGACATCATTTTTATAAGAATATTGAGGGATGGTCCTGCTGCATCCTTTAAGGGGTCTCCTACCGTATCCCCTACAACTGTTGCTTTATGAGCCTCTGTGCCCTTTCCTCCATAATTACCTTTTTCAATATATTTCTTTGCATTATCCCATGCTCCTCCGGAGTTTGCCATAAAAATTGCCATTGCAAACCCGGTGGTAATTGCCCCTGCAAGCAGCCCCAATACTCCTTCCACCCCTAAGAGGATCCCGGTTACGATCGGGGCAATCATGGAGGAGATAGCAGGAAGGATCATCTCCCTCTGGGCTGACCTTGTGCATATCACCACTGCCTTCTCATATTCTGGTTTTCTCTTACCCTCCCTAAGCCCTGGTATCTCTTTCCATTGCCTTCTCACCTCCATTACAATACTCTGCGCCGCCCTTCCTATTGCTTTTATTATGAGTGCACAAAACCAGAAGACAAGCATGGAGCCTATAAATATTCCTGCAAGAAGCCGTGGGTTTGTAATTACTATCTCTATACTCTTACCTCTTAAAAGGATTTCATTTCTATATGCTACCAGAAGAGCAAGGGCAGTAAGAGCAGCAGAGCCTATTGCAAATCCCTTACCTGTGGCTGCAGTGGTATTTCCAAGGGCGTCCAAAGCATCGGTTCTTTCCCTTACAATGGGAGGCTGTCCGGACATCTGGGCATTTCCTCCTGCATTGTCTGCAACTGGTCCATAAGCATCGGTTGCAAGCGTTATCCCAAGTGTAGAAAGCATTCCCACTGCTGCTATCCCCACCCCATACAGTCCCATATTGAAATTAACCCCACCCCCTGCAAACAGGAAGCTCCCTATGATTGCAAGCACCACAGTTATAACCACCGGGACCGAGGAAAGCATTCCTACAGATAACCCCTCAAGAATTACAGTTGCAGGTCCAGTGGCAGAGGATGCTGATATGGCTCTTGTGGGAGGATAGGTATCGGATGTGAAATACTCGGTAAAGAACCCTATAATAACCCCTGCAGAGAGTCCACAGAGGATAGAGAGATAGACCCCCATGTTTTCTCTTCCTATAACAAAATAAACAACAGGTATGGAGAGAATTGCTACAAGAAAGGATGCTCCATATATCCCCCTTCTCAATGCCCATATAAGAGCAGACTGGGTAGCCTCTTCTTTCGTATGCACAAAAAAGTATCCTATAATGGAAGAGAAAAGCCCTGCCCCTGCAATAGCCATGGGCAGTAAAACTCCCTTGAGCCCGAGACCCGCAGCCACTGCGAGTGCCATGGTCGCTATTATTGAGTCTGCATAAGATTCGTAAAGGTCTGCCCCCATCCCTGCGACATCACCTACATTGTCCCCTACATTATCGGCAATAACTGCAGGATTTCTTGGGTCATCTTCCGGAATCCCCTTTTCCACCTTCCCCACAAGGTCTGCTCCTACATCTGCTGCTTTTGTAAATATTCCTCCACCAACTCTGGCAAAAAGAGCCTGAAAACTGGCTCCCATGCCAAAATTAAGCATTGTGGATGTTATTATCTCTATTTTTTCAGATAAAGGCTTTGCTTTATATATCCAGTTAAGCAGTGTATACCATATTGAAAGATCAAGGAGTGCAAGCCCTACCACAACAAGTCCCATAACCATTCCGGATGAGAAGGCAATTCTTAATGAGGCATTAAGCGATCTCTTTGCAGCATATGCAGTTCTTGCAGATGCTCTTGTGGAGACTGAGAGTCCTATGAATCCTGCAAGTCCGGAGAAAAACCCCCCTGTCAGGAATGCAAATGGAACCGGTGGGGGTACAAGTCTAAGAACCGCAAGCAGAAGAAGAACTCCAAAGACTATTCCAAAAAATATGGAGACCACTGTGTACTGTCTTCTTATATAACCTCTTGCTCCTTCTCTAACAGCTTCTGCAATTCTTACAAGTAAAGGTCCTCCTTCGGGTTTTTTCAGAATATAAAAAATAAGTATGACTGCAAACCCCAGAGCAACTATTGAACTTACCGGAACAATAAGAAAAATAAACTCCATCTCTCTACCTCCTTATGCCTTTCTTATCTTCTCTCTCCCCTCCTTTATATTTTTTGTTGCATTTCTTGTATCAACAATAAGATTGGAATATTTTACTATCTTCTCATAATTAAAGGCATCATGGTCAGTAACAATTATTACTGCATCGTAGGAGGAAAGGTTTTTTTCTGTCAAATCTATGCTTTTCTTTTTAAACCGGTACCTTCTTGTAGGAGGGAGTTCAGGAATGTAAGGGTCGGAATAGTCTACCTCTGCTCCTTTTTCACTGAGAATTCTCATAAGTTCAAGTGCCGGGGATTCCCTCATGTCATCCACGTTTTTTTTATACGCTACCCCAAGAATAAGAATTTTTGAACCATTGAGACTTTTTTTCTTTTCATTTAATGCATCCATTACCCGATACACAACCCATTCCGGCATACTCCTGTTTATTTCCCCTGCCAGCTCTATAAATCTTGTGGATATTCCATATTCCTTTGCTCTATATGTTAGATAAAAGGGGTCTATAGGGATACAGTGTCCTCCCAGTCCGGGTCCCGGATAGAAGGGCATAAATCCAAATGGTTTTGTGGAGGCAGCCTTTATCACTTCCCAAATATCTATTCCCATTTTTGTAAATATCTGCTTTGTCTCGTTCACCAAGGCAATATTAACCGACCTAAACACATTTTCAAATATCTTTGTAGCCTCTGCAACTTGAGATGAAGAAACTGGAACAGTTTTCACCACTACCTGGTCATAGAGAGCCTTTGCAACTTCAAGGGAGGAGGAAGAACTTGCACCCACCACCTTGGGAATGGTTTTTGTCGTGTACTCTGGATTATTGGGGTCTTCTCTTTCTGGAGAATATGCTAAGAAGAAATCTCTATGACAGACAAGACCAGATTTTTCAAGTATAGGTTTTACAATCTCCTCTGTGGTTCCTGGATAGGTACTTGATTCAAGAACTACAAGATGTCCTTTCCTCAGATACTTGGATATTGTCTCTGCAGTATTTATTACAAAGGAAAGGTCAGGATTCAGATGTTCATCCAGAGGGGTAGGAACGCATATAAGTACTGCATCAATCTCTTTAATTTTGGAAAAATCATCTGTGGGATAAAAAACCTTTCTTTCCCTCAATTCTTTTATTTTATCTTTGCTGATGTGCTTTATATAGGACTCTCCATTCCTGAGCTTTTCAACCTTTTCCTTATCTATATCAAGCCCATATACCGTAAATTCTTCCTCTGCAAAGGCTATTGCAAGAGGAAGTCCAACATAACCCAGCCCTACAATTCCCACAACTGCCTTTTTCGTTTCAATTCTCTTTTTCAGGGTTTCCACCATATGGATTTATCCAAAGGTAATTCTTTTCTCTGGTTTCTTTTCCTTTGGTTTCTCTTCCTTTTTTACCTCAACAGGTTTTTCTTTCGGAGGTTTTGGAATCTTCTCTTTTATCTTTGAGAGTTCATCCTCCAGTTTTACCTTTTCCTCTCTCATCTTCTCAAGTTCTATTTTCTCTCTTTCCAAATACTCCACTATTTCTCTTAATCTTTCCTCTTCTCTTTTTAACTCCTTTACCTTTTTCTCCAGCACCCCAATATCCCTTTCTTTTTCTTTAATCATTTCTTCCAGTTTTTCCAGTTCTTTCTTTTTTTCTTCTGAAAGTTCAACCTTTGGGGTTTTGGGTTCTCCAAACTTCCTTTTGAGTTCTTCATAAAGCTTTCTTTCATCCATCTTACCATATTCAAGTCTTGCACCTTTTGGTATAAAAATAGGCATGTTCTTATGTTATTCCTAAAATTCTCTTTGTCAAATTATTTTTTCAAATTAAGTTACCATATTACTACTTTTTTCCCTTCTTCTGTAAAGAAGATGCCCCTCCTTAGATTTTTCTCTTTTATTCTTCTTCCTGTTGGGTCATAAAATATCTTCTTTTTCTTTGCCTTTTTGGGTCTTTCCTCCTCTACACCTACGCTGGTATAATACACCCACACTTCAATCACATCAACATTGCAGTAATATAGAACCATTTCTGCATAATAGTGAAAACCATCTTCCAGTCCGAAAAGGTCATGCCATGAACGGATATATTCTGTTATATCAAATCTCAAATCATCCCAGGTAGGGGTGAGGTCCATGGTATCCGACTTTACTGCACTTCCCCAAATTACAGGCATATTTACCAGTTTTCCTTCCCCTTTCTGTCTAAATCTCACAAATACGCTGTCTATTTTTTTATTAATAGTATCTTCTGGAGGGTAAAAGTTTACATATATGTAGTTATACTCTTCTACTGCTTCCGCATACTCCCCATCTTCTTTTAATACACTTTCCGGGTTTTCCCATCCTTGGGATTCAAGCACCCTTTTTGCTTCCATTACCATGAGATTTTCATCGCTCACTTTTGTCAAAACAGATTGCTGGAGATATAATAAATAAATACCCACCATTATGTCCTCCTTTTTATTTGCAAGATTTTAGTCAAAATTTCTTTTCTGTCAAGTGTTTGTTTAAATTCCTCTTTGGTGGATTGAGACAAGAAACTTCTTAAAACCTCAAGGGGTTTGGAATGTTGGGGAAAAAGGATTATTAAAACCGTGGTTAATAACATTCCCATTATACCCAGAATTGTCTTTGACTTATACCAGGGTTTCATTGAAAATTGATTTTGGCTCTTCGGTATTCATCTATGGATTTTAATAGAGTGGGTACAACGAGACTTTCTCCAGAAAGTATTACAATTTCTTTCCCTTCTTTGGTTTCTGTAATATACCATTTCCCATTACGATTTAAAGTAAATTTAACCTGACTTTTCCCTTCCTCTTCTAAATCCATCATAAATCTTCTTAAAATTCTGAAAATATCATACATTTTCTCCCTCCTTTTCTTTTTAACTTTAAACATCTCAAATTTAACTTTGTTTAAATTCCTCTTTGGTGGATTGAGACCTCAGGCTGGAGCAAGAGGATGGATGGAGAGTTCAATGCTGTTTAAATTCCTCTTTGGTGGATTGAGACTCTGGGGCAACCTGGGCTCTGGATAAGGGACTGGAGAGTTTAAATTCCTCTTTGGTGGATTGAGACGGAAATAGAAGAACGGGAAAATGAGAAGTATGGATG
>CAZUTC010000013.1:0-22336 GCA_964623485.1 uncultured bacterium | reverse complement strand
AGGTAATATATTCTCTTCCATATATTATGTTACACCGATTTTTAAAATAGTCAAAATAGTATTGGCTCCCTCGTAGAGGAGGACTTCTGTTCTTTTATCAATTTTTTCTATAAAGTAATATCTTCTATAGAGCCTTCTCTTGTCTTTAAAAAATTCTGTTTTTATTAGCCCATATTTTTCTTTAGTTCTGCAAGAATTTCAAGAGCCTCCAAAGGAGTAATCCTTTCCACATCTATTTTTTTCAGCTTTTTCACTACTTCGTCTGTTTTGGTTCCAGAAAAAAGGGTAAGCTGTATAATCCTTTCTTTTATTATATCTTCTATATTTAGTCTTTCACCCTTATATATTTTTTCTAAAATCTCCTTTGCTCTATCTATCACCTTTGGAGGCAAACCTGCGAGTTTTGCCACTTCTATCCCATAACTTCTATTGGATGGTCCTTTTTTTAACCTTCTTAAGAAAACTATTCCTCCCTCTTTTTCCTTAACCATGAAACTATAATTCCTTACCCTATCGTAAAACTTTTCAAGTTCGGTTAATTCATGATAATGGGTGGCAAAAAGCGTCCTTGGTCTTTCCTCTGTGTTATGAAAATACTCAATCACAGCCCATGCTATAGCCATGCCATCATAGGTGGAGGTACCCCTTCCTATCTCATCCAGAATTACAAGGCTCCTCTCTGTAACATTGTTTAAAATATTCGCAGTTTCCAGCATCTCTGCCAGAAAGGTACTCACCCCTCTTGATACATCATCTGAAGCCCCTATTCTTGTAAATATCTTATCAACGAGCCCTATTCTTGCATAGGAGGCGGGAACAAAACAACCCATCTGAGCCATTATTACAATCAAAGCAACCTGCCTTAGATATGTGGATTTTCCAGACATATTAGGACCAGTAAGGAGTATTATTTGATTTCTCTCTCTATCTATATAAGAGTCGTTGGGCACAAACCTCTCCCCTATCATGCTTTCCACAACCGGATGCCTCCCATCCTTTATCTCTATTATGGTAGAATTATCTAACACCGGTCTTGTGTATCCTCTTTCTAAGGAAACCTTTGCAAGGGAAATAAACACATCCAATACCGCCACTGCCCTTGCCATATTCTGTAATTTTTCATAATGCCCCTTTACCCATCTTCTCAAAGATAAGAATATCTCATGCTCCAGAACGGATATCCTTTCATCTGCATGAATTATTTTTCTTTCTATCTCCTTAAGCTCAGGAGTGATAAACCTCTCCACATTGGTTAATGTTTGTTTCCTTAAATATCTTGAGGGAACCTTAGAAAGATAGGACTTGGTTACTTCTATATAATATCCGAAAACCGAATTATAGCCTACTCTTAAATTGGGTATCCCTGTTTTTTCTTTCTCCTTTTTTTCTAATTGAAGGATGTATGACTTGGAATCCTTAGAGATTTTTCTAAGCTCATCCAGTTCATCATTAATCCCCTCCCTTATAATGTTCCCTTCGGTTATTTTCACCGGGGGAGACTCTACAAGTGTTTCTTTTATCCTCTTTATTATATCTGAAAAGCCTTTAAGAAAGGATGCAATTTCTTTTATCCTCTCACTTTTCATCTCTTTTATAACATCTCCGATTTTTTCTGCCTTTTCAAGCATACTGGAAAGAGCATAAAGGTCTCTTGGATTTGCCTTCTCCTGGATTATCTTCCCCACCAACCTTTCTGGGTCTCCAAAGTTTCTCAAAAGCTCCTCTACCTTTTTTATTTCGTTGTAATTTTTTGTGATCTCCTCCAAGACATCCAGCCTTTTTGTTATCTCCTTTAGAGAAATAAGCGGGAATTTTAACCACCGGTATAAGGTTCGTGAGCCTGCAGGAGTAAATGTTTTATCCAGAATAGAAAAAAGACTTCCCTCTCTTTTCCTTTCTCTTTGGGTTTCAAATATCTCAAGGTTTCTCACTGTGAAATCATCAAGGAACATTTCCTCGGACAGAGTGTGGACGGAAATCCTATGTAAGATATCTACCTTCCCCTTTTTCTGCTCTGCAACATAAGAAAGTACAGCACCTGCTGCTCTTATTGCAAGTAAAAGATTCTCCATTCCAAAGCCTTCTAAATTTTCAACTTTAAAATGCTCGCATAGAATCTCATACCCCCTTTTTTTATCAAAGTAATAAAAAGGAAGTTTGACTCCAAACCCCAATTCTGAATCCTCGGGCACAATTATCTCAGAGGGCTTTAGCTGCTTCAATATCTCTACAACCCTCTTCTTTTCTCCTTCCCCTACTTTAAATTCTCCAGTAGAAAGATCTAAATAGGAGAATCCTGCTTTGTCTTTTTCCACTACAATAGAGAAGAGATAGTTGGGGAGGGTATCTTCCAGAAGTTCAGGGTCGGTTATAGTCCCAGGGGTTATCACTTCAACAACATCTCTTTTCAACAGTTTTTTACCCTGTCCTGGGGATTCAAGCTGTTCACATACTGCAACTTTAATACCTTCCTTTAAAAGCTTTCTTAGATATGTATCAAGACTTTTCTCTGGAACACCTGCAAGTGGTACATCCCCTGCTCTCCCATAGGACCTCTTGGTTAAAGAAATGCCCAGTATCTTGGCTCCTTTAACTGCATCCTCATAAAGCATTTCATAAAAATCTCCCATCCTAAAAAGTAACAGGGCATCAGGATATTTCTCTTTTATTGCCCGGTACTGAGATAAAAGAGGAGTTAACCTTTCACTGCTCCACTTTGATGATACTTCCAGCATATCCCTCTTTTTTTAATTTTTCCTGATACTTCTTCGCCTGTTCTAAGGTATCAAAAAACCCTACCCATACTCTACAAAAATGCTCTCCTCCTACCTCTGCTTCCTGTAAAATTACATTCATTCCTTTACTTCTTAGTTCCTTAGCCAGCTTATCTGCGTTCTTCCTTTTCTTAAAAGCCCCCACCTGAATTACATATCCCTTGAATTTTTGAGGAATTTTATACCCTTTTATTTTCAAAGCATTGGAGTACCAAAAAAATGCATCCTGATAAAGAGGACTGCTGGGATAAGACTTTAGAAATCTCTTGAAAATAGTTATTGCCTCATCATAGATTCCGAGGGCATAATAAATCTTTGCCACCTCATACATTGCAGAATCCGCATATAAAGAACCAGGATAAGCCTCATAAACTTTTTTAAACCATTTTATTGCTTCTGAAGGACTCCTGCTGAGTCTGCCCAGATAAAAATACACTGCATCCTTTTTCGCTGCTTCTTTCTTAAGAACCGTCCTAAACACCCTCTCTGCTCTTTCGTATTCTCCTTTCTCAAAAAACTTCACTCCATCCTCAAATAAAAGTGCACCAAGTAGAAGTATCATTCTAATCTTACAGACATGTAGTCTCCACAGTGAGGACAAAACCAGAAGAGCTTATTAAGCTGAACCTTGCAAGTTTTACACACATAAGACTCCTTCAAAAGAGTTAATTCAAGCTCATCAAGTATTTTTAAAACCTGAGGAGCATCCCTCAACTCCACCCTTAACATTCCGGATAGCAAAAGAGGGTCCCTGGGATTTTCCATATACTTTTCCTCTATGAGTTCCTTTGCCTTGCTTACCTCCCCTCTTTTTATATAAAACTTCACAAGTTTTAGCAACAGATATGTATTTTCTCCAAACTTCTCCAAAAGCCCACGATACACCCTGCTTATTTCTTGATATTTATGGGCTTCAAAGAAAACCTTCTCCACATAATCTATATTTTCAATTACATATTCCGAGGGTTCGGAGACAAATTTTTTTATATACAAAAAGGCATTTTTCATATCCTCCTTTTCTTCATAAAATTTTGCAAAACTTAAAAGTACATGGGGGTTCTCAGCCCAACTCTTTAATGCTTTTTTGTAAAGCTCCTCTGCCTTCTTAGGTTCTCTTTCTCTTATTCTGTCTCCTATTTCTGCATAGTAACCCGAAAGGAGTTTTTTATCCTTTATAAGTTTTTCATTCTTCTCAATAAAAGAAAGGGCGTCCTCAACCCTATCTCTTGTAATAAACATACCAAGAAGTTTTTTAATATTGGTCTCTGTAGGGGCTATTTTTACAAGTTCTCTCATCACTGCCACTGCTTTTTCAAGCCTTCCATCTGCAAGATAATCCTCAACAAGATTTTGGTATATTCTTATCTCATCTTCTCTTGAAAGCACCGGTCTTGCAGTAAGAGATTGATGAATTGCTGTGGCTCTTTCCACATCCCCAAACTCTCTGTAAATCTCACCTAAGCGTATATAGGCATCCACATTATCGGTATCCACAAAAACCGCCTTCCTCAAACTCTTCAATGCATCTTTCTTTTTACCGTCTGCCAGGAATTTAAGGGCAAGAACATAATGGTCCTCTTCTTTTATTTTCTTTCTTTTTTTTGTAAGAAGCACAATAACCCCGATTCCTATAATCACCAAAAAAACTGCTATAAGAATAACCCAGAGCATCATTCCTCCTCCTTTCCAAGAGGTAGATTTCTCAATGAGTTAATTTCTTTTTTCAGCTCCTTGTTCTCCTTTTTTAACCTGTTTATCTTTATTCTTAATCCTATCTCCTCAGAAATTGCAAATATAATAAGAGAAACAATACCTGCGAGAAATGAATAAAGAGCAAGGAGTGCGACCGTGGTCTTAAAAGATTTACCCAGTATGATCACGGTTACTACTGCATTGGCATTATAAAGACTGAATATAAGCACAAAAACCACAACGATAATAAGTATAATGGTTCTTGCTATTCCCATTTTAACCTCCCTATGGGGGTCCAACCATTTATTTTTTCTATCTTTATAAAAACCTCTCTTTTGGGTTCAATATCCTCTTCCACCACTACAATTCGGTTGTTTAAACTCTTTGTAAGAGTACCCCCCCTCTTTGCTCTACCAAAACTTAATACCTTTTCGGTCTTTCCCAAAAGAGAACGAACTTTTTTCCTTGTTATGGTATTTTGTATTTCTATAAGATAAGAAAGCCTCTCCTTTTTGGTCTTTTCATCTACCTTTGGTCCCATCTTACATGCCTTTGTGAATGGTCTTTCAGAATAAGCAAACATATAAGCAAAGTCGAACTCTATTCGTTTAACCATTTCAATGGTCTCCTTAAAATCTTCTTCGGTCTCTCCAGGAAATCCTACAATTATATCTGTAGATATAAAAGGATCCTTAAATCTCTTTCTTATACTCTCTATTATTTCAAGATAATATTCTGGGGTATATCTTCTATTCATTTTTTTAAGAATTCTTTCAGAACCTGACTGCAAAGGTATATGGAAATATCTCACAAGATTCTCTATTCTCAAGAGTTTTTCTATAAGTTCATCACTCATGTCCTTGGGGTGAGAGGTAAGAAAACCAACTCTTCTTAGCCCTTTTATCTGCGAAACCTTTTCTAAAAGCTGGGTAAAGCCAATCTCTTTATCCCTATACGCCAGTACATTCTGTCCCAGAAGAAACACCTCCACCACTCCCTCTTCCACAGCTTTTCTCACCTCTTTTAAAATAGAGTCTTGGGGTTTAAACCTCTCGCTTCCTCTAACATAAGGAACAATACAGTAACTGCAGAAGTTATTACATCCTCTCATTATGGTTATATATCTTGAAAAGTTATTCTCTCGGAATATAGGTAAAATATCTTCATAACTATCCAGCCTGTTTTCTATATCGATCTCTGGCAATCCCTCCCTGATATGTCTTTGAAGAAGAAAAGGAAGATTTCTATAGCTATCAGGTCCAATCACAATATCTGCCATGCCTTCTTTTATAAGCTTTTCTCCATACATTCTGGCAAGGCAACCTGCCACAACCTTCACCTTTCCATTTCCCTCGCTTCTTATTCTTCCCAAGGCTCTTTGTTCTGCATGTTTTCTCACTGCACAGGTAAGATATATAACAAAATTACTCTCCTCTGGCTTTGCTACTTCTTCAAACCCTTTTTTTAAAAGTAAAGACCTGATTACTCCTCGGTCGTAATCGTTCATTTGGCATCCAAAACTTTCTATAAAAAACTTCTTCATATTAATTTCATTTTACCCCTTAAAAGCCCAAAGTCAAGTTGATGACTTTATATTAAAAAAGAACCTGAAGAAGTAAGAAGATATAAATAGGGGAGGGAGAGAGGAAACTCTCTCCCTCATTAATTTTATTATTACTTAACCTCATAAGAAGTTAATTTTGTCTCTCCTTCTACTGTGGTCACGCTTAAAGTATCTGTCCCCGTGGTATCAAGCTGGACCACGGTAGTGGTATAGGTTGCCATAACCATTCCAACTCCTTTTGCCCTATAAAAATAACCTTCATAATTTGTTATATTTTTCCCAACCATAGGTATATCCTGTTCGTAACTATATGTAGATTTTATCTTTTTCGCACCCTTGAATTCTCCTGCATCCACTGTTACATCCTCTTCACCTACCACTTCATACTTTGTAGTATATACAATTTCACCGGAAGTATTCTCTATTTCCCAGGTTGTTCCAGTAGAGAGGTCTAAAGGCTCCCAATAAGTAAGGGTATCGCCATTCTCATCCTTATATACATAAAGGGTATCAGTACCTTTATATACATAAGAGTAGGATTCAGTGCCATCTGTTATACTTTTTACTTTCCAACCATCTCCTTTATCTCCTATGGTTACCGCACTCTCTACGGTGGTAGTGGTAGTGCCACTTTGGGTATAAGTGGTATCAAAAGTTCCTGTAACGGTGGTAGTGCTTTCCCAAGCATACTCCCAGGTATTACCTTCAGCCAATGGGTAATAATCTTCCTTAGCACCCCCACCTTCACATCCCATCATTAGAATCCCTAACACTCCTATTACACATAGTTTTTTTATCATTTTTTCCTCCTTTCTTTAAGTTTGTTAACCCTTACTCTATTTTTTCTTGAAAAATTATACTTATAATTTCTACTTTGTCAACTTTTTGTAGAATTCCATAACATTTTGGACTGAGTTTCATTCTTTACCCATCTCTCTAACAAATATCCTAAAGGAGGCAATCTTCCCTTTCTTAAAAAATCTTCAACCTTTCTCCTTACAACCCCCCTTACCCCTCCTTGCATAAAATGAGCCTTTTCCAAAAAGCCCTGGCAGAATAACCACCATCCTTTAACTTCTTTTCTGCAAATATACTGTTGACCTTGCAACACCAAAAGCATCCCTCGTTTATTCGTAAACGCCTCTCCACCACCTCTCGCTCATTGCCTTTTAACTTGTCAAGGTCTTTTACCCTCATAATTTTATTTTATTAAAAAAATTTCTTTTTTCAAAAGGAAACCTATGATTATGAATAATGAAGCTGGAGAACTCACACACAGTTAAATACGAAGGATATTATTGGAAGGCAAAAGATGTAGGGGCAATTAAAAAAGAAGCAAAACAGACAACGACCACCACTGGATCACCCTCAGGTGATATAAAAACAAGAAACTCAAATAACCTCTGAACTCACAGACTATAACTTTAAATAATAAAAAGAGAGGGGGGGTCTCCCCCCTCTCTTTACTCCATAACAATGGGCATCAAAAGATACATTGGACTTTTTTCTTGACCTTCACCAAATACAACTCCAGGAGAGGAAGAATCATTCATCCCTATGACAATTCGATCTGAATCTATTAAATTTATAATCTCTACCAGATAGCGCCCGTTGTAAATCACCTCCAATGGCTCTCCTTGGTACTCTCCTTCCACAATCTCCGTAGCCTCTCCTCCTTCTGGAGTAGAAGCCTGAAGAGTAACTCCTTCCCCTGCTATCTTAAACTTCACTCTTCTGGTATGTTCATCCGATAAAATCATTACCCTTCTTATTGCAGAGAGTATTCCATCCCTATTTACATATAACTTATTTTTTACTTCAGACGGAATCACTTTTTCATAATCTGGGTAAGGTCCCTCTATCAATCTTGACCTTATCTCCATCCAAGAAAAAGAAAACTCCATCTTAGAATCATCATAAGAGAACTTAACAAGATAATCACCATCGGGCAAAAACCCAAAAACCTTAGGAGAAATTATTAACTGGGTCTTGGTGCCAAACTCTCCAGGTACACTGTAAAAGGAGAGTCTATATCCATCAGTGGAAACGAATCTTAACTCTTCAGCCCGGATATCCATCAATATGCCTGTCATTGAAGGTCTGTCTAACTGCTTTGAAACCGTAATTTTTGTCTTTTCATAGCCCTTGATAAGAACTGTAGAGTTTATATCCAAAGCCACTCCTTGAGGACTCGCAAGCAAATCGGGAAATTCCCCTGCATCCAATAAAGGAATGGAGAACTTAGACCTTCCAGATTGTAAAATAAATTTATTATCCTCTATGCCGATAGAAACTTCATTTTCCTTTACTTCCTTAACAATTTCTATAAGTTTTTTTCCAGGAATAAGCACCTTATTTTCCTCGGCCTCTATCTCAGTCCATGTCTTTATATACGAGTCTAAATCAGTTCCGATACATATAAGTTTTTTATCTTCGACACTTATATAAACATTCTGAATTATTGGATATGGTGTCTTTGTAGGTATTACTTTCGATACCGGAGAAAGTATTTTTAAAAACTCTTCTCTATTAATAACAAACCACATTAAGTTCCTCCTTTTGTTGTTTTTGGGGAGGTGGATATGTGGATATTAAATAAAAATCCTTGTATTTTAACTTTTTCCGTGTTTAAAGAACAGGGTTTATTATGTGGAAAACCCCTAAATATAGAGAATAACTTTACCTGGATAAAGAAATCCCCATACTTATCCACCTCTTATTCTCCTTTCTATCCTCTCTATCTTTTCCTTAAATGATAAATCAGAGTTTATTAGCTTCTCTATCTTTTCCACCGCATGTATCACTGTGGTATGGTCTTTTTTCCCAAAAATGGAGGCAATTTCTTTAAGAGACCTATTTTTTAGGTATTTTCTTACAAGATACATGGCTACCTGCCTTGCAAGAGCAAGTTCCTTGGTTCTTTTCCTTTCCCTCATCTCTTCAGGAGAGATACCAAAAACCTTGGAGACTTCCTTTATTATTTGATTTAAAGTCACTCCAGGATAGTATCTTAAAATATCTTTTAAAACATTTTCAGCAAACTCCACAGTTATTTCTCTCTGGGTTATAGAAGATAAGGCAAACAGTTTAACCAAACACCCCTCCAGTTCTCTTATATTTGATTTCACCCTGGAAGCAATGAAATAAGCAACATCCTGAGGTATCTTTTTCCCCTCCTCTTCTGCTTTTCTATTAAGGATTGCTATTCTTGTCTCAAGATCAGGGGGTTGAATATCCACCACCAGCCCAGCCTGAAATCTTGATACAAGCCTTTCCTCTAAGGTAGGTATCTCCTTCGGAGGTCTATCCGAGGTTATCACTATCTGCTTTTCAGCACTGTAAAGATAGTTAAATGTATGAAATATCTCCTCCTGTAAGCTTTCCTTTCCTTTCAAATAGTGTATATCGTCTATAAGGAGAACATCCTTTGATCGGTACTTACTCTTAAACTCCATCCTTGTATCCTTTTCTATTGCCTCTATTAACTCCATAAAGAGTCTTTCTGCAGAGGTATAACAGACCTTGAGCTTAGGCTTTGTTTTTCTGATTCTATTTCCTATTGCATGAAGTAAATGGGTTTTACCCAGCCCAACACCTCCATATATAAAAAGAGGATTGTATGCTCCTCCAGGCATCTCTGCCACAGCCAAAGAGGCTGCATTGGCAAATCTGTTACTCTCTCCAACAACGAAATTTTCAAAAGTATACCTTTGCTGAAGCCCGGTTTTTTCCTCTCCCTCTACCTCAGTTTCAAGCACCCACACTCTCTTTTCTTCCCGTTTCTTAGTTTCATTTCCGGTTTTAAAAACAATTCTTACCCCTTCGCTCTTCGAGAGATCATCCAATACATCTTTATATCTTGACTCTATCCATTCTGCAAAAAATGCCCCGGGGACCTCCACAAACACCACCCCATCTGCCTTGCTTACTCCCTTGGTAGGCTCAAACCATGTCTTAAAACCCTGCTCATCTATTCTTTCTTTTATCCTTTCCTTTATTCTGTTCCATACTTCATAGGCTTCCATTTACTCCTCCATTTTTCCGAATAATTACACCACAACTATCTAAATATTACAAAAAGAACCACCCAGTGTTACCTTAAATAGGTTATTCCAAAAAACAATAAAGTCAAGCCCTTCTTAAAATCGCATTAAGTGCAACTATCTGCCCCACAGATATCCCTCCATCATTCACCGGAATTCCCTTAGGGAGGAAAATTAAGGCTTTATCTTTAAGCTCCTCCTTTATCATGGAAAGAAGCAGTCTGTTTTGAAAAACTCCTCCACCCAAGCACAACTTTTTAATCCCTGTTTCACGTGAAACAGAAGAAAACCAATTTTTAATAACTTTTGCTATGGTTCTGTGAAACTTCCCTGCTATTTTTTCTTTTCTTTCGCCCTTTTTAATGTCCTCTGCTATTTGAGCAACAAGGTGTTTCACGTGAAACATCTTGTTTTCCATGCTAATTTCGTAGGACTCCTCTGTCTCTTCTGCTATCCATTCCAGTGCTCCAGGGGCTTCTCCTTCGTAAGAGGATTTTCGGGTAACCCCAATAAGAGCAGATACTGCATCAAAAAGCCTGCCTGTGGAGGAGGTATAGAAAGAGAATCTTTTATCCTTCAGAATTTTTTCGGTTCTTGAAAGGTCTTTTTTCAAAATTTCTTCTGCATTTTTTCTTCCTATGCTTTCTATGAGGTATGCCTCGGCTATGAGTTTTGGGTTTTTTATGGCTTTTTCTCCTCCAGGGAGTGGCATGTATTCAAACCATCCTATTCTTTCATATCCTTTGAGCTGGACCAACAGAAGTTCTCCCCCCCACAATCTTCCATCCTCTCCATATCCGGTTCCGTCCATTGCTATTCCAATTACAGTCTGGTTGAGTTTCCAGGAGCTCATGGTGGCTACTATGTGGGCAAAATGGTGCTGTATTTTCATTATCTCTTTTTTAGAGTTTTCTGCCCATCGGGTAGAGAGGTAGTCAGGATGAAGGTCACAAGCGATAATTTCTGGCTCTATTCCGAACCATTTTTTATATTTTTCAAGGGTTTCCTCAAAGAATTTAAGGGATTCCATTGAGGTAAGTTCTCCGATATGGGGGGAGAGAAAAATATCCTGACTTTTTCCTAAGGAAAAGGTGTTTTTCTTTTCTGCTCCAGTACTTAGGGAAGGTAAAAGGCTTATAGGAGATGAGATAGGGGAGGGAGTATATCCTCTTGCTCTTCTTATAAAAATGGGTCCAAAGGATGATTGAAATAGCACCGAGTCATCTATTCTGTTTTCTATGTTTCTATTATGGTCCAAGACCAAATCTATCTCTGGTAATTTTTCAAAGAGTTCTTTTTTATCCTTTATTATGGGTTCATCCTTGATATTTGCGCTTGTCATTATAAGGATTTCAGGACCTTTTTTCATTATGAGGTGGTGAAGAGGGGTATATGGAAGCATCATTCCTATGTATTTGTTTTTTGGGGCAACATAATATAGAGTCTTGGTTTTGCTTTTGAGAAGAAGGATAGGAGATGCAGAGGATTTTAAAACTTCTTTTTCTTTTAAGTTTACTTCACAGTATTTTTCAATGGTTTTTATATCTTTTGCCATTAAAGCAAATGGCTTTCTTGGTCTTTTTTTAATCCTTCTTAATCTAAGGACCGCATTTTTGGATGTGGCGTCACATGCAATATGGAACCCCCCTATGCCTTTTATTGCTATTATCTTTCCTTCTTTAAGAGCATTGACTGTTTCCTTAAGGGGGTCTTCCTTAAGTTGTTTTTTTCCATTTGAAGAAAAAAGAGTGATTTGGGGACCGCATTCCGGGCATGCCACAGGTTGTGCATGGAATCTTCTGTTTAAGGGATTTTGGTATTCATTTTTGCAGTAGGGGCACATCTTGAAATCCTTCATGGTGGTGTTTTTTCTATCATAGGGAATAGAGATAATTATTGTATATCTTGGACCGCAGTGGGTACAGTTTATAAAGGGATACATAAATCTTCTATCCTTCTTTGAAAAGAGCTCTTTAAGGCATTCTTCACAGGTTGCAAGGTCTGGAGTAATATGTATGGCAGGAATACCATCCTCTTTGCTTTTTTTAATTTTAAACTCTTTAAGATTTAGGGGCTGGGAATTTTCTATTTTTATTTCAGTGATGTGGGAGTTTGGAGGAGGATTTTTTTTGATCTCTTCTATAAATTCATTTATTTTTTCTCCCTCTGCATGGACAAACACTCCTTGTACCGTGTTCTTTACAAATCCTTTGATATTGTACTGTAGGGCTGTCCGATATATGAAGGGTCTAAATCCTACACCTTGGACAGCCCCTTTTATAAAGAGCCTTACAGATTTGGGAATTATTTCTTCTTTCTTTTAACCTTCCTCTTGGTTACTTTTTTTCTCGTTTTTTTCTCTTCCTTTTTTTCTTCTTCTTTTGCCTCTACCTTTTCAGGTATTTCAAACTCTTCTTCCTTTACTTCTAAGAGGTTTCTATCGTCTTTTTTCTTGACCAGGACCAAATAGATTACGGTGTTTCCTGCAAACCAGATGGATGTTCCATAGGAGAGAATGAAGAAGAAGATAACATAGATTGTTATCCCTAAGAGTACTGCAGCAATATCCTTTGCCCAGCCCAGGGCTGAAAAAGAGGGTGGGGAGAATAGGATGGAGGCTCCAATGATTTCAAATCCTCTGGATATATAGTTGTGTAATGTAAAGGGAATATAGGAGGGGAGAGTAAATTTAAAGAGGGATAGAGAGTTATTTAAGATTTCATCTAATTTTAAACCCATAAAAACTCTTACTACCGTAGAACCGAGACTTACAGCTTTTACGGAGAAAAAACCAAGAACTATTATTCCTATAAAAGAAAAGAGCTTCATTGCTCCCTGCCACAACACAAGTCTCCAAGGTTGGTCATTTACACAAGAGAAGACCTCAAAGAGAGTATCAAAGGCATCGCTTTTCGTTACACCTATTACAGAGGGGGCTAAGGTAAGGGTAAAGAGGAGGACTATTAAAAGGTAGATTATAAATAGAGAGACTGCGAATGCTGGAATTGCCATTATCCCCACGAATAGTTCTCCGAAATAGGGTATTTTACCTATGAGGCTGAGGACCAAACCTGCGATGAGGAGTATTGCAATAAAGACGGCCAGCAATATTGGAGAGGCAACCAAAGACCCTGCCCGTTGCCAAGCAAGTTTCCAAGCCTCTTTAACTTCAAAGAACTCATCCCCCCTTAACTGTTCGTAAGTGAGTTTTGAAACCGTCACTCCTGATAAGAGAAGCATAAATACAAACCATAGGAACCCTATCCACCATACTATCCAACAATACCAGGGCATTGGGGCTGGGAATACAAAAAGGGTGTATGTTTTCCATATTTGGATAAGGGGCATTCCCTTTATAAGGAGTGCTACATAAGAGAGTATTACATACCCGAGAAAACCTGCAATAAGCCCCTCAAACATCACCCACATTTTTTTAGCCGAAAAACCCAGTCGGAATGCTCTGAATATGTCCTTATAGTTGAAATGAAGTTTTGTCATGCAACCTCCTTTTTTATAGTTTGAGGAAAAAATAAATCTATTTTTTTGGTTTTTTGGAACAGAAAAACAAACTTAAGGAGAAGGTACAAAATCCCTATTATTATAATAAGAAAAATCCATTTGAAAGGAATTTGGTATCTTCTCCTTGGAAAATATTTCCTTTTAAAATATCTCATTTTCCAAATGATATTTTAGTCTTTTAAAAAGTCAACTTACTGTGTTATCACCACAAACTCTATTCTTCGGTTCAGTCTTCTTCCTTCTCTCGTCCTGTTATCTCCTATTGGTCTTGTTTCTCCATATCCTCTTGCTATTAATCTATGGGGTGATATTCCTTGGGATACTAAGTATGCTTTTACTGCTTCTGCTCTCCTTTGGGAAAGACGCATATTTGTTTCAAAACTCCCTACACTATCTGTGTGTCCCTGGATTTCTATGATTACATTTGGGTGTTCTTTTAGAAAATTTACTACATCTGCCAGCACTGGATATGATGCTGGTTCAATATATGCACTTCCTGGTCTAAAGTAGATATTTTGGAATCTAAATCTTGTTCCGGTTCTCACCAAGGATATGTTGAGTTCTTTCCCTTTTCCCTTTTCAAGTACCACCGGTTGTATCTCCTTTGAGTATCCTTCCTTTTCAAACACTACAGTATAGCTTCCTTCTGGAACCTCTGCTTTGTATATTCCCAATGCATCTGTATAGAAGGAGGGTATTTTGGTTCCAGAAAAACTTATCTTTACACCTTCTATTGGTTTCTTAGTGGAGTAATCGGTAACCTTTCCCACAAGCCTTGCAGTAGCTACTATTTTTTTGTTTAACTGAAAATCAAGGAATTTCTTATCCCCATCTTTTAATATTACTCCTTTTTCCTTCCATTTGTACCCCTTTGCTTCAGCCCTCACCCGGTAGACCCCTGGTGGAAGCTTCAAAGAGAAATCCCCTGTCTTTGGATCTGTTAAAACCGGTTCTACTGGAGAGTCTGGAAATTTTATACTCGCTTGGATTGGTTCTCCTGTCTCTGCATCAATTACTTTACCTATGATGATAGCCACCGGTTCCTTAGGAGGTTCTATCACATCAAAAGACACTGATATTCCTAAAAATCCCTTCCATTTTGGAGTGTTGGTGCCCATGCCTATCTCTGCCCCTATGTCAAAGGTTACTCCTTCCTTCTGTCCAGTGCTCATTCTAATCAAGGTACCGAGTAATGCATTATCAAAGGAAGAAATTTTATCAATATCGGCACCGTTTGAAAAATCAAGAATAAATGAGAGTTTCCTTATTGGGGAGAAATCTATAGCAATTGAGTAGGGGATATAAGACCGGGGAGTATCCGGAGAAAGGGTATAGCCCGCATTTATATGAAAAGAAAAGTTCTTTGTTCCCATCCCGAGGATTCCTTTGAAGGTATAATAAGGGGTTTTACTGGAAACCGCTTGAGTGCCTGCTTCATTTATATATATAAGAGGAATATCTATATTTGTTGAAAACCCTGGAGCAATGAAGAATCCAACGGATGGGGAGAGGAGAAAGGGGTAGCCCAGTTTGAGCCATGGAGAGAGAAATAGGGGACCAATTATATAGCTGCCCTCTTGCCGGTATGTCCCTTCAATAGAAGTAGTAAGTGATAGTTCTGCAAATGAAAAAGGAGCAAACCCCAAACCAGAAAAACCCGATAATGGAATTTCACTCTGTGCATATCCTGCACCTGCATGGAAAAGGTGTATATAGAGAATCCCTTGGTCCTCAGGATAGGCATACACCGTTCTTGTTGCTCCATTTATTGAATAATAAGATGACCTTGGAAAAGCAAGGGAGAATGTAGCTACAATCCCTACAATAATTTTTTTCATATTCCTCCTTTCTTTTTACAATTAAATATTACACTTTTTTTATTAATTGTCAATTTTTTATTTTTTAATTTTTTTCTTCCTTGTTTGGATTCTTTAGAGGAATCTGCAGCAGGAGGATGGGAGTAAAGAACATTCTTGACAGGTGGGCTTTGATTTACTGTTTTATCTTCACAAAGTAAGCCCCGGTTGCTACTCCAAGGGATACGGTGTTTATAATGGTATCGTTTTGGATTATATATAAAAAGTTTTCATTTGTCCAATCTGCTTTTGTCACGAATACCCTTCCTTCCTCATCTACATCACAACTGGAAAATCCCTTTATTTCAGAGATTATCTCTTTTACCTCCTTGGTTTTCAGGTCTACAATTTTTAAGGGGTCATTGTATCCCACCACATAGGCTTTTTCATTTTTCATAACAAAGTATAGAGGAAAGCCTCCTATATCTATGGAATCGGTAACTGTCTTTTCAGAGATTATGTATATCTTTCCAGAAATATCGGCATAGTTTCCGGTTGAGAGCACAATAATTCTACCCTCTTCATCGTATGATACCACTTGGGAGTTTGTTCCAACCTTTATGCTATCCTTTACCTTTTTATCTTCTATAACATAAATATAGGAATCAAGGTATATGATATTGCCCAGGCTATCAAAGCTTGTTCCGGTGCAGGCAACATATATTTTATCCTTATAAAGGGTAATTCCTGCTGGTGCCCTTCCCACTTTTATTGAATCTATTATCTTTCCTGTTTTATCAAAGACATAAACCATGTCCAGGTTGAAGGAGGTAATATATATCTCTTCATCTTTTACTGTTAATGCCCATGGGTTTGTGTTCTGGGCGAGTTCATAGGTTGAAATTACTTCATTGTTTTCTGGGTTGAAAACCTGGATAGAAGGAGAGCCTTCATACCCTGAGTTTACCACATATCCCTTTTCTTCGGTGAAGAATATATAGTTTGGGGTATCCCCGGTTTCCATTACATCCTTAAATAGGCTGTCGGTTTCCGGGTCGTATATATATACTTTTTTAATGGCTTGCAGTAAGAGATATACATTTCCTTTCCCGGGGGTTTCTTTTTTACCACAACCGATCCAATAAAGAAACAAAAAGGAAAGGATAAAGAGTTTTCTCATAATTACACCTCCTTTTGTTTTATTTTTAAAGATATTTCATATCTTCTTCCTGGAAGGGGATAGCCTTTAATATACTCATAATTTTTGTCAAGAATGTTCTTTACTCCCCCCTTTATCTGGATGATAAAGTTATGGAGTTCTTTGGTTCTTCGGTAGCCTATGTTAAAGAGATAGATGTCTTCAAGAAAGGATAGACCGGAGAAGTTATTAGGTCTTTTCAATAAAATAAAAGACTCCATATAGAATCCGTGATGTTCGGTGGTTAAGGATAGTCTATGTCTTGGTCTATATGGAACGACCCCTTTGTCCATCTTTCCAAAAAGCAGGGTATAGGCAAAAGAGGTTTTTATGGGATAAGAAGAGATAAGATTTATCTCTCCTCCCCATGCAGAAAAGATAGAGGCATTTACCGGTTTATATTTTCCATCCTCCTGCTGCATCCAGATTATTCTCTCCCTCCCAATTTTAAAGAATCCTCCTGCTTGGATAAGCAATGATGAGATATATCTTACCCCCACCTCAAAGGTTTTTTCTGTTTCACTTTTTAGTAGAGGATTTCCGGAGGCGAAAGCATCTTCTGGCCAGTAAAGTTCATTCATGGTAGGGTATCTGTACCCTGCAGAAATGTTATAATAAGTTCCCATATTATTTTTTATGGGTAGGAATAGAGATAAAAAGAGGCTCATTAAGTATAGATTTTCTTTTGAGCCCTCCAGTTGGAGGGAAGAGAGAAAGGATAAGGAATGAAGTTTCCACTTACTTAAGAAATCAAAACCTCCGGTATATCTCGTGTGCTTTCCAATCTTGGTTGAAGACACATACTCCCTTTTAATATGTGTTCCTATCTTTATGTTTTTCCCTTTCCAAAACGCATCCATCCCTGATGAGATGTTATCATGGAGGTCTGTGCCAAAAAGAGTGTCTTTAAACCAAAGAGAATAAAAAAGAGTATATCCTGAAACTCTTATGTTTTTTATTGTATATTCTGCAGAGCCCATTACTACTTTTTCACATTTTTGAGGAAGTCCAGAAAGGCTTCCCAATTTTTCAGGAATTTCTGCATCTCGGTAGGTAGAAAAACAAAAGAGCTTGAAATGGGATGAGTTCCAGGCTCCGTACTGTGCAAGATGGGTATATTCTGCATTCTCCCGATAATATACCCTATTAAATCTATCCTTATAAGGGTATCTATTTTTATTATGTTCTCCATAAACCCCCATGGTAAGGTGATGGATACTGTATATTGCTCCAGAGATTATCTTTCCAAAGCTTCCGGATGAGAATAGTATGCTTCTTTCCTTTTCTTTTGAGTAAAAAGAAACCATACCCCCGGTGTTTCCTCCTGGCTCTAAGGATGCACTGCTTATCCCTATGACATAGCCTTCTTCAATAAAAAAGGAGGGGATAAGGGATAGGTCAAAGACGCCGGTTTGGGTGGAGTTTAATGGGACCCCATCAAGGGAAACTGTGACCTGCTCACTACCGCTCCCTCTCACTGAAACAGTGGAGAGGTTTCCATAATCCAAAAGAGTAATTCCTGGAAGTTTCATTAAGCTTTCATTTAAAGAGAGTTCTTCCTCAGGGATTATCCATACACTAAAAGGAGCTTGGAAAATATTTATTTTATACCGTTTTTTACTCACATAAACAGTATCAACCTTGTATAAAGAGATGCAAAACAAAATTAAAACTTTTACCATTTTTAGTTCCTCCTTTTTGTGAATATAACTTTTGTTTTTCCCTACTCTCCTGCTCGGGAGATAGGGAAGGGAACTGGTGGACAGGTCTCCTGGCTCGTGGGTCATCCTACTCCCCGCCTTCCCGGGTAAATCCCCAGTGGCTTTTTGGGTTTCGTCCCCACTCACAGTGGCGGCACCGCGCAGGATTTTCACCTGCTTCCCTGACTTCCACCAGCCTCCATTTTATTTTATTGAAGAAAAATAAAAAGTCAAGTTAAAAATGGGTTCTTTATAAACTTGACTAATTGAATTTGAAGAATATGATTAAATTATGAAGAATTTAATAAAAAAGGGAGTCATACTTTTTATACTTCTTCTTAGTTGTAAAAAAACCAAACCCTCCTCTCAGATATTAGAGCTTCCTGAGGTTTACGAGGACTGGATGGGAATGTATGTAGGAGGGTCTAAAATAGGTTATGTGTACACCCGGGTAGAGAAAATTGATACCGGATGGGTCTTCAGGCAGAAAACAAGAATGAAGATAGTTCTGATGGGAAGAGAGGAGAGATTTTCTTCAAACTTTGATGCATGGACAGATGAAGATTTTGAACTCACATCCTTTGAGTTTGATATTGCTTCAAGACAACACAGGTTTCATGCAAAGGGAGAGAGAGAAAGAAATAAACTGGTCATGCAGGTGGAGACAGCTGAAAAGTCTTTTAAAAAAGAATGGAATATAAAGAAAAAGCTTTTCCCCCCCTCAGCAATAGGGCTTTATTTGCTAAAAGAGAAAAAGAAAAAAGGAACCATTAAAATTTCCATATTTGAACCCACTGCTTTATCCGTTGTAGATGCAGAGATAGAGATATTGGGTGAGGAAGAAATAAAAATAAAGGGAAGTATTTATAAAACATTGCATTTTGTTACCAAGATGCTTGGAATGGAGTCTCAAGTATGGATCGACTCTACTGGACTGAGCATTAAGGAGCTTCAGGAGCCAAAAGTAACCATGATAAGAGAAACAAGAGAAGAGGCTCTCAAAGTAGAGTCTGAAGTCGCAAAACTTGATTTACTTTCTTATTTTTCAATAAAGACCGATTCTGTGATAAAGAATCCCAGAGGCATAAAGTATTTAAAGGTTAAGATAATTGGAATTGATTCAGTGGGAGATTTGAAGTTCGAAAATGATTTTCAGAATTTTGAGTTTAGAAAAGATACAATGACTCTTATCATAAAAAAGCCGGAGCTCTCTGAAATAAAAAATACAACAAAAAGGATAAATCGATTTTTAAAGCCTTCCCTTTACATTCAAAGTAATGACCCAAAGATAATTAAAAAAGCAAAGGAGCTCACAAAAGGAATCGTAGGACCAAAGGAAAAGGTGGAAAGAATTGTTGAATGGCTTTTTAAAAATATTAAAAAAAGAGCTACAGCATCCATACCTTCTGCTGTGGAGGTATTGGAGACTATGGAGGGAGATTGTAATGAACATGCCATACTACTGGCAGCTTTGGTAAGAGCCTTAGGGATTCCCGCAAAGATAGTGGTGGGGGTGGTTTATCTTGGTGATGCCTTTTATTACCATGCTTGGAATAGTGTTTATCTGGGAGGGAAATGGATACCGGTTGATGCATCCTTTAAAGCATTTCCAGCCGATCCCACCCATATTCAGTTCAATGAAGGAGAACTTACCGAACAGGCAAAGGTTTTAAGGATTGTGGGAAGAATAAAAATTAAGATAGAAGAGTACCACTGATACCTTTTATACTTTTTTCCCAATTTAAGGATACGCTTTCTGATACCTTAAGAGTAGTGAAGTTTCGAGCCGACACAATAGTTTATTTTACAGAAGAAAAGAGGGTTCTTCTCCTTGGTAATGGAGTAATAGAGTATGAAGACCTGCGGGTATTTTCCGATTCCATGATTTTTGATACAGAAAAGAAGATACTTACAGCTTATAAGGATGTGGTTTTTAAGTCCAAAACCGATAGTCTTCATGGGAAAAAACTGGAATACTCCTTGAATACCAGGAAGGCTGTTATGTGGCATGGAAGGACCGCAATTGAGAAGGGATATTTTAGGGGGGAAGGGATATGGCTTGTGAAGGAAAAAGTTCTGCATGTTACACATGGTTATTATACCACATGTGAAAAGAATCCCCCTCACTACTACTTCTATTCTCCCAGGCTGAAGGTTTTCTTGGATGATATGGTTCTTGCAAAACCAATTGTATTGACAGTTTATAAATTTCCAGTTGCTGTAGCCCCTTTTTGGTTTTTCCCAATAGGAAGAAAAAGGAAATCAGGACTGTTGCCTTTCAAATTTGGCAACTCCTTGAATGAAGGACAGTATGCAAAGGGAGTTGCATACTACTGGGTAATAAACGATTATGCAGATATGACATTCTCTGCAGATATAATGGAAAAGAAAGGGATTAAAACCGGGTTTGAAGGAATATGGATAGTGAGACCCTACACATCAGGAAGAGTGGGAGGCTCTTACATAAAAGAGATAGATACAAAAAGGGAAAGATGGAATGTGGCAGCAAATGCCGATGCATTATTATTTTATGATATATCTGCAACATCCCATGTAGACCTCTCCAGTGATGCAAGCTATATAAATGATTATACCGAGGAGCCTGAGTTATGGGTTAAAAAAGAGGCAGAATCTAATTTGAATCTTTCAAAAACTACAAGAATAGGAAGCTTCTCTCTTGTTTTTTCAAGAAAGGATAATTTTCAGGATTCAATAACTGTAATGAATCTCCCTATTCTTTCCTTTTCACCAAGATTTATAAGATTTGGAGATCTTTCACTTTCAGAAGGGTTTTCATTTCATAGAACAGAGGAAATAGAAAAAGGATCGATAGTAAAGGAGGTTGCTTTTAATGAAAACTATAGCCTCTCCTATGGGAAAAAAATTTTTGGGGCGTACAATCTTTCAAATGTAGTGAGATTTGGTGAAAAAAGGATTTTTTTACCAGAAAGGGATATAGAAGGCAGTTATAATTTTACATCATCTTTGAACTTTCATCTTTATCGGATATTCTGGATAGGAGGAAGAATTGAAGGTATACTTCATGATATGGTTCCTTCCTTTGGTGTTTCAGTTTCTCCTCATGTAAATAAAGGGAGAGTGGTTATTCCAAGGATTGATACATTTCCTTCTTCTTTGGGGCTTGTATTCTCCCTTAACAATAACTTTCAAGCAAAAATCGTAGAGGATGAGAAATCCCGGAAGGTAAATTTCTTACAGCTAAACCTCTCCACATCCTTTGATTTGAAAGAAAAAAGGCTGTCTCCTTTTTCTATTTTCATGAATATTCCCAATTTTCTTTTGGGTAGTTTTCTCCTTACTGGGACATTCCATCCTGACTCCCTTGCCTTTACCTACTCCATTAATGTATTTCAAAAGTTCACAGCAAAGGATACCGCCAAAGATAGTTTGAGGTCTCCGTTATATTTCTTAAGGTCTTTCTCAATCAATATAGATTATGGAAAGGGGAAGAATGCAATGGGGACTCTTTCCTTTACCCTTGAGCCAGGATTTGGACTTTCCTTGGACTATTCAGCATTTATAAATCTTAGTCAAAGGGATTTTCTTTCAAGTTCAATTGGGATAAGAAAGGACCTTCACTGCTGGGAGGCATTATTTTCATGGAGTATGCTTGGGACAGACCGAAGATACGATATAAAATTAAGGATAAAAGAGATACCGGAGGTTGAGATAGGGAAAGGACTTTTAGGGTTTCTTCTGCCTCAATAACCTTGAGATAGTGAAAGGTTTCAATGAGTATTTTTAATTCTTGTTTCCATTGCCCCTTCCCTTGTTTTAAAAACAGTTGATTTTTTAACAACGCTTTATAACAACAGACCTGAAATAAGATACATAACTGAGAGGGATATAGAGTGACGGGGAAAAGAGATAATCATGGTATATAAAGAACATAGGGGAAACTTAATGCTGGGTATAAAGGATGAAAATAGTTTTGAAAAGATAAAAATAGGAATTGATTATCCCTATCATTCATCTTTCATTGATTTCACAGGTGATGGGAAGGATGAACTCCTTTTATTTTCATTGGAA
>CAZUTC010000012.1:0-22645 GCA_964623485.1 uncultured bacterium | reverse complement strand
CCGCAGGTTTTGCAGCAACAAAGGCAAAGGTATCCACTACAAAGACATCATAACAGTAGAGAATATTGCCAAACTCATCCTCAGGCATGGGAAGAGAACCAAGCCCCACCGGATGCTCTGGGTCATGGATGTCTATTATCTGAAGAGAGGTACAATCTGCAACATAAACAATGGAATCCTTGACATACAAATCCCAGGCATCGCCAGGGGTCTCGTATACGGAAAGAAGTGTGGGATTAGTGGGGTCAGATACATCAACAAATGCTACACCTCTTCTAGATTTGGCAAGAATTTGCAGTTTATGGGTTCCAGAAATTTCCTTATAATGAGTCCCTATTATCCATATAGTATCTATACTTCCAACCAATTTAGGGGCAGTAGGGTCTGAAACATTAACTACCTTAAGTGCATCTACAATATTATGGTAAGAAAAAGTATCTTTCACTACTATATCTTTTGCTGAAAGAGAAAAATTATGCTCATTGTACACAATGAAAGGGTGAGTAGCATCTGAAACATCTACGATAACCATTCTATCCCATTCTGCTATATAAGCATAATTACCCTCCACATATAACCCACTCACCCCTTTATCAGGTATCTCTATCCCTCCCACATACTCCAGTTCATCTGCATTCAGAGACATAACCATTAAAACCAATAATCCAATCCTTATCCTATCCATATCTACCTCCCATTATTTTATCCATCTCTTTCACCATGTCAAGAATCCCTTCCTCAAAAGTATCCCTGAAATCTACCTTCCCCATTCCAATGGATAAGATAAACAAAAGAGATAAAGATATTTTTCTCATCTTACCTCCTTTGTTGATATCCTCACTATCTTTTTACTCAACACCTTTCCCCCTGCCTCAAGCCTGCACATATACACTCCAGAAGGCAGGGATTTATTCCAAATAACCTTTTCTAAATATTATTATTTTTTAAGGAAAAGTCAAGATTTAAGAATAGCGGTAAGCTTATCCTTCATTCTACATACCGAACATACTCCTGCTGTAGTTGGATAACCACATTTTTCACATGGTTTAAGTTGAAGCTCCTCCCTTTTGAAAATCTCTCTTACCCTCAAGAACCCCTGATAAAATCTTATCTTTGTTCCTGGGGAGTTTTCCTCTATCTGGTTCATTATATTTTTATATATAAGTAATGTGGCTCCTTTAGAATAAGGACATTTTTTACTGAAATGTTCAATGTTGTTTAATGTCGCATAAATCCTTACCTCCTCCTCCAATACTCCAGCGAATGGCTTTACCTTTTTTACAAATCCTCCTTCTGCTTTAAGAACTGGTCCCTGCCTTGCGAGATAACCCTCTTGCCAGTTAAGCAGATTCCCCAGTAAAAGTCCAGCCTCGTCATCCAGATTATGCCCTGTTGCTATTGCATCAAAACCCTTTTCTTTTGCAAATGTCTCCATTATATATCTTTTTATCTTTCCACATACAGAACAGGTGGGTCTTCTTAAAATCCTTGCAACCTCCGGAGCACCTCTAAACATCACATCCTTCACTCTTATCTTGTGAACCTTTAATCCAAACTTTTTTGAGAATCTCTCCACATATTGGGAGGCTTCTTCTGAGTAACCTTCTATTCCAATATCGATGTGAAGCCCTTCGGTTATGTATCCTTCTTTATGTAAAAAATGCCAAAGAGCAAGACTATCCTTTCCCCCTGAAATAGCCACAAGAATCCTATCATCCTTTTTTAAAATCCCATACCTGTTGATGAACCTTCTTACTCTTCTTTTGAAAAACTCAATAAAATCTGGTTCACATAAGGCGATATTATGAGTTTCAAGCTTTATGGAGGCTTCTCTCCCACATATCCTGCATTTCATCAATAAAAAACCTTATTTACTCCCAGTAAAGAAATCTACCGCAGTTAGGACAGGTAATAACCTCGTACTTCTGTCCACTCAGTTCTGTGGGAACCTTCTCAAAACATCCTCCACAAAAACCTCCGAGGACCGGAACCACTGCCCAATCCCGATATCTCTGCATGACAAGTTGATAATGGTTATACAGTTTTGGCTCAATTTTTTTTATAACCTGTTGTTTCTTTTTCAATAATAGCTCAATGGGGTCTTTGCCTTTTGTTTTAAATCCAATCTCCTTAAATTTTTTTCTTAATTCACTGTTCTCCCAGTCCTTTATCATATAATCAATATGCTGCAACTCAAGGAGCAATTCAAGCTGAGTTGTCATTGCTTTAACCTGTCCTCTATATCTTTTATAAGTTTTATAAAATCCTCTGGAGTTTCAGGCTCCATATACCTCTTCTTTTTAACCACCTCCTGACATACAAGAGCTATTCTTCCAAGGGTCATCAAATAAAGATTTCCAGGGTCCTGGGGAGGGGCTACAATTAAAAAGAAAAGATGAACCGGCTTACCATCCATTGCATTAAAATTCACTCCCTCCTTTGATCTTCCCACAACCAACTCAAGCTTATTCACAACAAGGGACCTGCCATGGGGAATTGCTATACCCTTCCCTATTCCAGTGGACCCCAGTTCTTCTCTTTTCAAAAGGGCAGCGACCAGGATTTCCTTATCTTTTCCCTTTGCTATGGGTTCCACAAGTTCTGCAAGCACATCCTTCTTCTTCTTGGATGCCAAGTTAAGGAGTATTCTTTCCTTTCTCAACAGCGTGTAAAGTTTCATTACGCCTCCTTTTTACATTTCTTCAGGGGCTTCTACTCCTATAATGGAAAGCCCCTTTTTAATAACCTCTGCAACCTGAGATGCCATAAATATCCTCGCATTTCTTAATCTCTCATCCTCTGTCAATACCCGTTGCCTTTCATAAAAATAATGGAAAATCCTTGAAATGTCAAGTAAATAATAGATTATCCGGTGGGGTTCAAAAGAAGATGCTGAATCCCTCAAAACATCCTCAAAATAAAGGCTCTTCTTTAAAACCTCTCTTTCCTCAGGTGTTGAAAGTAACTTAAGGTCCTCCAGGGATGGTTTTTGAGGAACAATACCCTTCTCTTCTGCCTTTCTTAGGATACTTTTTATCCTTGCATGTCCATACTGAACATAGTATACTGGATTCTCCACCGAGATTTTCTTTGCCAGCGTAAGGTCAAAATCAAGGTGTTGAGACTCTTTACGCATCAACATGAAGAATCTCGTAGCATCCTTCCCAACTTCGGAAAGTATCTCATCAAGGGTTATAAACTCCCCTTTTCTTTTGGAAAATGAAACCTCCTTACCCTCCTTTTTCATGGTGAGATGCTGAACAATTATCACCTTAAGTATTCCTGGATAACCAAGCGCCTCCATTGCCGCCTCCATTCTCTTTATATGCCCATGATGATCTGGTCCCCATATATCCACCAGCATGTCAAACCCCCTCTCAATCTTATGAAGATGATATGCAATGTCAGAGAGAAAGTATGTGGGTTCTCCACTGCTTTTTATAAGTACCCTATCCTTATCATCTCCAAACCGGGTGCTCTTAAAATAAACTGCGCCATCCTCTTTATATAAAAGATTTTTTTTCTCAAAAAAGGAGAGAACCTGCTGGACATATCCTTCTTTTATTATCCAAGACTCCCTTACAAAATTATCAAACTGAACTCCAAGTCTTTCAAGAGACTTTTTCTGTTCTTCTATTATTCTTTCTACCGCATACTTCCCCCAGAATTCTCTCTTTATCCCTTCTTTTATTATGTTTTTCGCTATATCAATTATATAATCTCCATGATATCCATCAGGGGGAACCTCAACCTTTTCCCCTCTTAACTGGGCTACTCTGGCTGAGACCGATTCCTCAAATAATTTTACCTGCCCTCCTGCATCATTTATGTAATATTCTGACTCAACCTCATGCCCCACAAACTTCAAAAGGTTTACGAGAGAGCTTCCATAACTCCCCGCTCTTGCCTGGACAACATTTAAGGGTCCAGTGGGATTTGCAGAGACATACTCAACCAGTATCTTTTTTGAACCCGAACCCAATTTTCCAAAATCTTTGTTGGAGATTTTCTCAAATGATTTTAAAATAAAAGAAATGGAGAATGTGAAGTTAAGATACCCTTTTTCTTCCTTTACAGTAAAATCCGTAAAACCCTTAAGCTCCTCTGAGAGCTTCTTTGCAAGTTCTTCAGGCGCTACCTTAAATTTTTTTGCTTTGAGAAAAGCGATGTTAGAGGAGAAATCTCCTTGATGGGGAGGTTTTACCTCAAGAACCTGGTGTCCCTCTTCTATTCCAAACTTTTCCTGTATTATCCTTTCAATATGATCTTTAAACATTCTCTTTAAAACTCAACTCTTTTTGCATCGCCCCATAGGTCTTCTAAGGCATAAAATTTTCTTGTTCCTTCAGTAAATATATGCACAATAACCTCATAAAAATCCATAAGTATCCAGGTTCCAGGATTATATCCTTCCACATGATGAAGCTTCCATGCCTTTTTAAACTTATCCTCCACCTCCCTTGCAAGAGCCTGAGAGTGAATGGTGGAGGTGGAACTACATATCACAAAAAAGTCACATATATCGGTTAATCTTCTCAAGTCAAGAAGAACAATGTTTTCTGCCTTTTTTTCCAAAAGTAGTTTCGCAATTTTTTTGGCAAATGTTGATGCTCTCTTCACTGAATAGCCCTTACGGTATCCGGAATATATTTTTTATAATCAGCCCCAAGTATAAGGGTTACATTCATCACATCCTGCATTAAGGTATCTTTCACATAAACCACATTGTGCTTAGGAATATGTAAAAACTTTGCCAAAAATAGGGCATTTCTTTTATCTTCATACTTATGGTCTGCTACAACGGTCTCAGTAAAATCATGAGATGTGTCCCCTATATCCACTACATTGAATCCCGAAAACTCTAAAAATTTCTTCCCCCTTTTAGCAAGTTTTGGCTCTCCACAGCCATTTAAAATAAGTATTCTTATCTCCTCTTTATTTACCTTGGGTGTCTTTTCCGACCTGAACTTATAAAAAATAGAAATCCCAATTACTATTAATAACACCACAATAATCAGCCTAAGAAGTCCCCTTATCTCTTCCTCCTGGAAAGATAACGTCTCATCCTCTCCAACTCCTCCTTTGTATTCACCCCGGATACCTCCATCCAGTTTTTGGAAGGATAGGCACATATTTTTTTATTCTTTTCTTTAAATATATGGATAAGCCCGGTAAGATAATACTCTCCGGTAACCATGCTTGGTTTAACCTTTGGCAGATATTTAAAGAGGGCATTTCTATCAAAGACATATATACCCGAGTTTATCTCCTTTATGCTCTTTTCCTCTTCGTTTGCGTCCTTCTCCTCCACTATTCTATCCACATAACCCTCTCCATTTCTTACTATTCTTCCATAACCCGATGGGTCATCCATCACTGCGGTAAGGATTGTGCATGATGCATTCTCCTTCTCGTGGTACTCAATCAGCCTTTTCAATGTTTCTTTCCTTATGGCAGGCACATCCCCACACAGTACCAAAACTTTTGATGTATGGATAAAATCTTTTGCTCTCATCACTGCATCTGCAGTCCCTAAGGGAATCTCCTGAATTACAAACAAAAGAGAATCATTTTTTAATCTTTTTTTAAGCAGTTCAAGGTTTTCATTATTTGCCACTATAACTATCTCTCTTGGAGAAAGCTTCTTCACCTTATCTACAATATGCTTTATCATCGGCTTTCCCGCAATTGAGATAAGAACCTTTGGAAGATGAGAGTTCATCCTTACTCCCTTTCCTGCTGCAAGTATGACCGCGGTTATATCAACTGACTCTGTTTTCCTCATCTACCTTTATTATAACGGGAGAGACCTCTTTTGGATTCTCAGTATATAAAAAAGATAGAACAATCAATCTATCTCCAATCTCTCCCTTTCTTGCAGCCCCACCATTTAGTATGCACACTCCCTTCTCTTCACAGGGTATTATATATGTTTCGAATCTCTCTCCGTTTGATAGATTGATGACCAACACAGATTCTCCTGGAAAGAGGGATGCTTTCTCCATAATCTCTGTAGAAAGTCCAAGGCTTCCATCATAATAGAGATTTTTCCCCGTAACCTTTAAATGATGTATTTTTGATTTTAGTATCTTGTAAAACACTTATTTTTTCCCTTTTTTCTTTTTTTCCTTTTTCTCCTCCTTTTTTTCTTTCTTTACGGTTAACTCAAGGACTGCCATTTCCGCACCATCTCCTCTCCGTGGGTAAAGTCGATACACTCTGGTATATCCTCCATCCCGGTCCTTGAATCTATCTGCTATATCTGTAAAAAGCTTATGCACCAGTTTTTTATCTTGAAGGTGCCTTATTGCAAGTCTCCTTGAGGCTAATGTATTCTCCTTTCCATAAGTTATCAATCTTTCTACCAGGCTTCTTACAGCCTTTGCCTTGGGCATTGTTGTTTTTATACTTTCATAAGTAAAGAGAGACCTCACGAGATTTCTTAAGGTGGCGATTCTATGCTCCTTTGTTCTTTTCAATTTTTTTACCTTATCCCCATGTCTCATCACTCCTCCTTCAACTCGATACCCATATCATGGAACTTATTTTTTAAAGCAGAAAGTGTTCTCTGTTTTACTCCCCATTCCTCTATGTTTCTCCATGTTATATTTTTTAAATCATCAACGGTTTTTATCCCATGTTCAGATAAAACCTTCTTCACTGTATCTGGAATATCAAGGTACTCAACCAGCTCTTTTTTATCTTCCTCCTCTCTGCTTACCTCTTCCTTTGAAACTCCCGCAACTATATTAATATGCTCTCCCAATATCCGAGCCGCCTCTCTCAAGGCTTCAAGGGGGGTTATTGAGCCATCGGTATGAATCTCTAATACCAGTTTTTCAAAATCGGTTCTATCCTTATATCTTGTATTTTCAACATTCACATTTACCTTTCTCACCGGAGAGTAGAATGCATCAAGAAACACGGTTCCCACCGGCTCTGCAGGAAATCTCTTCTTTATCTCATCAGCGGTCTCGTGCCCTCTGCCCTTCTCCACTTTCATTTCAATATTTATCCTTTTTCTATCATCCGTCACAGTTAGAATCTTCTGTTCCTTATTCACAACCTCCATCCCGGGAGGAAGTTCTAAGTGTTCTGCTCGATACTCTCCCTTTCCTTTAGCCCGTAAGTAAATATACTGGGGTTCATCCTTGTCCATCTTAAACCGAAGTTTCTTCACATTAAGAACGATAAGGGGCACATCCTCCAGAACTCCTTCCACTGTAGAGAATTCATGAAGAACTCCATCTATTCTTAACTCGGTAACAGCGGTCCCTTCTATGGATGAAAGCAGTACTCTTCTTAAGGCAGTCCCGATGGTCCAACCCCATCCAGGCATAAGAGGAGAAATATAAAACTTTCCGTAGGTCTTTTGGGATGTTTCTTTATCTAACTCAACTGTCTGGGGAAGAACTATTTTTTTCAAGCTCACCTCCTTTACTTAGAATAAAGCTCCACTATCAATGTTGTGTTTATGGGTATGTTCTTCACATCCTCATCATCTGGAACCCTTGTTATCTTTGCCCTTGCACTTGACCCATCAAGAGATATCCAGCCCACCAAGTTATTGGGATCCACATACTGTACTCTCTCCTTAATAGATTCCTTATCCTGTTTTCTTATCTCTATCACCTCTCCTTGGTTCACGAGATAAGAGGGAATATCCACCTTTCTTCCGTTGACAAGTATAAACCCGTGATTAACCAATTGTCTCGCATCCTTCCTACTCTTTGCCCATCCAATCCTGTAAACCACATTATCCAACCTTCTCTCCAATAATTTCAAAAGTTCCTTTCCGGGGTCTTCTTTTTTTGAAGCCAGTTCAAAAAACCTTCTGAACTGCCTTTCCAGAACACCATACATTAATTTTAACTTTTGTTTCTCCCTCAATTGTATTGCATATGTCGAGGCTCTTCTTCCAAAACCGCCTCCGGTTTTTTTAGCTCCTCTCCTGGTAAGAGGGCACTTTTCTGAATAACATTTTTCACCTTTTAGAAACAGTTTCTCTCCCTCTCTCCTGCACTGCTTACACGAGGGAGCTAAATTTCTTCCCATTAAACCCTCCTCTGTTTTGGAGGTCTACACCCATTGTGGGGAATTGGGGTAACATCCTTTATCGCAGTTATTTGAAGACCTGCATTCTGTAGGGACCTTATGGCTGCCTCTCTACCTGGTCCTGGACCCTTAACATGGACTTCCACTTTCCTCATGCCCATATTGTACGCCTCTCTTGCCGCTGCTTCTGCACATTGCTGGGCTGCAAATGGAGTTCCTTTCTTTGTACCTTTAAAACCTATCTTTCCACCAGAAGACCATACCAGTACATTACCTTCCTCATCTGTAAAGGTAACAATTGTATTGTTAAATGTTGCATGTATCTTCACAATACCTGTCTCAGGAAATTTTTTCCTTTTCTTCTTGACCTTTCTTGCCATTTTCTCCTCCTTATTTCTCCTTTTTCTTTTTCAGAATTCTCCCTTTTCTTGGTCCTTTTCTGGTTCTTGCATTGGTTCTTGTCCTCTGCCCTCTGACCGGAAGACCCAATTTATGTCTTATACCCCTATAGCAGTTTATCTCTATCAATCTTTTTATATTTGCCTGAACCTCGGCTCTTAGGGCTCCCTCTACCCGGTAGTTTGCCTCTATCTCCTTTATTATCTTTGAAATTTCCTCATCTGTAAGGTCCTTTACCTTTTTCATCATATCCACACCTGTTTTTTTAAGAATCCTTTCTGAAAGTGAAAGTCCTATACCATGGATGTAGGGAAGTGCAAAAAGTATTCTTTTGTTGTCTGGAAGGTCAACTCCAGCTATTCTTCTTGCCATTGTTTTCCTCCTTAACCCTGTCTCTGTTTATGTTTGGGGTTTCTTTTACATATAACATAAATCTTTCCATGCCTTTTAACTATCTTGCAATGAATACATCTTTTTTTCACCGATGACTTAACCTTCATATCAACTCCTTTCTATTTAAATCTATAGACAATTCTTCCTCTTGTCAAGTCATAGGGAGAGAGCTCTATGAGAACTCTATCCCCAGGAAGTATCTTTATAAAATTTATTCTCATCTTACCAGAAAGATGACACAGAACTCTCAATCCATTATCCAGCTCCACCCTGAACATAGTATTGGGAAGAGCTTCAACTACAGTTCCCTCCATCTGCACCACATCCTTTTTCTTCTTCTCCTTATCCTTCTTCGCCATTATGTAACCACCTCTGGGGCTCCGTCTCTTACGATCACGGTATGTTCAAAATGGGCAGAAGGTCTTCCATCCTTTGTAATTACTGTCCATCTATCCTTCCCTATAATTGTAGCAGGGTTTCCAGCCACAAGCATGGGTTCTATTGCAATTGTCATCTCAGAAACCAGTCTTTTCCCTACGCCAGGTTTTCCAAAATTGGGGATAACAGGGTCTTCATGTAGTTTAAGCCCCACACCATGCCCAGTATACTCCCTTATCACATCGAACCCGTACTTTTTGGCAGTACTCTCTATTGCATGGGATATATCTCCCACTCTGTTACCTGCCACTGCCTTTTTGATTGCCTGCTCAAGTGCCTCTCTGGTTGCCTTAACAAGCCTCTTCTTGAGCTCCTCAACTATCCCAACTTCAAAGGTGTATGCGGCATCTGCAATATATCCATTCTTTTCCACACCCACATCAATTTTTACCAGTTCTCCTTCCTTTATCATCCTCTTCCCTGGAATCCCATGTATCACCTCTTCATCTATGCTTATACATGATGCGGCGGGATACCCCCGATATCCCTTAAAAACCGGATATGCCTTATTTTTCATGATAAACTCTTCTATGAAATTGTTGATCTTTTCTGTGGTAATACCCTCTTTTATAATGCCCTTTAGCTCTTCAAAAAGTCTTTTTATTATTTTACCCGCCTCTCTTATACCCTCTATATCCTTTTCAGACTTAATTATTACCCCCATAGAGAGCTTTTTCCAACCTTTCCAGCACCTTCTTTGGTGCTCCTCTTCCATCTATCTTTAAAAGACATCCCAATTCTTCAAAGTATCTCAACATGGGTGCTGTTTCACGTCTATACACCTCAATTCTTTTCCTTACCACATCCTCCTTATCATCTTCCCTCTGAATCAACCTTCCTTTACATAAGTCACATATACTATCCTCCTTTGGAGGATTTGTAATAAGGTTATACACTGCACCACAATTTTCACAAACTCTTCTTGAAGAAACCCTCTTAACTATCAAATCCTCGGGCACCTCTATATACACCACCTTTAAATCCTTCCTCTCCTCCCTTAGAGCCCTTGCCTGACTCATGTTTCTTGGAATCCCATCCAGAATAGCCTCCTTCTTTTGATTTAAGAACTCCCTTGTTATCCTGAGTACCAAGGAGTCTGGGACAAGTTCTCCCCTATCCACATACTTTTTAATCTCTTTTCCTATCTCTTTATCCTCTTTAATTTTCTTTCTTAACACATCTCCCATTACCAAAGCGGGAATATTTCTCTTTCTTGAAAGAAGCATTGTTTGGGTTCCTTTTCCAGCTCCTGGGGCTCCCATCATAACAATCACCATCAGTATCTTCTTCCCTTAATCCTCATTCCTTTAAGAAGTCCTTCGTAACTCCTCATCAATAAATGGGACTCTATCTGCTGGATTGTATCCAGGGCAACACCCACAATTATAAGATAGGTGGTTCCACCAAAGTAGAATGGCACATTCAGACGTTGCATCAACCACCAGGGCAGAAGGGCAATAAAGGCAAGGAATAACCCTCCCGGGAGGGTTATTCGTGATAAAACTGTATCAAGATATTCTGCAGTCCTTTGACCAGGTCTAATTCCGGGGACAAAACCTCCGTATCTCTTCATATTGTTTGCAACATCCTGAGGGTTAAAAACCACTGAGGTATAGAAGTAAGCAAAGAATATTATGAGACCCGCAAATGCAATATCGTACACCCAGTTTCCCGGGGAGATAAAACTCTTTATCTGCTGAGCAATGGGTCCTTTAAAAAAGGAAGCAAATGTTCCAGGAATCATTATCATACTTTGAGCAAATATTATAGGTATTACCCCTGCTGTATTTACCCTTAAAGGAAGAAATGTGGACTGTCCTCCATATATTCTCCTCCCCACTATTCTTCTTGGATACTGAACCGGGATCTTTCTCACAGCCTGAGTTATTGCCACCATTGCTGCAAAGACAATAACTATAATAATTATCACAATGAAAAGAACAAAAAGGGATAAACTACCCGCCCTCACAGAGGCTATGGTTCTTGCAAAATCCGAAGGTATCCTGTCCAAGGCTCCCACAAATATTAAAAATGATATTCCGTTTCCTATCCCCTTCTCGGTTATTAATTCTCCTATCCACATCAAGAAGACAGTTCCAGTGGTAAGACTGATCATGGTTATGAATCTGAAGAGAAATCCAGGATGAGCAACTATCCTTGCCATTTCTCCTCCAACAGAAACCGGAGGTTGCATTTCAAGATAGGCAGCTATTCCAAGAGCCTGAAGGGCTCCGATTAGGACTGTAAGATATCTTGTATACTGGTTTATTTTTCTTCTTCCTTCCTCATCCTGCTGCATCTTCTGTATCTTTGGAAATGCAGAACCCAAGAGCTGAAAAATAATTGAAGCAGAGATATACGGCATAACACCAAGGGCAAATATGGATGCCCTTGATAAAGCTCCCCCAACAAATATATCAAAAAGTCCAAAAACAGTTCCTCTTAAACCCTCAAGCAATGCCTTTACTGCATAAGGATTTAGCCCAGGAACTGGAATATGGGTACCAAACCGATAAAGTACAACCATTCCCAAGGTAAATAGAATTTTCTTCCTTAAGTCAGGGATTTTAAATATGTTCTGAACTCCTTGAAGCATTATTCTATCACCTCCACTTTCCCTCCCGCCTTTTCAATCTTTTGCCTTGCACTCTTACTAAAGGCATGAGCCTTGACTATCAAAGGCTTGCTTATCTCTCCATCCCCCAAGATTTTTATTGGAAGGCTCTTTTTCACGAGACCTTTACTGCGTAAGGTCTGTGGATTCACCTCTTCATCTGGGGAAAATCTTTCTTCTATTCTCTTAAGGTTCACTATCTCATACTCCTTCTTGAATATATTTACAAACCCTCTTTTTGGGATTCTCCTATAAAGCGGGGTTTGACCTCCTTCAAACCGGGAGTCATACTCAGTTCCTTTACGCTGTCCTGACCCTTTAACTCCTCTTGTAGCATAGGTTCCATGACCAGAACCATCCCCTCTACCCACTCTCTTTCTTTTTTTTCTTGCTCCCTTTGGAGGGATAAGTATCTTCTCTTTATTCATCTATCTCCTCCACTTTTACAAGGTGTTTAACTACTTTTACCATACCTCTTATAACCGGAGTATCCTCGTGTATTCTTGTCTGTCTTATCTTTTTGAGTCCCAAAGCCCTAAGGGTTCTTTTCTGTTTTGGATTTTTACCTATCCAACTTCTGAGAAGTGTTATCCTAAGCTTCTTCATTCTCCTTCTTTTCAATAAAATAGGATATTGGTTTATTTCTTAGTCTTGCTTCTTCCTCAATGGTTCTGAGTTCTGAAAGAGCCTTTATTGTGGCAACCGCAAGATTGTAGGGATTATGGGACCTTAGAGATTTGGTGAGCGCATCCTTAACCCCTGCTGCTTCAAGAACAGCCCTTACCGGGGCACATGCGATAAGTCCGGTCCCAGGGGATGCAGGTTTTAAAATCACCTTTGTGGCACCAAATTTTGCTTCAGTCCAGTGGGGTAGTGTCCTCCTGCCCACCGAAACCTTCACCATCTTCTTTTTTGCCTTTTCTGTTGCCTTTCTCACTGCCACCGCCACCTCTGCTCCCTTTGCATGGGCTACTCCCACTCTTCCCTTTCCATCTCCCACAACCACTGTGGCTGCTATTTTGAACCGTTTACCTCCTTTAACCACCTTTGAAACCCTTTTAATCTGTATCACCCTTTCAATAAGGGGTTCCACAGATGGTAATGCGACAGATTCTTTTTCCATCATCTCAGAACTCCAGTCCTTTCTCCCTTGCTCCTTGGGCAAGGGCTTTTACTCTCCCATGGTACTTATAACCTGCTCTATCAAAAACCACCTTTTTTATACCCTTTTTTTGAAGTCTACTTGCAATTATATAACCCACAAGCTTTGCTTGCTCCTTCTTATCCTTTGGGCTGTCAAAATCTTTCATCTCCGGGGATAGAGAGGAGGCTCCTGTTATCACCTTTCCCTCCTCATCATCCACTGCCTGAACATATATATGTTTCAAGCTTCGGTATACTACAAGCCTTGGTCTATCCTTTGTCCCTTTTATCCTTTTTCTTATTCGGTAATGTCTAATCCTTTTTCTCTCTATCTTATCCCTCATTATGTTCCTCCAGTGGCTATTGCTCTCTTACCAAGTTTCTTTCTCACATACTCACCTTTATATCTTATACCTTTACCCTGGTAAGGTTCCGGAGGCTTGAAGGCTCTTATTTCTGCTGCCACCTGCCCCACAAGCTGTTTATCCACCCCTTTTATAACTATCTCAGCAACAAGGTCCTTCTCTTCCCTTGATTTGATGGGAATAACTTCAGCCTCTATTCCGGAAGGAACTTCATACACCACAGGATGGGTGAAACCCAATGCCATATCAAGAACCCTTCCCTTTTTCTCCACCTTGAACCCAACACCTTTTACTATAAGCCTTTTCTCAAATCCCTTGGTTACCCCATGAATTGCATTTTCCAAAAGAGACCTTAGGGTCCCAAGCATTGCCTTGGTTTTTTTTGCATTCTCTAAGGTAAAGACTATCTCACCATCTTTTTCATCTGCTCTAACCAAAGGAACCTCTCTTACTCTTACCTCTCCCAGAGGACCCTTAACCATATAACCTCCCTCCACCTTTTTAAAACTCACCTTCTCCGGAATCCTTATAGGTTTAGTAGATGCTCTTCCCATCACCACACCTTACACAGAAGTTCTCCACCCACCTTTTGTCTCTTTGCTTCTCTGTTGGAAAGTATACCTTTTGATGTGGAAAGTATGGCTATTCCAATTCCATTTTTAACCTTTGGAATTTCTCTATACCCCACATAGACCCTTCTGGATGGCTTTGAAACCTTCTCCAATCCTCTTATCACAGATTCTCCCTTTGGACCATACTTGAGATACACAGTGATACTCTTTTGGTCATCAGAAATCTGGAAGTTACTAATAAAGCCTTCCTCCATCAGTATTCTTGCTATCTCAGCCTTCATTCTGGAGTAAGGAGCGGTAACCTCCTTCTTTCGCCTCATTATCGCATTCCTTATCCTGGTTAAAAAGTCTGCTACCGGGTCCATCTCACCAGCTCGCTTTTGTAACTCCGGGAATTTCGCCTCTTAAGGCAAGCTCCCTGAAACATATTCTGCATAACCCTACTTTTCTTATATAGCCTCTTGCCCTAAAACATCTCTGGCATCTATTTCTCTTTCTTACCTTAAATTTTGGCTCCTTCTTGGATTTCATTATCTGAGCAAGTCTTGCCATAGTTTCACTCCTTTCTAAATGGCATTCCCATCATTTCGAGTAATGCCTTTGCCTCTTCATCTGTTTTTGCATCTGTAACTATGGTAATATCCATCCCAAAAACTCTTTTAACCTTATCTTTCTCAATTTCCGGGAATATAAGTTGCTCATCCAGTCCGAGGTTATAACAACCTCTTCCATCAAAGGAGTTTGGGGAGAAACCTCTGAAATCTCTTATTCTTGGAGCAGCAAAATTTATAAACTTCTCAAGAAAAAAGTACATCCTGTCTCCCCGGAGTGTAACCTTGCATCCTACTGGCATCCCCTTTTTTATCCTAAAATTAGAAATAGCTCTTTTTGCCCTGGTAATTACGGGTCTCTGTCCAGTGATTAAGGAAAGGTCCTCCATAATGGAATCAAGTATTTTGGGATCTCTTGCTGCTTCCCCTTCTCCCACATGCACAATTACCTTTCTTATCCTTGGAACCTGATGGGGATTTTTATACTTAAATTTTTTCATCATCTTAGAAACAACCTCTTTTCGGTATGTCTCCTTTAACAAAGGCTTCATTCTACATCCTCCCCACACTTTCTACATTGTCTTACTCTTTTACCATCCTCTCTTCTTCTCCACCTTATCCTTGTTTTCTTTGCACATTTTGGACAGACAAGCATAACATCCGACCGGTGGATTGGCATAGGCTTTTCTATTATTCCCCCAGGATTTGTTCCATAGGGTCTCTGATGTCTCTTCCTTAAATTCAAACCCTCTATGATCACAAGATTTCTTTTAGGAATTACCTGTATTACCTTTCCCTGTCTTCCCTTCTCATTTCCTGCTATTACCTCTACCAGGTCTCCTTTTTTTATTCCTATACTGTTCATATCACCTCCGGAGCAAGGGATATTATCTTGGTGAAGTTTCTATCTCTCAATTCCCTTGCCACTGGTCCGAAAATTCTCGTTCCTTTTGGTTGCAGTTGTTCATCTATAATCACACAGGCATTATCATCAAATCTTACATACGAGCCGTCGTTTCTCCTTATCTCCTTTCTGGTTCTAACCACCACTGCTCTTGCAATCTGTCCCTTTTTTATGGTTGCGGTTGGCAGGGCGCTTTTTATGGTAACCACGACAATATCGCCAACTCTCCCATACTTTCTTTTGGAACCTCCAAGAACCTTTATAACCATTGCCTCCTTCGCCCCAGTATTGTCACATACCACAAGCCTTGTAAAGTCTTGGATCATGTTATTTTCCTTACCACCCTGAACCTTTTGAGTTTTGAGAGAGGTCTTGTCTCCTCTATCTCCACCACATCCCCAACCTTACATTCGTTCTTCCCATCATGGGCATAAAATTTCTTCCTTTTCCTTATATACTTCTTATAAAGGGGATGCTGAGCAAATCTCTCCACCATTACTACCACTGTCTTATCCATCTTATCCGAAACAACCACTCCTTTATACCTCTTTCTTTTGCTCACTTCCTCTCCTTACTCTTTCTCGGAGTTTTCTTTTTGGGAGGAGACTTCTTTTTACTCTTCTTTTTTGCCGTCACCTTCTTTTTCTCTTCCACTTTCTTTACTTTCTTTTCCTCTTTCTTCTTCTCTTTCTTTACTGCTTTCTTGGGAAGTTTTATTACACCCAACTCGTCCTCTTTCAAAATGGTCATTATTCTTGCTATATCCTTTCTTATCATCCTTAACCTCAATGGATTGGGAAGTTCTTCAGTACTTCTTCTGATTCTCAATTTAAACTCTTCATCTCTCAGTTCTTCCAGCAGGCTGAGGAGTTCTTCTCTTGTCATGGACCGAAGTTCAGAGCCCTTCATAAACCACCCCCTCTTCTCTTTTTACAATTCTTGTTTTAATTGGAAGCTTAAAGGATGCTGTTCTTAAGGCAGACATTGCCTCCTCCTCTGAAACACCTGCTATCTCAAAAAGTATCCTTCCTGGTTTCACCACACTCACCCAGAACTCAGGATTTCCTTTACCTTTACCCATTCTTGTTTCAGCTGGTTTCTTACTCACTGGTTTGTCGGGGAATATTCTGATCCAGAATTTGCCTGTTTTTTTAAGCTTTCTTGCCACAGCCAGTCTTGCTGCCTCTATCTGTTGGGCTGTTATCCACGCAGATTCAAGAGCCTGAAGTCCATACTCTCCAAAGGCAATTGTTGCTCCTGCTGTTGCCTTGCCCTTTCTTCTACCCCGTTGCTGTTTTCGATACTTTACTCTTTTCGGTATAAGCATTTCATGCCTCCTTTATATCTCCTTTATATATCCATACCTTTACCCCCACGGTTCCATAAATAGTATAGGCTGTATCCACTGCATAATCTATATCTGCTACAAGTGTTTGAAGTGGAACCCTTCCCTCCCGGTACCATTCCTTTCTTGCTATCTCTGCTCCTCCAAGCCTTCCTGCAACTTGAACCTTTATTCCTTTGGATCCCAGCTTCATTGCCTGAGTAACTGCTCTTTTCATGGCTCTCCGGTGGGAAACCCTGGATTCTATTTGAGAAGCGATGGTCCTTGCAACGATTCTTGCTTCAAGCTCTGGGATTCTAACCACTTCCACATAGACCATCACATTCTTACCTCCGGTGAGCCTTTTTAGTTCTTCAGTAAGCATCTCAAGATTTGCCCTCTTCTGCCCTATTATAACTCCTGGTCTTGCGGTAGCAACCGAAACCGATATTTTATTCCCAACCCTCCTAATCACAACATTTGAGATTGCTGCATCCTTAAATCTTGTAAGAATATACTCCCTTATCTTTATATCTTCAAGCAGTGTATCCCTATACTTTTTGTCTTCAAACCACTGGGAATGCCATGTCTTTATTATCCCCAGTCTGAATCCATGGGGGTGGGTCTTCTGTCCCATTATTTCTCCTCGTCTGAAACTTTTATGGTTATGTGGGAAAACCTTTTCCTTATCATATGGGCTCTTCCTCTTGGTGCTGCTCGGTACCTTTTCCAGATAGGTCCGCAGTCTGCTCTTGCATCCACAACCTTAAACTTTTTTGAGTCAAATTTTGCTGCTCCGATAATATATTTTGCATTTGCAATTGCAGACTTTAAGGTCTTAAGTACCGGGGTCTTTAGCTTTGGTTTTGGAAGAACCTCAAGGAGAGTAAGAGCCTCATCAATCTGTTTTCCCCTCAAGACCCTTAAAATCTGGGTATACTTCTTTGCTGAGCCCCTAACAAATCTGGATACTGCAACTCCCTCTGTCATCTTTTAGCCTCCTTCTTCTGTCCTGCATGTCCACGGAATGTTCTGGTGGGGGCAAACTCTCCTAACTTGTGTCCCACCATCTGTTCGGTAATATATATGGGGACAAACTTTCTCCCATTATGAACTGCAATGGTAAACCCCACAAAATCAGGCACAATTGTGCTCCTTCTGGACCATGTCTTTATTACCCTTTTTTCACCCTTTTCAGCCATCTCCCTTATCCTTTTCAAAAGTTTGGAATCTACATAGGGCCCCTTTTTCAAAGACCTTCCCATTACCTTCTCCTCTTCACAATAAACTTATCCGATGGTTTGTGCTTTTTTCTTGTCTTCTTACCCTTTGTATAAATTCCCTTTGGAGAACATGAGGGTCTACCTCCAGAACTCCTTCCTTCCCCTCCACCCATAGGGTGATCCCTTGGATTCATCGCAACCGTTCTTGTCCTGGGTCTTCTTCCCATATGTCTTTTTCTTCCTGCCTTTCCAAGGTCTATATTTATATGCTCCGAATTCGAAACCCTGCCTATGGTTGCATAACATTTAAGGGATATAAGCCTTATCTCTCCTGAAGGAAGCTTCACATATGCATAATCTCCTTCTTTTGCAAGGATCTGTGCAGCACCTCCTGCTGCCCTTACCAACCTTCCTCTTGTATTGGGTGCCATCTGTATGTTATGAATTTCAATTCCAACCGGTATCTTTGCCAATGGCATTGCATTTCCTATTTTAAGAGGTACATCCTCTCCAGCAATAACTTCATCACCAACCGAGAGACCTTCAGGAGCAATTATGTATCGGTATTCTCCATCCTTATACAAAAGGAGTGCAATATTTGCAGTCCTATTGGGATCATACTGAATAGACACCACCTTAGCAGGGATATTCAACTTGTCGGTTCTTTTAAAATCTATTATCCGGTAAAATCTTTTTTCACCACCTCCCCTGTGCTTAACAGTAATCCTTCCTAAATTATTTCTCCCCCCTGTCTTTCTTAAGGGTTCAAGGAGAGGGGCATAAGGTTCTTCTTTCTTAGTCTCCTCGGTGATTAAAACAGAATAGGACCTTCTGCCAGGAGTTACGGGTTTATACTTTTTAATATATGTTGCCATCAACCTCCTCCAAGGAGCTCTTCTATTTTTTCACCTTGCTCAAGGGTAACTATCGCCTTCTTCCAACCCGAGCTCCTTCCAGTATACCTTCCCAGTCTTTTAGGTTTCGGCTTTATATTCATTATATGAACCTTTTTTACCCTTACATTGAATATCTCCTCCACAGCCTTTTTCACCATATTTTTATTTGCTCTTTTATCCACTTCAAAAACATACTTATTCTCCTCATCCCTCAGCCTGAGGGATTTCTCAGTAACAATGGGTCTCTTTATTACTTCTCTTGGAGAAACCTTCTGCATCTTTTTATAAACTCCTCACATGCCTTTTTTGTAAAGACCAGTTTTGAACTTCTCCATACCTCCCAGGCATTTAAATCAGTATAGGAAAGCATTCTCACTGTAGGGATATTCCTGGAGGATAGATAAAGTTCCCTATGATATCCATTCACCACAAAGAGTTTCGTATCCTTTCCAGATAGTCCGGTATTTCTTAATATATCTGCAAAAAGTCTTGTCTTTATCTCCGGAAGGGTGAAATCCTCAACCACAAAAACCTCTTTTCTCTTGAGCTTCTCCTTAACACTCTCAATCAATGCTATCCTTTTTTTTCTTTTTGGCATAGAATAGGAGTAATCCCTTGTTCTTGGTCCAAAAGTTACTCCTCCACCTCTCCAAATAGGGGACCTTATGGAGCCATGCCTTGCTCTTCCCGTATGCTTCTGTCTCCATGGCTTTCTACCTCCTCCTCTTACCTCCCCCCTTGTCTTGGTAGAAGCAGTTCCTTGCCTTGCATTTGCCCGATACATCTCCACTGCTTCCCATATAATACCTTTATTAACTTCTCCCCCAAAGAGGTCCTCTGGAAACTCTATCTCTTCTTTCTTTTCTCCACTTATTTTTATTACATCCACTTTCACTTTCCCTCCTCCTTCCTTATCACAACAACTCCTCCCTTTGGTCCTGGTACTGCCCCTTTAACCATTAAAAGATTTTTCTCCTTATCCACTTTTACAACCTTCAATTTTTTCACAGTAACCCTTTCTGTACCATAATGTCCAGGCAGGGTTCTTCCTTTCCAGGGTCTTCCGGGATCAGTGGTTCCTCCTAAGGATCCTATTCTTCGGTGAAACATTGAACCATGGCTTCTTGGACCACCACTCCAGTTCCATCTTTTAACACCTCCGGTAAACCCTCTCCCCTTCGTCCACCCGGTCACATCAACTAAGTCTCCTTCTTTAAATATATCTGCATTCAACTTCTCCCCTGGATTAAATTCAGGAGTGTTTTTTGTTCTTATCTCAACAAGCCTCTGTCTATAGGGAACTCCTGCCTTTTTAAAATGTCCTTCCAAGGGTTTATTTACTCTTTTTTTCTCTCCTATTCCCAGTTGCAGAGCATTGTATCCATCTGTTTCTTTTAACTTTTTCTGCACTACATAGCATCCTTCTACATCAATAACAGTAACTGGAACCATATTCCCTTCCTCATCAAAAATCCTCAACATACCAAGTTTCTTACCCAGAATTCCTATCATTTTTTCACCGATGTTATTTCTATATCCACCCCTGCAGGGACCTCAAGTTTCATAAGGGCATCCACCATCTCGGAGGTTGCCTCTGAAATCTCTATAAGCCTTTTATGTACTGTAAAGAAAAACTGCTCCCTTGATTTTTTATAAACATGGGGAGATCTTAAAACTGTGATAAGGGAGCGTTTTGTGGGAAGTGGAATGGGTCCTGAAACATTGGCTCCGGTTCTCCTTGCGATTTCTACTATATCCTTTGCGGTCTGATCAAGAACCCTATGGTCATAAGCCTTCAGTTTTATTCTTATCTTCTCAAACCCATCCATGGCATCACTCTACTATCTTTGTTACCACGCCTGCACCCACGGTTCTTCCACCTTCCCTTATAGCAAACCGAGAACCCTCCTCCAAAGCCACCGGGGATATAAGCTCTATCTCTAACTCCACATTGTCCCCTGGCATAACCATCTCAACCCCCTCAGGCAACTTAACCGTCCCAGTAACATCCGTGGTCCTTATATAAAACTGAGGTCTGTAACCTGTAAAAAATGGTGTATGCCTACCACCCTCCTCCTTCTTCAATACATAAACCTGAGCCCTAAACCTCTTATGCGGATGTATACTGCCAGGAGCAGCAACCACCATACCCCTCTCAACCTCATCCTTCTCTATCCCCCTCAACAATATCCCAACATTGTCACCAGCTATAGCCTCATCCAGTATCTTCCTAAACATCTCTAAACTGGTAGCAACCGTCTTCCTATGAACACCAAAACCTATCAACTCAACCTCATCCCCAGGCGTAAGCCTCCCCCTCTCAACCTTACCAGTAACAACCGTACCCCTACCCGTAATGCTAAATATATCCTCTATAGGCATCAAAAAAGGCTTGTCAACATCCCTGGTAGGTAAAGGTATATACTCATCCACAGCATTCAATATCCCCCATATCGGCTTATACACCTCATCATCAGGATTGGTACTGTCACTCTCCAAAGCCCTCAAAGCACTCCCCCTAACAAAAGGTATCTCATCCCCAGGAAACTCATACTTGGTCAATAACTCCCTAACCTCCAACTCAACCAAATCCACAAGCTCAGGATCATCCACCATGTCCGTCTTGTTCAAAAACACAACCATGGCAGGCACATTAACCTGCCTGGCTAACAATATATGCTCCCTTGTCTGAGGCATAGGACCATCAGCAGCAGATACCACTAATATAGCACCATCCATCTGAGCAGCCCCTGTTATCATGTTCTTTATGTAATCAGCATGCCCAGGACAATCTATATGAGCATAATGCCTCTTCTCCGTCTCATACTCTATATGCGCCAACTGTATGGTAAGACCCCTCGCCTTCTCCTCAGGAGCCTTGTCTATCTCATCATAAGGCGTAAACTGCGCCATGCCCTTAAAACTCAATACCTTGGTCATGGCAGCAGTAAGGGTGGTCTTACCATGGTCCACATGCCCAATTGTACCTATATTTAAATGCGGCTTTTTCCTCTCAAACTTCTGTTTTGCCATATACTCTACCTCCTTTTTGAAAAATTTTAAAGCCCATGGCCGGAATTGAACCGGCGACCTCATCCTTACCAAGGATGTGCTCTGCCGACTGAGCTACATGGGCAAATTTTTTAAAATTTTACATAAAAAACATAAATTGTCAAGATAAAAAAGAGCCCCCCTCTCCATCCTCTTCTCCTCTTCTCTCCGAATCTGCTCTACAGGGGGGCTCTGGAGTTTTGGGGGGAGTCTGTTCTGGGTAGCCTTGTATCTCCTTAGAAAGGAGGTGATCCAGCCGCACGTTCCCGTACGGCTACCTTGTTACGACTTCGCCCCAGTCACCGAGTTCACCTTCAACCTCCTCCCTGGAAGGGATAGAGGTCTTCAGGTGCCCCCGGCTTCCATGGCGTGACGGGCGGTGTGTACAAGGCCCGAGAACGTATTCACCGCCCCATGCTGATGGGCGATTACTAGCGATTCCATCTTCACGCAGGCGAGTTGCAGCCTGCGATCCGAACCATGCCTGCTTTTAGGGATTCGCTCCCCCTCGCGGGGTGGCAAAGCCCATTGTGGCAGGCACTGTAGGACGTGTGTAGCCCCGGGCATAAAGGCCATGATGACCTGACGTCGTCCCCACCTTCCTCCGGCTTATCGCCGGCAGTCCCCTTAGAGTGCCCGGCCGAACCGGTAGCAACTAAGGGCAGGGGTTGCGCTCGTTGCGGGACTTAACCCAACACCTCACGGCACGAGCTGACG
>CAZUTC010000011.1:890-25746 GCA_964623485.1 uncultured bacterium | reverse complement strand
CGGAGGTGATGATATGGAGTTCAATTCTAAACTTTTTAAAATTTTGGAGGAGGCTAAAAAATATGCAGCCTCCAAGGGAGAGGGGATTGCAGATACCGACCACCTGCTCTATGCCCTTTTTCTTGTAGAGGAGGACAATCCCTTTTACCGCTGGCTTGAAAACAAAGGTATAGAACCTAAGATGGCAAGAAATCAAATAGAAAGGATACTTAAAGATATTGAAACAAAGATAAAAGAGGGAGCCTCTTATTATGCCAATCAACTTCTTCAAAGAAAAAAAGCATACGAAAGATATTATTCAAAGGAAATGGTGGATAGGATTTTTTCCAGCTTGCTTAATGCTGTAGAAGAAGATGTCGGTGACATAATCAATAAGGGAAAGATAGATAATCCAGTAAGAATGAGGATAAAGAGATGGGTTTCCAGAAAGAGAGCCTTGGATAGGTTCTTTGAAAGTGATATCCTAAGGGAGTTCTTCGAAGGTTTTGAAGCATTCTTCCCAGAGGAAGGATGGAGACTCACTGAAAATACAGTAACTGTTAGAGAATCTTTTGTTAACCAACTTAATAGAATATTCTCTCAATATGGGATTTCTGAAAACGAAAGAAACAATATTACTGCTGAACTTGTTGACCTGGAGGAAAAATTAAGAAGTGCCTTATTGGAAGTGGCAGAAGGTGGAATAGACCCGGCAAGAATAATATATCTGGTTAAAAAAGAGGTTATGGGAAAAGATATAGAAAAGGTTAAACTTTCCTCTCTTGTCGAAAGAGTGATTAAGGATGCAGAGAAGGAAGCAGAAAGAGCTGGAGAAAAGGAGCTTTCCTTGGGAAGAGTGATTGATTCTCTTCAAGTCCACTCAGATACTGTGGGAGGGGAGATACTTTCCAATCTTTTAAAGGGAATTGTTCCTGAGGAGAAAGCAAGGAAGGTTGGAAAAGAGGTGGCAGAAGAAGAGAAAAAAGCCCTGGAAAGATTTGGCGTTGATTTGACTCAAATGGCAAAAGATGGGAAATTAGACCCTATAATAGGAAGAACAAAAGAGATCCAACAGGTCATGGAAATCCTTTCCAGGAGGCAAAAAAATAACCCTGTGCTTGTTGGAGATGCAGGGGTGGGGAAAACAGCAATTGTGGAGGGACTTGCCCAGAGAATTGCAACAGGTAATGTTCCTCCTCTTCTAAAAAACAAAAAAATAATTGCCCTTGATATGGGAGCACTTATTGCAGGAACCAAATATCGGGGAGAGTTTGAGGAGAGACTGAAAAGAATAATAGATGAAGTTAAAGAGAGAGAGGATGTGATACTCTTCATAGATGAAATTCATAATGTTGTAGGGGCAGGAAAGGCAGAAGGGGCAATGGATGCTGCCAATCTGCTTAAACCCTCTCTTGCAAGAGGAGACTTTCAGGTTATAGGGGCTACTACAGTTAATGAGTATAGAAAATATATAGAAAAGGATCCTGCTCTTGAAAGGAGGTTTCACCCGGTGTGGGTAGATGAACCATCCTTGGAAACCACGATAGAGATTTTAAAGGGAATAAGACCCAGGTATGAGAAACATCATGGAGTGATAGTTACTGATGAGGCAATAGAGGCTGCTGCCAAGCTTTCCTATCGGTATGTACAAGATAGAAAACTCCCTGATAAGGCTATAGATGCTCTGGATCAGGCTGCTGCAAGAAAAAAGCTTAAAAAGGTTTTTTCAAGCAAAGAAGCAGAAGAGAAGGATAAAAAAAGAATAATTGAGCAAGAGATAGCAAGACTTGAGGAGATAGGCGAGAAAGAAAAAGCAGAAAAAATGAGAAAAGAGATTGAGGAAAAGGAGGAATCAAAGATAGAGAGTTTAAAAAAAGAGATAGAAGAGGTTAAAAGAAAGATAAAGGAGGCTGAAAAAAAAGAGGATATTGATAAGGAGGCAGAGCTTAAGATAGAACTTGTAAAAAAGGAAAAAGAACTTAAGTCCCTTCAAAGAAAAAAAGAAAAGACCGTCCAAGAAAAGGTCTATGTAACTTCAGAGGATGTTGCAGAAGTGATATCTGAATGGACCGGCATTCCAGTTTCAAGAATGTTGGAGGAGGAAAAGAAAAAACTTCTCAAAATGGAGGAGGTCCTTCATCAAAGGGTTATAGGACAGCACCATGCAATAAAGGCTGTCTCTGAATCAATAAGAAGGGCAAGGGCTGGAGTTTCGGAACCTAAAAAACCTTTGGGTTCGTTTCTCTTCTTGGGTCCTACCGGGGTTGGTAAGACAGAACTCGCAAAGACTCTTGCAGAATTTTTGTTTGATGATGAGGATGCACTGATAAGGCTTGATATGAGTGAGTATATGGAAAAACATTCTGTTGCAAAGTTGATTGGTGCACCTCCAGGATATGTGGGTTATGAGGAGGGAGGACAATTAACAGAACAGGTAAGAAGAAAACCATATTCTGTTATACTTTTTGATGAGATTGAAAAAGCCCATCCGGATGTTTTTAATGCACTTTTGCAAATTCTGGATGATGGAAGATTGACGGATTCAAGAGGGAGAACGGTTTCGTTTAGGAACACTGTAATAATAATGACATCCAATTTAGGGAGCAAGTACCTCATTGAACTTATGTCTCAGTATCGAGAGAAGTTTGAAGAGATTTATAAAAAACTGCGGGAAACAGAAAGAAAACTTAAAAAGAATGAAATATCAGAAGAGGAATATAAAGAGAGAAAGAAAGAGATAGAAGAGGAAAAAGAAAAAGTTGAAAGAGAGTTTGAGGAGGATTTTAAGGAGAAGGAAAAAGTTATAATGGAGGAAGTAAGAAGATTCTTTAGACCCGAATTTTTAAATAGAATAGATGAGATAATCTTATTCTCTCCTTTAAAAAAAGAGGAGATTCTTCAAATAGTAGACCTATTTATAAAGAGGCTAAACGAGAGATTGAAAGAAAGAGGAATTAAGATTTCTCTTACGGATAAGGCAAAGGAACTGCTTGCCAGGGAAGGTTTTGACCCCATGCATGGAGCAAGACCCTTAAAAAGAGTGATACAAAAAAGAATAGAAACTCCCCTTTCAGAGTTAATACTTGAGGGAAGTATAAAAGAAGGAAACAGAGTGAAGGTAGAGGCAGAAGGCGATGAACTGAAATTTGAGAAGGAGTGAGGAGACCTAAAAGCATAAAAAAATGAAGAGACATTCTAAAAACTTATTATTTTTTCAAGATGTGCTTTTTTGTAAAGATAAGAAAGGAATAAAAGTAAGAGACCCAAGATGGAGATTTCTTCTTTTTTTTAGGAAATACTTTGAAAATATCTCAATCATTGCTCCTTGTAAGAATGGGTGTGATGATAATTCTTTTGTTCCTATAAAAAGAGAGTTCTATTTTTGGGCTCTTCCACCATGGGGAGGATACAAAGAGTATCTTTTAAAATTACCCTTTATTTTTCTACCGTTTATAGTGAGAGCCTATAAAGCCATAAATAAACACCGAGTCATATGGTTAAGATTTCCTTCGCTTGCAGGTTTTGTTCTTTTTTTAATAGCTTATGTATTAAATAAAAGAGTAGTTATTGAAATATCAGCAAATATAAAAAATGCTTGGGAACCAAGTAAGTATCAAAGCTCTGTTGCGAAAAGATTTGTAATTTTTTCAGGAAGATGTATGGATTTCTTACAAAAGTTCATAGTGAAAAAAAGATTTTTACTTACCACCGGGAAAGACCTTGAAAGAAAGTATAAAAATTACTCATCTTTTTGTTTGCACTTTCTTGAGAATTACTTTAATGAGGAAGATTATATAAAAAAGCAAAATTTTGATCTCCATAAGCCTGTGAGAATTCTTTATGTGGGAAGATTAATGGAGCTTAAAGGTTTACAGTATCTTTTAGAAGCTATAAGGATGTTAATAAAAGAGGGTAAAAAAGTAACCTTATGGATAGTAGGTGGGGGTCCCTTGGAGAAGTGGTTAAAGAAAGAAGTTTTAAATAAAAAAATCCACAGGTATGTAAAATTTTTTGGTCCCCTTCCTTATGGAGATAAACTTTTTAAAATATATAAAGAATCGGATATTTTTATTCTTCCTTCACTTTCAGAAGGGTTTCCAAGAGTTATTATAGAAGCCTTCTTCTTTCAACTTCCGGTAATTACTACCCCGGTAGGTGGGTTAAAATATTTTATAAAACATATGGAGAATGGAATACTTGTGTGTCCAAGAGATCCATATGGTATAAAAGAGGCTGTAAAAAAACTTATAGAAAACAAAGGGTTAAGGAAAAAAATAATATATAATCAGTACAAAGAGGCATTGCATTATGCAGGAGACAAACAAGCAGAAAAAATAGTGAATGCAATGTATAAGTATTTAAAAATAGAATCAACTTTTTGACTTTTAGGGATTTTTGGGTTAAAATTTCTAAAAAGGAGGAGATATGTTAATACTATTGCTTTTTTTATCTTCAATAGAGGAGGATATTAAAAATGCAGATTATTACTATGAGTACCGACATAAAGACCCTGAATATTTATCCAAGAGTAAAGAGATACTAAAAAATATTTTAGCAAAGGAGCCTGATAATGAAGAGGCGCTCTGGAGGATGGCTCGAACCTGCTATCAGTATGGAGATAATGCAAAAACAAAAAAGGATAAGTTGTCCTGGTATGATAAAGGAAAAGAGTATGCCCAGAAACTCATTAAAGTAAATTCATCCCATCCTGAAGGACATTTCTGGTATGCTGTGAATTTGGGTAGGATAGGACAAACCAGAGGGATTTTAAAATCTCTTTCACTTGCACCCACCATAAAAAGAGAGTTTGAAAAAACCCTAAAGCTTGATCCCAAACATATCGGAGCTATGGATGGTCTTGCAGTGTATTACTACGAACTTCCAGGTATTTTTGGAGGGAATCTAAATAAATCCATAAAATACCTGAAAAAGGCTATATCCATAGACCCTAACTACAGCCTTTTATATATAGACCTCGCAAAGGTATATATTAAGAAGAAGGATTATAAGAGTGCAAGAAAATATTTAAATAAGGTATTTGAGATAAAAAATCCAACCCATCCCGCTGATTATTACTTAGATGACAAACCACAGGCAAAAAGGCTTCTTGAGAAGATTAAAGAGAAATAAGAGTGCATATCCTTCTTTACTCTTTTGTATTTACAGTAAGAGTGTTTGCAGATGAACACCCCTCAAAAGCATGCATAAAAATAAATAATAGAATCCTTACCTTGGAAGCAGAAGGGAATATGCTTAAGGTAAATGAGGAATTAAAAAACTATCTCATAATTCCCGATACAATGGAATACTATGAAGTTGGTATTGATTCCATTTACCGTAAATACCATGGAGGATTTCTTATTTACGCATTTAATTCCGAACTGTATATAATAAACTTTGTTGATGAGAAAAGTTATCTTTATTCAGTGGTAAGTTCAGAGATGCCCGAGGATGCTCCCTTAGAGGCATTAAAAGCCCAGGCTGTGGTTTCAAGGACCTACGCATACAAAAATGTTAAGAGACATAACTCCTTTGATTTCTGTGATGGACAACATTGTCAGGTTTATCTTGGTATTGATTCAGAAAGAAATGAGGCAAAAAATGCAGTGGATGATACCGAGGGACTGGTGGTCTCTTACAACAAACAGCTGGCCGATGTCTACTATCACTCTACTTCCGGAGGCAGTACCATTCCACCCGAATCATTGTGGGAGGAGTTCCCGCCCCGGCCATATCTTATAAGGATAGTTGATTCTTTATTTTGTAAAGAGTCTCCTTACTACTCATGGAGGAAGAATTTCTCCCTGCAAGAGTTTCTACAATTAATGGGGTTTGAGAAGATAGACTCCATATTCTGTGAGAGAAAGGGGGATGTTGTAAAGAATGTTTTATTTTTTAAAGATGACTCTATCTATAGATTTTCATTAAGGGAGTTTTTCAAAAAAATTCCGGGAAAGATTTATACTCCTACATTCTCAGTGGAAGTAAAGAAGGATACAGTAGTCATAAAAGGAAAGGGATATGGACACAGAGTAGGAATGTGCCAATGGGGAGCGATTGAGATGGCAAAAAAAGGGAAAAACTACCGGCAGATAATAAGCTATTACTTCCCAGGAACAGAAATCATAAATTTCTTTAAGATAAGAGTAAAATGATATAATTTACTTTTCTTGATTTTTTGTAATTTAGATGTATAATTATAAATGTCAAGCCCAAGAGATAAATGGAAAGAGATTCAGGAGAGAAGAGAAAGGATAAAAAAGAGAGTTGAAAAAATAAGGCATAGGGTAGTGATTTTTAGTGGGAAAGGAGGTGTTGGGAAGACCACAGTAGCAGTGAATCTTTCCTATGGGGTTTCAGTTAAGGGTTTCTCTGTAGGGCTCTTGGATGCGGATATCACGGGTCCAAATGTTCCTAAAATGTTAGGGATTACTGAGCCCCCTTCCTCCGATGGGAAAAATATGTATCCTATTCTGAAGGATGGGATAAAGGTTATTTCTATTGCCGGATTTATCCCAAAGGACGCCCCGGTAATCTGGAGGGGACCTCTCCGCTCCATTGCAATAGAGCAGTTCTTAGGCGATGTGGAATGGGGTGAACTGGATTTTTTATTTGCTGACCTTCCCCCTGGAACTGGGGATGAGGTACTTACAATTGCCCAGGAGATGGAACCAGATATGGCAATTGTTGTGACCACTCCCCAAGAACTTGCAATAATTGATTCCACCAGGGCTGTAAACATGGCAAAAAAACTGGGAATAAAAAGAATAGCAATAGTGGAAAATATGTCTTATCTTTCCTGCCCGCACTGTGGTAAAGAGATAGATATTTTTGGAAAAGGTGGAGGGAAGAAAGAGGCAGAGATGCTCGGCGTAGAGTTCATAGGAGAAATTCCTTTGGACCTTCGCGCAAGGGAGTATGCAGATAAAGGGATTTCTCTATTTAATACAGAGGATATAAAGATAAAAGAGGATTTTCTGAAAATAGCAGATAAAGTAATCGAGCTACTCGGAGAGAAAAAATGAAGCATATATACGGTCCGGTACCATCAAGAAGATTGGGATACTCCTTAGGAGTAGATGTAGTGCCTTATAAGGTTTGCAGTTTAAACTGTATATACTGTCAACTGGGGAGAACCACTCTCTTAACCATAGAAAGAGGTGAATATGTTTCACCTTCGGATATAATCAAAGAGATTCAGAGTTTTCTAAAGAAGAATAAAAAAATTGACCATATAACATTTTCTGGTTCAGGGGAGCCTGCGCTTAATTTAGGAATAGGGGAGATGATTAAAGGAGTGAAAGAGATAACCTCAATCCCTGTGGCTGTTTTAACCAATGGAACTTTACTTTTTAAAAAGGATGTGCAACTTGCTTTCTCCAATGCAGATATTGTAATTCCTTCCCTGGATTCTGCTACATCAAAGGGTTTTTTAAAAATAAACAGGCCCCATTCCTCATTAAAGATAAATAAAATAATAGAAGGTATAGCAAAATTTAGAAGTGCTTATAAAGGCAAACTGTGGCTTGAAATAATGCTTGTAAAAAACTTTAACGATACTCCCCAAGAGCTTGAGGCTCTTAAAGAGGCAGTGAGATGCATAAATCCCGATAAAATTCATTTGAATACTGTAGTGAGACCTCCTGCAGAGGATTTTGCAGAGCCCCTTAGCATTGAAGAGCTTGAAAAGATAAAAAAGTTTTTTGGTGAAAAAGCAGAGATAATCGTTTCCTTCAAAAAGAGAAGAAGAGAGTATAATGTAGAGCTTAAGTATGCAATTGTTGAGACAGTAAAAAGAAGACCTATGACAGTGGAGAATATTGCCTCAGTACTGGGAGTATCTCCCAACCAGATAATTAAGTGTGTTGAAAAACTTGTGGCAGTGAATAAAATAAAGGAGATAAGATATAAAGATAAAATATTTTATGGAAAAAGTAAAATATAAACTGCTGTGGGAGATTTGGAATTCGTTATCCTCATTTCTGTCATCCTGTGTTTGTGAAAATTTTTGTTTTCTTAATAACTTCAGGTTCAAAATAATACTTTCCTTGACGGAGAGAATTTTCTTACTATAATTAATAAGTATGAAGAAAGGCCCCGTGACACAACTTAGGGAAGAAAATAGAAAGCTTACAGAGGAGAAGGAAGAATGGAAAAAAAGATATATAAGGCTTTATGCTGAGTTTGATAACTACCGAAAGAGGAAAGAAAAAGAAATAGAGGAGTGGAAGAAGTTTGCCCTTGAGGATTTTATGCGGGATATTACGGTGGTTCTTGAAAATTATGATAGAGCGATGATACAGAAGGAGGTAAACGCAAATAATAAAAATTTTCTTAAAGGCATAGAAATGATATTCTCTCAATTAAAAGAAATACTTTATAGATATGGACTTAAAGAGTTTAGTTGTATTGGAACAGAGTTTGATCCTGCCAGGGCAGAGGCAATTGGATTTGTGGAAACAGACGATACCCCACCCAATGTGGTGGTGGATGAAGCAAGAAAAGGATATATGCTTCACGATAAAATTATAAAACCTGCCCTGGTGATGGTAGCAAAACCTAAAGGAGGTGAAAGTAATGGCTGAGAAAAAGGTAATTGGAATTGACCTTGGAACAACAAATTCATGTGTAGCATACATTGAGCATGGTCAACCTGTTGTGATATCCAATCCAGAAGGGGGAAGAACCACTCCCTCTGTTGTTCATTTTGGTAAGGAGAGACTTGTAGGTCTTCTGGCTAAAAGACAGGCGATTCTCCATCCAGAATTGACCATTTATTCCATAAAGAGATTTATGGGAAGGAGATACTCAGAGGTTCAAGAGGAAATAAAAAGAGTTCCTTATAAAGTGATAGAGGCGAAGAATGGAGATGCATGGGTAAGGGTGCAAGACAGAGACTATTCACCCCCAGAGATTTCTGCAATGATACTTCAGTATCTCAAAAAGGCTGCAGAAGATTATCTTGGACAACCCGTTAAAAAAGCTGTGATTACAGTTCCTGCTTATTTCAATGATTCACAGAGACAAGCCACAAAGGATGCGGGGAAAATAGCAGGACTGGAGGTTCTCAGAATAATTAATGAGCCTACTGCAGCTGCCCTTGCCTATGGGCTCGAAAAAAAGATTCAAGAAAAGGGTAAAAAGAGTTTGAAAGTGGCTGTTTATGATTTGGGAGGAGGGACCTTTGATATATCAATTATAGAGATAACACCTGAAACCATAGAGGTGCTCTCAACAAATGGGAATACCCATCTGGGGGGGGATGATATAGATAAAAGAATAATGGACTGGATAATAGAAGAGTTTAAGAAAGAGCATGGTATAGACCTTTCATCCGATAGATCTGCCCTACAGAGGATAAGAGAATCAGCAGAGAAGGCAAAATGTGAACTTTCCACCACGCACGAGACAACAATAAATCTTCCATTCATTACGGTGGATGAGAAGAAGGGTCCTCTTCACATTGAACTTACCCTTACAAGAGCCAGACTGGAAAGTATGGTAAAAGACCTAATAGAAGGGAGTTTAGGACCAGTTAAACAGGCTCTCCAGGATGCAAAGCTTACTCCCCATGATGTGGATGAGGTTATTCTTGTGGGTGGACAGACAAGAATGCCCCTGGTTCAAAGGACAGTGGCGGATTTCTTTGGGAAGGAGCCCTTAAAAGGTATAAACCCCGATGAGGTGGTGGCAGTGGGAGCTGCCTGGGCCTCTTATCAGGCATCTGGTCAGGCAGCAAAGGATAAAGTGGAGATGCCTGTTTTGGTGGATGTTACTCCTCTTTCCTTGGGTATAGAGACTCTTGGGGGTGTTATGACCGTTATAATCCCCAGAAATACTACAATTCCAACAAGAAAAAGCCAGATATTTACCACTGCAGAGGATAACCAACCTGCTGTAACTATACATGTGCTCCAAGGTGAAAGACCCCTTGCAAAGGATAACCGAAGCTTAGGGATGTTTCATTTAGAGGGTATTCCTCCTGCACCCAGGGGTGTTCCTCAAATTGAGGTAACCTTTGATATAGATGAAAATGGAATACTCCATGTTTCAGCAAGAGATAAAGCAACCGGGAAAGAGCAGTCCATAAAGATAACTGCTGCATCCGGACTTACTGAAGAGGAGATTGAAAGAATGGTAAAGGAAGCCAAAGAGCATGAGGAAGAGGATAGAAAAAAGAAAGAGGTTATAGATGCCAGAAACAGGGCAGATACTCTTATATATACAACCGAAAAGATGCTGAAAGAGATGGGGGATAAGATTAAAGAGGAAGATAAGAAGAGTATAGAAGAAAAAATCAAGAATTTAAAGGAGGCAATGAAGGAGGATAATGTAGCTGCAATAAATAGAGCAGCAGAGGAACTGCAGCAAGCGACCTATAAGGTTTCTGAAGAGCTTTATAAACAGACTGCAAAGGAGACCAAAAAATCCGGGACAGAGAGTGAAGGGAAAAAGGATGTGGGAGGTGACTATAGGGTAATAGATGAAGAAGAACCCAAAAGTTAATGGCTGAGAAAAAGGACTATTACGAAGTTCTGGGCGTTTCTAAAACCGCATCTCAAGAGGAAATAAAAGAGGCATATAGAAGACTTGCAAGAAAGTATCATCCAGATATGAATCCGGATAATAGGGAGGAGGCAAGAGAAAGATTTAAAGAGATTTCCGAGGCATACGAGGTTCTTTCAGACCCTGAAAAAAGAAGGCTTTATGATATGTATGGTCATGAGGGGGTTTCCCAACATTTTGGACCTCAGGGGTTTACATGGGAACATTTTTCTCATTTTGATGACCTGGAAGAGATTCTGGGGGATTTCTTTGGTAGAGGATTTTTTGAGGAGTTCTTTGGCTTCAGAAAACCTCGCAAGAAAAGGGAGATAGGTGGAAATATTCGGGTGAGGATATCTCTTTCTCTTGAAGAGATAGCCGAAGGAGTGAAAAAGGAGATTCTATTAGAAAGATGGGAAAAGTGTAATGCATGTGATGGAGAGGGAGGAGAGGTGGTTAGATGCCCGGTGTGTGGAGGAACTGGAGAGATGAAAAAAGTATCAAGAAGTTTCTTCGGACAGTTTGTACAGGTTACCGGATGTCCGGAATGTAGAGGAACGGGAAGAAAGATTAAAAGGGTATGCTCGGTATGTGAAGGAAAGGGCAAGATAAGGGTGAAGAAGAAAATACTGCTTGAGATACCTCCGGGAGTCTCGGATGGTAATTACATGACATTGAGAAGGGAAGGACATTGGGGGAGAGATGGAAGAGGAGATATAATTGTAGAGTTTGAAGAAAAACCCCACCCCCTGTTTAAAAGAAAGGGAGATGATATAATGATTACAGTCCCCATATCCTTTGCTAAGGCAGCTCTTGGTGGGGAGATAGATATTCCCACACTTAATGGTAAGAAAAGAATAAAGATTCCTCCTGCCACACAATCCGGGACAGTTTTTAGATTGAAGAATATGGGCATCAGGCATATTAATAAAAGAGGTAGAGGAGACGAACTGGTGAAGGTAGTGGTGCATGTGCCGGAGAAACTTACAAAAAGGGAGAAGGAGATAATATCCAATCTGGATTATCCCACTCCACCCCCTTATCGAGAATGAGAAGAGAACTTTACTATACCCGGGGAGAGAGCATAAAAAGGGGTAACTTCCTTTTGACCGATGAAGAGGCTCATCACTGTATAAAGGTTATGAGACATAAAACTGGGGATGTGATACTGGCAACCGATGGGACCGGCATGGAATACAGAGGTATTATAAAGAAGGTTACAAACAGTTATGTGGAGTGTGAAATATTAGGGATGAAGAGAAAGCCAAGGGAACCTCTGCTTGAAATTCATCTTGCCTTTGGAATTCTTAAAGCTCCCAGAACCGAGCTACTTATTGAAAAGGCAACCGAACTGGGAGTCTACGAGTTTATACCCCTTGTAACTGATAATACAGTGGTGGAATGGGAAGAGCCATTGCGAAAAATAAAGAGATTAGAAAGGATTGCACTTGCTTCAGTTAAACAGTCCCTTAGGTCATTTATTCCTGTTATAAGAGAACCCCAGAAATTTGCTGAAGTGCTTTCAGAAGTTCCCTCGTACGATGAAGCCTTTCTTGCAGATGAGGAAGGAGAAAGGCTCAGGGAGAGGAGCAGAAGAGTGAGAAAGGTGATACTCTTTATAGGACCCGAAGGAGGATTTTCAGAAGATGAAAAGGAGATGGCAAGGAAAAAAGGGGTTAAATTTTTCTCCCTGGGGGAGAGGAGACTTAGAGCAGAAACAGCAGGGATTGTTGCCATCTCAAACATATTTTTTGTATATGAATAAAAGATTAAATGGAAAGGAGGTGATACATTGGCAGGTATAGTGGTAAGAGAGGGAGAACCATATGAAAGCTTCATGCGAAGATTCAGAAGGGTATGCGAAAGAGCAGGTATATTAACAGACTGGAGAAAACACGAGTTTTATGAGAAGCCCAGTGAAAAAAGGAAAAGAAAGATGATAGAGGCAAGAAGGAGATGGATGCAAAGAATGAAAAAAGAAGAGCTATGAAAAAGGACTTGGAGAGAATAGAATACCATATACTGCTTTCAAACATCGCTTCCCATACCTTTACAGAAGGGGCGAGGGAAAGAGTTCTCTCTCTCGCCCCTCTCAAAGATAAAAAAGAGATTGAAAAAAGGCAGAAATTTTTAAAAGAATGGGAAAACAGGAAAAGCATTCCGCTAACCGAGCTTTCCCCTTTTTATGAAGTCCTTAAAAAGAAAACCTCTGAGGGATTCCTTTCCGGAAAGGAACTTTTGAGGTTTTCAGAAGGAGTAAAAAGTTTTGAAAAGATAAAGGAAAGGATAACGAGATTTAAAGATGGTATTACGGAGATTGCAGAAAAAATAAAAGAGACTCACCCAATAAGAGAGGAGATAGATAGAGTGATAGATAAAGATGGAGCAGTGAAAACAGAGGCTTCAGAGAAACTAAAAAAAATAAGGGAGGGGATGTATGGGCTCAGGAAAAGTATACTTTCTATTTTAAGAAAGGAGTATGAGAAGAATCCCGAGTATTTTTGGGATGAAAACATGTATTTCAGAGAGGGAAGGTATTTACTTTCTTTAAAAAGAGAGTATGAACCGGTTTTTAAGGGGGTGGTTATAGATTATTCCGAAACAGGCAGGGCAGTATTTGTAGAGCCATTTGAGGTTGTGGAGTATAATAATAGATTGAAAAATCTTTTGGAGGAGGAAAAGAAGGAGGAAAAAAGGATAATTAAGGAGTTAAATGAAAAACTTGATAAAGAAAGAGAGTTATTTTTGGCTATAAGAAATTTCATAGAAGAGATGGATTTTTTGCGTGCAGTTTCTTTGTTTTCAGAAAGAATAAATGCAAAAATACCCAGGATATCAGATAAAATCTTTATAAGAAACGGAAGGCATCCCTTGCTCTGTTTACATAAGGATGTGGTTCCATTTACACTTCACATGAATGATAAGAAAGTTCTTTTAATCTCTGGTCCAAATGCGGGAGGTAAGACGGTGCTTTTAAAAAGTGTAGGACTTATTACTGCTATGGGACTTTCTGGACTTCCGGTGCCTGCAGATGAAACCACCGAGCTACCACTGTTTGAAACGCTTTTCGTGGACCTTGGGGATGAACAATCCATAGATGAAGACCTCTCCACATTTACAGCCCATCTTTTGAATATAAAAAGGATAACAGAGAAGGCAACCGATAAAAGTTTGGTGCTTCTGGATGAACTTGGGACATCCACATCCCCCAATGAAGGGGCAGCTCTTGGGTCTGCAATTCTATCTTTTTTGAGTCAAAAAAATGCCACTGTAATTGCCACGACTCATTTGGAGAGCTTAAAAATATTTGTGGAGTCAAGAAAGGATATGCTTAACGGGGGGATGGGATGGAAGAAAGGACCCACCTACAAACTGTTTCTGGGGTTCCCTGGAACAAGCAATGCGATTGAGGTTTCAGAAGGTATCGGTCTTAATAAAAGAATTATTGAAGATGCTAAAAAACTTGCTGATAAAGGAGTAAGAAAGATAGAGGAGTTAATGAGGAAACTTATAAAGGAAAAAGAAAAGGTGATTCAGGAAAAAGAGGAGCTTCAAAAATTGAAAAGTAAATATATGGAGTTAAAGGAGAGATACGAATGCATTGTAGAAAGATTAAAAAAGAGGATAAAAGGAATAGAAAAAAATTATACCCAAAAGAAGAGAAATGAGATTTTAGAAAAGAGGAAAGAAATGGAAAATCTCATAAAAGAAATAAGGGAGAGTCAGGCATCAAAGGAAAGTATAAGGAAGGCAAAGAAGTTTTTTGAAAAAGTTGTTAAGGAAACCAAAGTTTTTCATGAAAATAAAAATCTTAAAAATCTTTTTAAAGAGGGAGACATAGTTTTTGTTAAGAGATGGAATAAGAAGGGGATTATTGTGGAAAGAGGAAAAGAGGGATATCTTGTAAATATAGATGGGAAAAAACTATCCCTATCAGAGGATGAGCTTTCTCCTTCTGGAGAGGATTCCAAAATAACGGTATGCGCGGATTATACCTTCAGACCCGTTTTAAATATAAGAGGGATGTCTGCAGAGGATGCAAGACTCCGGGTAATAGAGTTTATAGAGGAGGCATGGAGCTTGGGAATAAGTAGAATATGGATACTCCATGGAAAAGGAAAAGGGATACTCAAAAGAATGGTTTTTGAAATAGCAAAGAGTGACTCCAGGATAAAGGATGTGAGAGTGGGTGAACCAAATGAAGGAGGAGAAGGAACTACGGTAATTTCGCTATGTTAGATAAAGAAGTCATAGAAAGGATAATGGAGGCAAATGATATTGTAGAGGTGATAGGGGAGTATATCCCTTTACAAAAAGTGGGTAAGAACTATCGAGCTTTATGCCCATTCCATGTAGAGAAAACTCCTTCATTCTATGTGAGCCCGGAAAAGCAACTGTACCACTGTTTTGGATGCAAAGCGGGAGGAAATGTGATTACATTTGTGATGAACTTTGAGAGAATAGGATTTACAGATGCAGTAAGAAAGCTTGCGGAGAGAACCGGGATAAGGTTGGAGAAAAAAAGGATAAAGGGACCCGAAGAAAAGTTTTATAAAGCCCTGGAGTTTGCCAGGGAATTTTACATGCGTTACCTGTGGTCTTCAGAGGGAAAACCTGCAAGGGATTATCTTTTCTTAAGAGGTTTTAGTAAGGAAATTTTGGAATACTTTTCCATAGGTTTTGTCCCAATGGATGCGGGTCCGATTCTTGAGGAAGGAGCAAAGAAAGGAATATCGGTTGATGTCCTTATTGAAGCAGGGGTTATTCACCAAAGTGAGCATTCCTGCTATCCCTGGTTAAGGGATAGAATTGTATTTCCTATTATGAACTCCGCGGGCAGGACCATAGGGTTTGGAGGAAGGACAATAAAGGATGAAGAGCCCAAGTATATAAATTCTCCAGAGACCCCGGTATTTAAAAAAAGAAGGGTTTTGTATGGTTTTGATAAAGCAAAGAACGGTATAAGAAGAGACGGAGCTATGCTTGTGGAAGGCTATTTTGATGTTATGAGACTCCATTCGGTTGGAATTGAAAATGCAGTTGCACCTTTGGGTACTGCCTTTACTGAAGAGCAGGCGGGAATTCTAAGAAGGTACAATGAAAGAATATACCTCCTTTTTGATGGAGATGAATCTGGAATGAAGGCTGCCAAGAGATCATTAGAAGTAACTTTTCTATCCGGACTTATTCCCACTGTGATAATTCTTCCTCCTAATGAAGATCCGGATAGTTTTCTAAGGGAAAGGAGTAAAGAGGAGTTTATAAACTATATCTCTGAAAAAATGCTTGATCCAGTGGATTTTATTCTAAAAACTGAACCGGTCTCATCTGTGGAAGAGAAAAGAGAGGTTGTGAAAAAAATAAAAGAATTATTGCGAATTGTGAAGGATGATGTTCTGAAAGAACTGTATCTTTCCAAGTTTTCGGAAAAATTTGGGATAAGAAAGGAGGTCTTAGTTAAAGGGGTAGAGGAAGGGATGAGTACAACAGATAAGAAAGAGGAAAGGCATGTGCCCACAAAGGAAGAGATTTTCCTTCGGATTCTTATTTCCCATCCCGAATATATAGATACTGCAAAAAATATACTACCTGTAGAGTATATAAAGGATGAAGAGATAAAGAATGCTTTTCAAAGACTTTACGAAGGGGGAGAAAAATTTGGATTGACCCTTTTAATGGATTTGGTCTCCGAGGATAAGAGAGAAAAATTTGCCGAATGGGCTTTTGAAAGTTTAAAAGTAGATAGAGAGGAGTTTAAAAAAGAGTTGAAAAACTTTGTTTTTGAGAGAAAAAAGGAGGCTATAATATCAAAAATTGAGGAGGCTGAGATGCAGGGAAACGAAGAACTTGTTGAAAGAATGGTTGAAGAACTAAACAGGTTGGTGCGATATGAGAAAAAAGAGTGAAGGTGTAAAAAAAGAGATATTTGAAGAAATATATGATAAGCTTGTTTCAAAGAAGTATGTGACATTTAGAGAACTGGAGACATATCTCCCGGATGAGTTTATTCCCCCTGAAGATGTGGATGAGATAATAATGAGGTTGAGGGAGAAGGGAATAAAGCTTATTGATGAGGAGGAGAGTGAGGTGGTTATTCATGATAAGGGGCTTGAAGACTACTTCTTCCGGGGTAAGAAGGATCCTGCCAGGTCGTATTTCAGGGAACTCAATAGGTATGAGTTACTGGGTAAGAATGAGGAGATAATATACTCGAAAAGGATGGCTGAAGGATATCGAGAGATAACCAAGTTACTATTTATCTCACCCTCCATGATAGAAGGGTTAATTGAGGAGTGTAAGAGTGTGGAGAGAGGGGAGAAAACAGTGGATCAGATTGCAAAACATGGGCTTGAAACTATTGCAGATAGAAAGGCTTACAATAGATGGAGAAACAGTTTCATAAAATCCATTTACAAACTGGAAGAATATAACAAAGAGTATAAAGCTCTTCTGAGGCAAAGAAAGACAGAGGAAGTAAAAAAGGCAATAGGAGAAATAAAAAAGAAAATAATAAGAAAGATACTTGCCCTCTCTCTTCAGTACGATGTGATAAAGATATTTATAAAGGAGTTCAGGGAAAAAGGAGAGAGGATTCTTGCGATCCAAAGGGAGATAGAGTCGTTAAAAAAGGAGAAGACCCCGGAGGCAATAGAGAAAGTAAAGGAGTTAAGAAAGGAGAAGAAAAAACTGGAGGATTTTATTGGGAGGAAATCCACAGAGGTGGAGTATATCCTCAAAGAGACTGAAGAAAATGAAAAGAAGATATTTGCCGCAAGAAACAGAATGATAGAAGGGAATGTGAGACTTGTGATTAGTATCGCAAAGAGATATACCAATAGGGGGTTGGATTTTATAGATCTCGTTGCGGAAGGGAATCTTGGGTTAATAAAGGCGGTGGAGAAGTTTGACCATAAGAAGGGATACAAGTTTTCAACCTATGCTACATGGTGGATAAAGCAGGCAATCACAAGGGCAATTGCAGATCAAGCAAGGACTGTGAGGGTTCCAGCCCATATAATAGATGCAATAAATAAGATCACAAGAATAACCAGAGAGTACCTCCAGAAGTACGGCAGGCAACCCAATCCTCAGGAGATAAGTAAGGAGATGCCGGGTTATTCAGAGGATAAGATAAAGTTTTTAACCAGTGTGGCTCAATACCATGTATCTTTGGATAAGCCTATAGATGATGAGGAGTCCAGTTTCGTGGGAGATTTCATAAGCGATGAAAAAACTCCAACCCCTACCTATCACTCAGCAAGAACCATTTTAGAAAATCAGCTCAACGAGGCATTAAAGACTCTTTCAAAGAGAGAAGAAACGGTGCTGAGGCTTCGGTTTGGTCTTGATGATGGAATACAGAGAACCCTTGAAGAGGTGGGACAGATATTCAATGTTACCAGGGAAAGGATAAGACAGATAGAGGCAAAAGCCTTAAAGAAACTCCGGGGTCCCACAAGAAGAAGACTCTTTGATCCCCTAAAGGACCTCTTGCGATAGGTAAAATGTGAAAAAAGAATATTTAAAAGATACCGACGCATGGAGTACTGTATTGTTTGCGGATCCCTTGGCAATCCCTATGATGAAACTCCTTGCCTTACTGAGAATTCATCCCAATGTGGTTACTCTTTCTACCCTGGTTCCTTTTTTCTTTTCCTGTTTTTTCTTTTTTAAAGGGGACCATAAGTCTCTTTTATTGGGCGCTATTTTTTGGCAGTTATCATGGATTCTGGACTGTGCTGACGGAAAATTAGCAAAATATACTGGAAAAGTTACAGAATTTGGGGCAAAACTTGATTCAAGATTGGATGCTCTGCGGAAATTTGTGGCACTTCTTTTTCTTTTTTATGGTGTTTTTTTAAAAAGAAATAGGGTGGTTTTAGGGCTCTTTCTCTTCTTATACCACTATGGAGTGCATATTCTATTCCATAGGATTTTTAAGATAAACATCTATAGAAGAAAAGAGTATGTCACACCCATGGAAAAAAGGGCTATAAAAAGAGTGGGAGAGTATTATACATCCTATGACGAACAGTTTCTGATGCTTTTTATAGGTCCCCTCTTAAATAGAGTGGAGCTTTTGTGGGTAGTTGCCACTACTCTTTATTTTTTAAAAGGTCTCACTGTTTTTTTAAGATGGAGAAAGAAATGAGGGTTGTTATTCTTGCAGCAGGAGAGGGAAGAAGACTTCTGCCCCTTACCAAAAGCATCCCGAAATGTATGATAGAGATTCAGGGAAAACCTATACTTTATTATGCTCTGGAGGGTCTAAAGAAGGCAGGGATAGAGGAAGAAGATATAGTGATTATTGCGGGGCATAGAAAAGAGGCGATAGAGGAAAATATCTCAAAAAAGATACAAGTAGTTTTCAATCCCGAATACCACAGAAAAAATAACATATACTCTTTGTATATGGCAAAGGAGTTTGTTAGTGAAGATATACTCATTTTAAACTCAGATGTTATGTTTCATCCCGGTATGATAGAGAAGATAATGAAAGTATCCTTGGAGAGCTCAGTTATGGTGGATATGCGGAAAAACTTGGCGAAGGAGGATATGAAGGTGGTTTGCAAAGAGAAAAGATTAAAGAGGATAGCAAAAACCATTCCCTTATCTGAGGCAAAGGGAGAGTATATTGGAATAGCAAGATTCAGAAAAAAGGCTCTTTTTTCTCTTTTCTCCAAGATAGAGGAGATACTTGCAAATGGGGGGGAAGAGGAATGGTATGAGCGGGCATTTGATGAGATGACTCAAGATGTATTTATTGAATGTATTCCAACAGATGGGCTTCCCTGGATAGAGATAGATACCTTTGAGGATTTAAAAAAAGCAGTAGAGATTGCAAAAAAGATAAGGAAAGTATTATGGGAGTAATGAGAAGCATAGACATTCCGGTTTTTATCGTAATAGATGAGCAGATTCTTTCTGAACTCTCGGAGATTTTAAAGGATTCTAATCTTTACTTTAGAAAGTCTCTTGTAGTACACGGGGAGCCGCCGCTGGATGAAATTGCAGAAAAGGTATCTTCCTCCTTGGACTCCTCAGTAAGGATTAAGGTTTCTCAGAATACAATAGATACTGTTACCAAGATAGAGGAGATGATAGAGGAGGTAAGGCCGGATGTGATAATTGGGGTAGGAGGAGGGAAAACCCTTGATCCTGCAAAGCTTGCCTCCACAAGGATGCAGGTAGGTTTTATAAGTATTCCCACAGTTTTATCCCATGATGGAATTTCCTCTCCAGTGGCTGTTATTTATTATGGAAAGGAAGCAAAAAGTGTGGGAGTTAGAATGCCTCTGGGGGTTATTGTTGATATAGAGGTGATAAAAAAGGCTCCTCTTAGGGGAGTGAAGGCAGGGATAGGAGACCTTCTTTCAAATATATCTGCTGCAGAGGACTGGATTTTTGCAGAAAAAAAAGGAAAGGAAAGAGTAGACCCTTTTGCCCTTACCTTAGCAAGAACCCCCGCTTTGAATTTTTTAAAAACAGATTATAATAGCTTGGGCGATAAAATGCTTATAAAGGATCTTGCAGAGGGGTTAATAATGTCTGGAATAGCAATGGGGATAGCAGGAAGTTCAAGACCTGCCAGTGGAGCAGAACACTTGATAAGTCATGCCCTTGATAAGATACTTCCAGAACCAAGATACCATGGAGAACAGGTAGGTATAGCCACCATATTTACACTTTATATGCATGGAAAAGAGGAATGGGTAAAAGTCAAGGAGTTTTATAAAAAACTGGAGATTGCCTACACCCCGGAGAAACTTGGCATAACTAAAGATGATTTTTTAAAAGCAGTGGAGATTGCTCCTGAAACCCGGAGGGGGAGATTTACAATCCTTGATATAAAAGGAAAAGAAAAAGAGTATATTTCTCAGGTATACGATAGGGTTTTTGGGTGAAATGAAGGTTTTTGTGGGCACATCAGGCTGGATGTATGGATGGAACAGAGAAGGGAATTTAGACTGGTATGTGGTGAATTCCGGCTTAAACGCAATTGAATTGAATGCATCATTTTATAGATTCCTCTTTCCATCCCAGGCAAAGGGCTGGAGGAAAAAGGGAGAGGGTTTAAGATGGGCAGTTAAGGTTCACAGAAGTATAACCCATTTTTCAAAATTTAAAGATAAAGCATACGAGAGATGGAAATCCATGAAAAGAATTTTTTCCTTTCTTGATGATATTATAGATTTCTATCTTTTCCAGCTTCCTCCTTCCTTTTCTCCTTCTAAAAAGAAAGAGATAGAGAAGTTTTTTAAATATACCGGGCTTGGTGAAAGGTTTGCCCTTGAACCAAGAGAGACCTCCTGGTGGGATAAGGAAAATATAGAATGGGCAAAGAGAGTTGGAATAACATGGGTCTCTGTTGATGCCCCGGAGTTACCCAAGGAGATAGTCTCCATCCATGGGATAATCTATTTAAGAATGCATGGAAGAACAGCCTGGTACTCCCATTACTATACTGATAAAGAGCTTAAGGAGATATGTAAAAGAATAGTTTCTCTTTCTCCAAATAAGGTATATGTATTTTTCAACAATGACCATGCCATGCTTGAGAATGCTCAAAGAATGCTCAAGTTTCTACTTTCTTAGCCGGCTTTTTTCTCTTCTTTTTTGAAACTTTCTTGGTTTTTTTCTTTTTTTCAGGTTCTTCTGTTTCCATTTCTCCAGAGAGTCCTTTTTTAAACTCTTGGATTCCCTTTCCAATACTTCTTGCCAATTCAGGAATCTTTTTTGCCCCAAAAAGTATAAGGATTATTAGTAAAATTATTAATATTTCTTGCCAGCCTATATTCATATCACATCCTCCACAAAAGAATTATTACCAAAATTATAATTATCACTGATATCAAGGTAAGATGAAATGAAAAGCCAAATGTGAGTTCAAAAAAGCCAAGCATTGCCTGGAATGGAGATATCCCAATTTTAACACCTTTTACAAATATATCTCTTAGGGTGCCGGGAGCCAGGAAAGCGGAAAACAAAGATGAGATTGCAGATCCAAGAATACCACCAAGCAGTATTCCCCAAAGAATTGTCTTTAAACTTTTCTGCATGATTTAAATATACACATTATAAATATTTTGTCAATTAAAAAATAATGATTTTTCTTGACTCAGGGTGAGGATGTGGGTATAATTTTTTATGGTTCTTCTTATTTTTTTACAGTACTTTGAATTAGAGCTTCCTCATAGACCCCTTCTCTTTGAGAGTGGAGCTCCTGAGATTCCCTCTGCATTTGATATGGATTTTTACTATATTTCAACCGGGGAGGATACCGGAACCACTGCAATGATATTTTCAAGACTTTTGATGAATTTAGGAGGCATTCATGATGTCTGGCTCGGATTTCCATGGATATGGCATAAGGACAGTTTAACTACCGGACTTTCTGGGAATATATTCTTCACATATAAAAGAGGTATATTAAAGGATAAAAAGTGGGGGTATCTCTCTGCTGGGGCAGGCGTGGAGTTTCCTACTGCAAAAGATACCTTGGGATACAGGACCCATAGGCTTTTTATCTCTCCCTTTATATCCTATTCCTATAAATACTCCTCTTTCTCCTTAAGCCTTTCTGTGATAGATACTTTCTTTGAGTATTCTACAGAGGATGAGAAATGGAGGGTTTATGATAAAAAAGTATTTTTTGCAGGGGGGTCAGGATATTTCCTTGACTTTGTAGGAGGTTTTGAGATTTCTAATACTGACCTTTTGTTTTATCTTGGAATAAGGAGAGGAAACTACTCTCTATATATTTCAAAAAACCGAAAAAAAGGTATTTTCTTGCTTCGGCTTTATCTTTAACGAATTACCCTTCCTATTCTTCCCCATTGAATATGGAGTATCCTTTCAAGGATGTTTCCTCCCTGACCAAGGGAGAAATATATTACAAGAGGGCTTCCTTTAACAAATCTTAAAGGTACGGGTCCCCAGTATCTTGAATCATGGGAAAAATCCCTGTTATCCCCCATAACGAATATATGTCCTTCTGGAACCACCACCGGACCAAAGTTATCTCTTATCTCCATATTATTTATAAACTCCCGGTTAAGCCATCTTTTTTCAAATCCTAAGGTATCCTCTCTTCTGGGGATTATATAAGGATCCTTATGCATAGCATATGGTTCATAAAGGGGTTTTCTGTTTACATATACCCTTTTATTTATTATTTCTACTGTATCTCCTTCCACTGCTATACATCTCTTTACAAAGTTTCGTGGAGCATACCAGTGAAAGAATTTTTTTTCTTTATCCCAGTAGATCGGAAGCAGGGGAAGCCATTTTGGAAAGAACCTTATAAATCTTTCCTCTGGTTTTGGAGTTTCAGGATCCACAGGATACCTAAATATTACTATTTCCCCTCTTTTTGGTTTTCTTCCTGGAATCAAATCCCTTGTTGTAAAAGGAATCTTGAATCCATATATAAATTTATTCACCAGAACAAAGTCTCCAGGAAGTATGGTATCCTCCATGGACCCTGTGGGGACATTAAAAGCTTCTATTATGAATGCTCTTATTAAAAGAACTATAAGAATTACACTTCCCCATGAGCGCACAAAATCCTTTAATTTTTTCATCTTTCCACCTTTAATAACGAGAAGAAGGCTTCCTGAGGAATATCAACTTGAGCTATCCTTTTGAGTCTTTTCTTTCCTCTTTTTTGTTTTTCAAGTAGTTTTCTTTTTCTTGTTACATCACCCCCATAACATTTAGCAGTTACATCCTTCCCCAACGGAGGAATTCTCGTAGAGGCAATTATTCTTTTACCAATAGATGCCTGAATATTGACCTCGAAGAGTTGCCTTGGTATTGCTTTTTTTAATTTTTCAACCATTTTCCTTGAAAAATGATATGCCTCATCCTTGTGAACAAGGAATGAAAGGGCATCCACTGGTTTTTTATTTATCATTATGTCTACCTTTACAATTTTGGATTCTTTATATCCTATTATTTCATAATCCATGGAGGCAAGTCCTGAGGTTAGGGATTTGAGTTTATCGTAAAAGTCGTATATCATTAAGGAGAGAGGCATTTCAAACTCAAGAAGAACCCGTTTGGGGTCTAAGTATAAAAGTTTTTTCTGCTTTCCTCTTCTATGCACACATAGCTCAATCAGAGAGCCTATATATTCTGGAGGGGTGAGAATCTCTATTTTTACATAGGGCTCTTCAATTCTTTTTATTTTTACATCCTGGGGGAACTTTGAAGGATTGTCTATCCATACCTCTTTTTGATTAAAAAGGACCACTTTATATTTTACTGAAGGGAGAGTAGCAATTAAACCTTGTCCGAACTCCCTTTCCAGCCTTTCCTGTATAATCTCCATATGTAGAAGTCCCAGGAATCCACACCGGAACCCCAGACCAAGAGCTTTTGATGTTTCCTTTTCAAATGTGAAGGCTGGGTCGTTGAGATGGAGTTTAGTTAATGCATCCCTTAACTTTTCATACCCCTCCTCTGTTGTAGGATAAAAGCCCACAAATACATATGGTTTTACCTCTCTATATCCAGGTAGAGGAGCTTGGGCTAAGCTTTTTACTATTGTATCTCCTACCCTCACCAGCTTTGGCTCCTTTATTCCTGCTATTATATATCCGGTTTCTCCTACCCTTAATCTTTCGGTTTTTTTTCTCTCTATTATTAAGTGTCCTACCTCCTCTACTTCAAACTCTTTTTTAGAAGAAAACAAATAGATTTTATCTCCTGGCTTTACTTCTCCTTCAAAAATCCTTACATAAGGTATCACTCCATAATAAGATGTGTAAAGGGAATCAAATATGAGTGCCTTGAGGGGGTTGTGGAGGGATCCCTTTGGGGGTGGAATTCTTTGTACTATCGCACAAAGCACATCTTCAACACCTTCTCCTGTTTTTGCACTGCATAGAATTATCTTGCCAGGGTCTATTCCAGTAAGTTCAAGAATCTGTTCCCTGGTTCTTTCTATATCTGCGTTAGGAAGGTCTATTTTATTTATTACCGGAATTATAGTAAGCCCCAGTTCCTTTGCAAGATAGTAGTTTGAAACTGTTTGAGCCTCCACTCCTTGAGATGCATCTATTAAAAGAACCGCCCCTTCACATGCTGCAAGACTTCTTGAGACTTCATATGTGAAATCCACATGTCCTGGGGTATCAATAAGGTTTAGAATGTATATATTTCCTTTATATTCATACTCCATCCTTACTGGGTGAGCCTTTATAGTTATTCCCCTTTCCCTTTCCAGGTCCATTGTGTCAAGAGTTTGCTCTTTTATCATGTGTTTTGGGAGAGTACCGGTAAGTTCTAATAATCTATCTGCGAGTGTAGACTTACCATGGTCTATATG
>CAZUTC010000011.1:0-880 GCA_964623485.1 uncultured bacterium | reverse complement strand
GAAGCATTATCAGGGAAAGGTTATTTTAATAGGCTATATCTTATCTTAAAATCACCACCTTTTCTGTCCTTTCAAATCCCTTACCCTGCATTCTTACAAAGTATACTCCAGAGGGAAGTAATTCCCCTGTTTCATCTTTTTGGTCCCAGATGATTTTTCCTGAACTATTTGGTAAAAATCGCCTTACCAATCTTCCTGAAATATCGTATATATTTATTGTTATTTCTAAATTCCGAGGAAGATAAAATATTACTTTATTTAGAAAATTCTGAACCTTTAAGTAATCCTCATTTTTCTCCTCCTCTCCTAAGACGCCAGTAGTATGAACAGCATATGCTATAACATCTTTATCTTTTGGGTTATAATAAGAAACCCATATCTTACCTTTGGGGTCAGTACCCCAGTATATGAGATACCACCCTGGTTCTTTACTCCATATCGTATCAATGGAAGACCACCATCCTTTGTAATGGTACCTATAAAGCAGATTCATCCTTACAGTGTCTTTATCTTCAATCTCTCCTTCAATCCATACCACAAATAACCTATTGAATCCATCCACTATTATAACTGGTGGAAAGCTAATATACTTTCGCATATCATTCTCAGGAGAATATGCTTTCCACACTACTTGAGGCTCTTCCCACTCCTCTCCATTAAACCTTCTTATATCAATCTCTATACTATCTCCATCCCTTAAACAATACACTGCCCATACATTTCCCTCCCTATCAGCACATAAATCAATTCCAGCATTTGCTATCCATACTGTATCACTCCACACGACAGATTTACCCTGCTCTACTATCTTACCACGAATCACATAATTTCTATATTCACTTGTATATGCATGTAAATACCCCACTCCCACCCATAAATC
>CAZUTC010000010.1:11538-25950 GCA_964623485.1 uncultured bacterium | reverse complement strand
ATTGGGTCATAAGACAGTAACACAGAATAATGGATATCCAGATTTTGAGTGCCCTTCTTATCCTCCTGCAGGAGCCTCGGAGAACTGGTACTGGGATATAATAGTAGAAGAAATAGATAGTGGAAGACCAACTCATTGGGCTGTATTGAATTACTGGTATAATCAACCAGGTCACTCAGTATGTGCTGTAGGATATGTAGTAGATGATGCAGGAGATTCACTGGTGATTGTTCATAACACCTGGAATAATATTGAAGAGCAATGGGCTTTACATACTACTCATGCAGGAGGGACCTCCCGAAGTGCTGTTTACCCTGTAAAACCAGGTACTCCCAATCCCAATAATATTTTTATTACTGAATTTCCAAAAGGACCTTTTATACCCAATATAGAGTATCCAATTTACTGGGAGTTCACTGGTTCGGATATTAAAAAATTAGCACTGAAATTTGTAGAATCAGAAAAACCCGAGAATGTTACAGATATAACTACTTTTGATAATCCTTCGCAAGGGATGGATTGGTGGAAGACTTCTTTAAAAGAAAAAGAAGGAAGATTTGAACTTGATGCCTTAAGTAGTTATAACGCTCTCTTAGCAGCAGACTGTATATTTGAAAAGGTGGAAATTGTTGATACTCCTGAGAAAGGAAGTTTTAATATACTTGCTCACATTAACTGGAATAAGTTTCAAAGAAGTATTACCTTAGGTAATTATCTGGTAGGAATTTCTCCATCTGGAATATATATCTTTGATATTTCGGATAAGAGCAGACCTAAAAAAATAGATTATTTTGAGTATTCCTGCAGTCCAGCGGTTACATATAATAAAGGGTACCTCTTCATAGGAAACATAAGTAAGAAGATAGGAATATTTACATTGGATAACGGAAAGTTAAATTTAGTAAAGGAATTGGAATGTAAAGGTAAACCTTTGGATATTATTCCCGGGGGAAACTTTTTGTTTTCTGCAGAACAAACGAAGGGATTAGTGATTTATGACATATCAAGTATTCAAGATGTGAAAGAAATTTCTTTTGTGGAATTTCCTCAAATATATGGAGCTTGTAAAAAAGGAAACAAGGTATATGTAGCACTAAAGAGAAATGGAGTGGGGATAGTGGATGTATCGGACCCTTCAAATCCAGTGAAGGAATCTTTTACAATTGAAGATTACACTATTTTACATATAGTACCTTATGATAACCTCTTATATATGGCAGCAGGAAATGACGGATGGTTAATTGTGGATGAGAATACCCATCAAGTTATAAAACAAATAAGCTTGGATGAAGGTACCGCATCAAGGATTCGAGTAACCTCAAATAATTATATACTTTTATCTGCGAAAACTGGAGGACTCTGGGTGTATAAAATTTCTTCCCCTCAAAATCCCACATTCGTGACAAAATTCAAAGGATTTGCCTCTGCTGAGGAAGGTATAGATATCAGGTCAAATATAGTTACCTTATCTGACGGAAATGATGGAATATATTTACTTGAAACTCCATTCCAAGTCTCGGAGGTAAAGGAAGTTATAATAGAAGAGTTGGAGATAAAAAAGAGTCTTTCCAATGTAATTCATTTTAATGTAGGAGAACCTTTCTCAATAAAACTAAAACTTTATTCTGCAGATGGAAGACTCGTTCGTTATTTGAATAAGGAGTTTGATAGAGGTTCTCATAGCCTTGCCGTAGGGAGAAATCTTCCGAAAGGTGTATATTTTATAAGGATATCACTGAACACCCTTATAACATACAGAAGAGTAGAAAAAACCTATAAAATTGTATCCTGTTACTAAAAGAGAGAACTTATGGCTCATGCATATACTCCAGGATTAAAAGTTACTGAAAGTATCCTCCTTCGAAAAGAACGTAAGCTTCCTATAAAAGGAAAAGTAGTTGTTAAAAAAGGAGAGAAAGTTTCAGGAGATGATGTGGTAGCCCGAACAGAAATTCCGGGCAATGTGACTACTTTAAATGTTGCTGGGATTTTAAGTGTACCCCCTGAAGATGTAAAAAACTATATGTTAAAAAAGGAAAAAGACCCAGTTAAAAAAGGAGAAATAATTGCTCAATCTAAGGGACTTTTTGGACTTTTTAAAACCAATGTGGAGTCTCCAATAGATGGAATAATAGAGAGTATATCTTCTATTACTGGTCAGGTAATTTTAAGAGAACCTCCTCAACCTATAGAAGTAAAAGCCTATATTGATGGAGTTGTTAAAGAAGTTATTCCTGATGAGGGAGTAGTAATAGAAACTTGGGGAAGTTTTATCCAAGGTATTTTTGGATTTGGAGGAGAACGAAGAGGATATATAAAAATGGTAGCTTCTTCACCAGAAGACATTTTAACTGAAAAAGACATCACAGAGGATATGAAAGGATGCTTGGTTGTAGGAGGTTCTCTTATTACTACTGATGCAATAAAAAAAGCTCTTTCTTTGGGAGTTAAAGGTATAGTAGCAGGAGGAATAGAGGATCATTCCATAAGAGAAGTCTTAGGAAGAGATATAGGAGTGGCTATAACTGGTTCTGAACCCATAGGAATTAGTGTAATTGTTACTGAAGGATTTGGAAAGATGCGAATGGCTGAAAGGACATTTAAGCTTTTAAAGAAACTGGATGGTCAGCTTGCTTCGTTTAGTGGAGCTACTCAAATAAGAGCAGGTGTGATAAGACCTGAGATAATCGTTACAAGGGAGAAACCTATTAAAACCATTACAAAAATGTCTCTTGAGGAAGGATTGAAAATTGGAATGATGGTAAGAATAATTAGAGAACCTTATTTTGGAAAAATAGGTAAAGTTACAAATCTTCCTGTAGAACTTACAAAAATAGAGACCGAATCTAAGGTAAGAATTTTGGAGGTGGAACTGGAGGAAGAGAAAAAGCGGGTAATGGTTCCGAGAGCAAATGTGGAAATTATTGAGACTTAGTTTAGTCCCCTTTTTTATATTTGCCTATGAAGGTTTTCACTCTCTTAAAATAGAGGTAGGAGCCAGGGAATCTGCAATGGGAGGTACCGGAGTGAGTCATGCATTAGCTCCATTCTCTGCATACTGGAACCCGGCTCTTATAGTATGGAATCCATCTCAAATACAGTTTTTTCACTATTCTTGTTTTGCCTCTACCCGTCTTCAAGGATTTTGTGTAAATAGGAAAATTTTTGAGAAAGCAAGCTTCAGCATAAGTCTTTTACATTTTGGAGGTGGAAAAATAGAGCTTCGAGATGAGATTGTAAGTGAAAATCCCAAGGGTTATTATGACTTCCACGATATTGTAATAGGAATTGGAGGAGCAGGAAAAATTTCCTCAGATGCTTCCTGGGGTATAAATCTAAAGTATTATTTCGAAAAGATATGGAGATACGAAGGGAATGGAGTTGGATTTGATGCAGGGATTAAATTTAAACCATTTAAGTTTTTAGACGCAGGATTTAGTATTTCTAACTTTGGTACTACAATAAGAGTTAAAAACGATCTTTATAATCTTCCCACACTTGCAAGGCTTGGAATTTCTTTATCTTATAAAATAAAGGGGTATAAAATAATATTTTCCTCCTCCTTAGATTATAGATTTTACTCTAAGGGAGTTCTGGTTGAAGATAGAACTGTACCTGATCCTTTAAAAGTTGGAAATGGTATAGAACTTAATTATAAGTTTATATCTTTAAGAGCAGGAATTAAACTTGCAGATAATAATTATTATGCTGTGGGAATTGGCATAAAAGAAAAGTGGATATCAATCGATTACTCCTATTCATTATACCAGTTTAGCATCGGGGGGATTCATAGGATAGATCTGACCTTTTTTTAATTCATGGCTGAGACCTGGCTTGATTTTGAAAAACCAATAGTTGAACTTGAAAAAAGAATTGAGGAATTACGGGGATTTGAAGGAGTAGATGAAGAAATAGCAAAATTAGAACATCAGGTAGAGAAATTGAAAAAAAAGGTGTTTTCAAAACTTACCAGATGGCAGATAGTTCAGCTTGCAAGACATCCCCAAAGACCATACACACTTGATTATATATCCCTTATATTTGATGACTTTATAGAACTACACGGAGATAGAAGGTATGGAGATGATGCAGCAATTGTCTCAGGAATAGCAAAACTTGAAGAGTACAGCTTAGTAGTGATAGGACACCAAAAAGGGAGAAATACCAAAGAGAAACTAAAAAGAAATTTTGGAATGCCTCATCCTGAAGGATATAGAAAGGCATTAAGGATAATGAAAATAGGGGAGAAGCTTGGATTACCGGTGGTAAGCTTTGTTGATACTCCAGGAGCATACCCAGGAATAGGAGCAGAGGAAAGAGGACAGTCTGAGGCAATAGCAAGAAACATTATGGAAATGTGCGTGCTTGAAGTTCCAATTCTTGTGTTTATTACTGGAGAAGGTGGGAGTGGAGGAGCCTTAGCAATTGCTGTGGGAAATAAAATATATATGCTTGAATATGCCATATACTCAGTTATATCACCTGAAGGATGTGCATCAATTCTATGGAGAGATAGTTCTAAAGCTCCTCAAGCAGCTGAAGCCCTAAAATTGACAAGTAAAGATTTGCTGGAACTGGGTGTTATAGATGAAATAATAAAAGAACCCTTAGGAGGAGCCCATAGAAATCCAAGAGAAACGGCAATAAAAATTAAGGAGAAAATCCTAAAAGACTTACCTGAACTCCTTAAAAAAGATAAAAATACATTAGTGAAAGAAAAAATAGAAAAATTTCGAAAGATGGGAAAGTACAAAGAGAAAACATAGTGAGACTGGATGGCTCTTTAAAGGATTATTCACTTGCGGATTTATTGGAAATTATCCTTCGAGGAGGTAGAAACGGAGTCATAAAAATATTTTCCTACGGTAAAGAAGGGATTATCTTTGTAAAGGATGGTTTTTTAAAAGTTGCAAAAATGGATTCAAAAACAGGAAAAAATGCTTTAAAAGTAATGTTTGAATGGAAAGAAGGAAGATTTATCCTTGATACAGAGGAAGAAATAGAGGTTTCAGAAGATACCCCCTCTTTACCTCTCCAAGAAGTAATACTCAGTGTAACCAAGGAAATAGACGAAGAAAAGGAAATCAAAAGAATAATTAAAAATATGGAGTTAGTCCCTTTCATAAGGGAAATTCCAGAGGAAAAGGAATATATTGAACTTACAAAAGAAGAGTGGTATATAGTGGCTAAAATAGACGGTAAAAAATCTGTAAGAGAACTTCTTAAAGACGAAAAAGATGAAAAAGAATTCCTTAAAAATCTTGCAAAACTTGTAAAGGAGAAAATCGTAGGGTTTTCCTCTTAAAGAAAACAGTAAAAAGCGATATCTTGTTCATTAAGATGTTTTTCTTTTCATCTATTTTTTTTAATATTCCATTTTTAATTTTTTTCTTAATCATAAATATAGGGTCAATACTGTAAAAAGGTATTCTCGGTATCTGCATATACCATGGTATTTTCTTTTCTTTTGCCACCACTGCAGCTGCGAGCCCAAACCTGTAACCTACCTCCATAGCTTTCATTACTACTCTTTTATCATACCTCCCAAAAGGATAAACAATACCTTCCACCTCTCTCCCCACCAAATCTTCAAGAATTTTTTTAGATAAAACAAGCTCTTCTTCAAGTATCTTATCACTTAATTTTGTTAAGTCACGATGCGTCATAGAATGCGATAACGGCATCCACCCCTTATTTACTAGCTCTTTTATTTCTTTTCCTCCCATATGTAAATTTTCCCCTCCCCAAAGATCCCATCTATTTACCTTTCCAATATATCCACAAATTACAGCAATTGTTGCTTTTACATTATTTTTTTCAAGTATTGGATAAGCGTATTTATATATGTCATATAAAGCGTCGTCAAAAGAAATTATTATTCCATTTTTTTCTTGTAAAAATTTAGAAGGTTCACGAATTTGGAAACTTGAACGCAAAACTTCAATTATTTTTATAAATTTTTGTATTTTAAGGGATGTAATTCTCCATGTTGGTTTTTCGGTTATATCATGAAATTCTATTATTTTAGGTAGATTGTAGTTTTTCGTAGTAGTACTCTTCAACTTTTGCTGCTATTTTTCCCCAGGAGAATTTTTCTGCTTTTTTTCTTCCGTTTTTACTCAGTTTTTTTCTTAATTTCTCGTCCTTAGCAAGTAGTATTATTTTATGGGCTATGCTTTCTGGATTTTTGGGTTTAAAAAGCAGTGCCTCTTTACCGTTTTCTACCACTTCAGAGTATCCTGGTATTGCAGAGCATACCACAGGTTTTGTGGTTGCCATGGCTTCGAGGAGGGTAATCCCAAAACTTTCGTGTCCTATGGATGGGGCACAGAATATATCACACCATCGGTAGTAGTTTATTTTTTCTTCTTCAGAAACTTCTCCTTTAAAAATTACACTTTGTTTTATTTTATGGCTTAACATTTTTTTATATACTTTTTCTAAGGGACCTTTACCTATAACAACGAGTATAGCATCTTTGAATTTATTTAGTATCATTGGCATAGCTTCCAGTAGATATCGTAATCCTTTTCTGGGTTCAAGTCTACCTACAAAGAGTATTTTGGGAAATCCCTTTAGGTCTGTTATATTCGAAGGGCCTGGGGAATAAAGATTTATATCCACTCCATTTGGAATTATTCTATATTCTCCTGGGAAATACTTTGCCATGGTTTCCATGGCAGCTTTGGATACCGCTATAATACCGTCTAACTTTTTGAAATAGTTTCGGTAAAGATAAAGTTTGAATATTTTATAACCCAGACTCTTTTTATGCCAAGCATGATAGGTGCTAAAATTACAAGACTTAGAGTATTTTATTGTAAAAATGGGAAGTGTAGGAGCAAGAGAGCCATGTATATGAATTATATCATACTTATTTTTTCGTAAAAAATCCCTTATACGTACCGGAACTAAGGGATGTATTGTGAGCCGAGAAAAAGACTTATTCATGGGAACAATTATGCTGGTGCCAATTCTATACACATTTGGTTCGCTTTTCTGGGAGTTTTTCATTTTTGAAGTAAGGATATCTACTTGATGGCCTCTTTTTCTTAACTCTGTGGATAAAAAGTATATATGTTCTGAAATTCCACCCACATAAGGGAAATAATGCTCGGAAACCTGGAGGATTTTCATTTTTTTTCTGGGTAAGCTTCCAATGCGTGAGAAAGTATTTTCAGTGCATCTATTAAGTCATTCTTTTTTAAAACATAAGCAATTCTAATTTCATTTTTCCCTGCATTTTTTGTAGCGTAGAATCCACTGGCTGGAGCTACCATAACTGTTTTATTTTCCATTGAAAATTCCGAAAGTAACCATTCAGCAAACCTATCTGTATCTTTTACTGGGAGTTTTATTACGGTGTAAAATGCTCCCTCTGGTTTATGTACCGTAACCCCTCTCATCTTTTTTAATTCTTCATATAGTATATCCCTTCGTGTTTCAAACTCTCTTATTATTGATTTTAAATATTTAGTCATATTTTTAAAGAGCGCCACCGCTCCTATCTGGTCCATTGTAGGGGGGCATAATCTTGCTTGAGCAAACTTGAGCACAGTACGCATTATTTCTCTATTTCTTGATACAAGAAATCCTATTCTTGCCCCGCATGCAGAAAATCTCTTAGATATAGAGTCTGTCACAATTACTCTTTCCTCTATTTCTGGAATGGATAATGCACTTATATGTTGCTTACCGTCATATATAAATTCTCGGTAAACTTCATCTGCTATTAAAAATAGATCATGTTTTTTTACTACTTTTTTAATCAAATACATTTCTTCTTCAGTCATTGTGGTCCCGGTAGGATTATTGGGATTGCATAAAAGTATTGCTTTAGTTTTGGATGTTATATAAGACTCTATGGTCTTTTGGGAAGGAATTCTGAAGCCTTTTTCAACGTCTAATTTTATTGGAACGAGTTTAACAGATGTCATTCCTGCAAATCCGTTGTAATTGGTGTAAAAGGGTTCGAATACTAAAATTTCATCTCCGGGATCTGCTACTGCTAAAAATGTGAAAAGAAGGGCCTCACTTCCTCCAGTGGTTATCCACACATTATCTAAATCTATTTCTATTCCATAAAAAGCAAAATAATCAACAATTGCAAGTCTGAGTTCTACAATTCCTCCTGAAGGTCCATAGCTCAATACGGGTTCTTTAAATCTTTTAATTGCATCAAAAAACTCCTTTGGAGTAGGAATATCAGGTTGTCCTATATTTAAATGATAAATATGAATACCTCTCTTCTTTGCTTCATCTGCAAGAGGTGCAAGTTTTCTTATGGGAGAGGGAGGCATTCTTTTCCCTCTTTCAGAAATCTTCATATTACTCCTCCTTCTTTAATTTTTTCAAATACTTTTTCCTCTATTGCCCCTACAGCTGCTAATCCTTTTTTCTTGGAATTAAAAAATTTATTAAAGATAAAGGAGACCTCTTCTGGAGATTTACTTTCATAATTTTTTATTATCTCCTCAATTTTTGGAATCTCTCCTGTTAAGAGTTTCCAGTTTGCCATTCTTATCATCCGCGAATATGAGTTTTCCATTCCCAGAATAAGCGAACTTTTTACAAGATTTTTAGAAATTTCCACTTCCTTTTCTTTAAAACCTTCTCTTTTTATTTTTTCAAGCTCTTTTTTTAGTACAAGGAAACTCTCCTCCACTTTATTTACATCCACAACAAACTGAATCCCTATTATTCCTGTATCTTCAAAAGGATTGTAGAAAGAGGAAACAGAATAAACTAATGCCTTTTCTTCTCTCATTTTTTGAAAAAGCCTTGATGACATTCCTCCTCCAAGCGCAGTAGCAGCCAATGAAAGGGCATATTTTTCCTCTGAATTTATCCCTGGAGCAATGGCTCCGAGGGCTACATATATTTGAGTTAAATCTTTTCTTTCTTCCATTAAGGGTTTGCTTTCTGGAATATTAACTAAAGGGGTTTTAACACTGCCCGAACCAATTCGTATTTCAGGATAAAAATCATCCTCAATCCTTCCTACTATAATATAAATTGTATTTTCTATAGTATAATTTTTTTTATAAAAATCAATTAAATCATTTTTTGAAATTTTTAATATGGTATTCTTTTCTCCTATTATAGGTTTTCCTAAGGGATCATTCCCGAAAACAGATTCAAAAAGCAAATCTACTATTCTTTCTTCAGGATTTTCCTTAGAGGTATGCATTTCCGATAAGACCACCATTTTTTCCTTTTCAAGTTCTTTCTCATCAAAAGAAGGTTCTTCAATAATCTCTTTTAAAAGAATTGCCAGTTCTTTATATGAATGCATGGGAGCTCTGATATAAATTCCTGAAACCTCTTTTCCGGTAAACCCATCACTTATTCCTCCCTTCTCTTCCAAGAAAAACAAAATATCTTTAGAGCTTTTATTTCTTGTCCCTTTAAAAAGCATGTGTTCTATTAAATGAGATATACCTTGTAATTCTGGAGGATCATACCTTGAGCCTTGCTTAAAAAATAATCCAAAGGATACTGAATAAATGTAAGGAATGTTTTCAGATATTATCTTTAGACCTGAAGGATGTTCTCTTTCTATATGGTTTTGTTTTATCATCTGATGAAAGTTTTGTTGTTAAACTTACTCTTCCTAACTCATCTATATTCATTACTTTCACAAGTAGAGTATCCCCTGGTTTGAACTTTTCTTGAAGTCTTTCTGTTTTACTTATATTTTTTAATTGAGATATATGAACTAAACCTTCCTTTCCAGGGAGTATCTCCACAAAGATGCCAAAGTTTGCCACCTTTGTTATTTTCCCTTTATATATTTTTCCTATCTCTACTTCTTGGGTTATTCCTTCAATCATATTTTTTGCCTTCTCCACTGAGTCATAATCAGGACCGGATATTAATACCTCTCCTGATTTATCATCTATTTCAATGGTTGTATTTGTCGCATCTATTATCTTCCTTATAACCCTTCCACCAGGACCTATTACTTCTCCTATCTTTTCCTTTGGTATAGGAAACACTATTATTCTTGGAGCGTACTTTGAGATTTCAGTGCGTGGAGAGGATATTGTTTTTGCCATAATATCCAATATTTGAAGTCTTACTTCTGTAGCTTTTCTCATTGCAAGATAAAGAGTATCAAAGCTTACGCTTGGAATTTTCAAATCAAGTTGAATTCCAGTTATTCCATCCCGCGTTCCTGCTATTTTAAAATCCATGTCTCCATAATGGTCTTCAGCTCCAATTATGTCAGTAAGAATTACCTCTTTTTCTCCTTCTTTAATAAGTCCCATTGCTACTCCTGCGACAGGTTTTTTTATTGGTATCCCTGCATCCATAAGAGATAGGGATGCTCCACATACTGTAGCCATGGATGAGGAACCATTGGATTCAAGTATATTGGAGATCACCCGGATTGTATAAGGAAATACTTCTTCCTTAGGAATAACTGCAAGAAGTGAACGTTCTGCTAATGCTCCATGACCTATCTCTCTTCTCGAAGGTCCTTTTAAAGGTTTTACCTCATTTGTGGAAAAGGGAGGGAAATTATAGTGAAGCATAAAAGATTTTGTTGCTTCCCTTTCAACATCATCAATTAACTGCTCATCACTTTTTGTCCCAAGGGTAGTAACTGCAAGGCATTGAGTTTCGCCCCTGGTAAATAAGGCAGAACCATGAGTTCTGGGGAGAATTCCAATCGCGCATGAAACAGGTCTTAAATCATCGGGAGTTCTTCCATCTATTCTTATACCTTCCTTTAGTATCTTTCTTCTCATATCTTTCTTAGCAAGCCTATCCAAAGTAGCCTTTACTACTGGTTCACAATCTGGATATACTTTGGATAATTCCTCCACCACTCTTTTTTCCAGTTCTCTCATTGCATTGTTCCTCTCCAACTTTGTCTTAATACGATTAATCTCTGATATTTCTGGCGCTGCTCGTTTTTCTATTTCTTTTATTAGTTCCTCTGGTTCTTCTTTAAAATAAGTTATCTTTCTTTTTCCTATTTTTACCTGGATATTTTTAATAAAATCCACTATTTTGGAAATCTCCTTATGTCCTTTTTCTATTGCATCTCTTATTTCTTCACAGGTTAATTCCTCTGCATTCCCTTCCAACATTACTACACCTTCTTGAGTTCCAGCAATTACAAGGTTCAACTTCGATTTTTCCAATTGAGATATTGTGGGATTTATAACCAACTCATTGTTAATATATCCCATTCTTAAAGCTCCTACCGGACCAGCAAATGGAATTTCAGAAACTGAAAGAGCTACACTTGCTCCTATGATACCTAACACATCTGCTTCGTTTTCCTGATCAGAGGATAAAAGAAGACCTATTACCTGTACTTCGTGATTAAAACCCTCTGGGAATAGAGGACGTATTGATCTATCTATAAGTCTTGATACCAAAATTTCTTTTTCCCTTGGTCTTCCCTCTCTTTTAAAAAAACCTCCTGGTATTTTCCCTGCTGCTGCATAAAGCTCTCTGTAATCCACAGTTAAAGGCACAAAGTCTATATATTCCTCTAAAGGAGATTTATTATAGACCACAGTAATTAATACTACAGTTTCTCCATACTTCACCAGAGCACTTCCATCAGATTGTTTAGCAAGATGTCCTATTTCTATTTTTAATTCTCTTCCACCTATTTGTACCGATTCTTGAATCATCCTCTTATTTCCAGTTCCTTTATTACCCAGTAGTATTTATCCGGTTCTCTCTGTTTTAGATATTCTAAATACTTCCTTCTCTTGTTTACGAGTTTTATTAAACCCAATCTTGAATGGTGGTCCTTTCTATGTTTTTTTAAATGTTCGCTTATTATCTTTATTCTTTCTGTTAGCAAAGCTATTTGCACCACAGAAGAGCCGGTATCTTTTTCATGCATTTTAAACTTCTCTATTATCTCTTTTTTTCTTTCTTTTGTCAGTGCCATATTTACCTCCATTATTGATTTTACTTTGATATAAAGAAAAGTCAAGAATTCTTCTAAGCTCAGGAGTGATATATATCTCATCATATGGAAGTTCTCTTATTCCCTTCACAAGTGTATCTATCTTATAATCGATATTTAGCAATTTATTAACTATGATGTATTTTGTTTCATAACACCTACAAAAACCACCTTTCCCTTCAAGAGTATCAAATACTACTTGAGCTCCCAATTCTTCTGCTATTTTTTCCAGTTCTTTTAGTATCTTTTTAGACTTCATAGCCAGCCTTTTCTTTTATACCACCTTATTGTTTCCTTGAGTCCTTTCCGAAGAGTATAGAGAGGGACAAACTCAAGTTCCTTTCTGGCACGTTCATTTGATACAATCCAGTATCTAAATTTCAAATCTTTTACCTTATCCTTTGTCATTACAGAATCTTTAAAAAAAATGGAGGCAAGGAAAGGTATAAAGGGGAGGGGCAAACTGATTCTTAATGCTTTTTTTGCGGTGAACTCTTCAAGTAAGGTATAAATATAGGACAGGTTATAAACTACTCCATCTGAAACAAAATATACTTTTCCAGATTCTATTCTTTTGGATAAAGCCTTCTCAACTGCTTGGGCTACATCTTTAACATAGATTAAGGAAGTAAAAAAGGGTTTTTTCCCCGGGTATATTTTTATTCCCATATAATATAACTTTACAAGAGAGAAAAACTCTCTATCTCTTGGACCATAAACTGCGCTTGGTCTTAAAATTACAACATTTATTTTACTTCTTTTTGAAAGCAATATTTTTTCTGCTTCCAGTTTACTTTTTCCATACATACTTTGAGGATTTTCTGGTTCTTCTTCCTTTTTTTCCTTTTTATTTATGGATGGTCCTGCAGCCGCCTGACTACTTATATACACAATTTTACTTATGCCCTTTTTTATTGCTGCATTTAGCACATTTTTCGTTCCTTCTGTATTTATTTTAAAAAAATCAAAAGGATTTCGGGATTTTACTATTCCTGCATTATGAACCACCATTTCTACTTCTTTAAAACTTTTTTCAAGAGATTCCTTATCCTCGAGAGTAGCATAAGAAAATTTCACAGGTAGATTTTCTATCCATCTTTTATCACTGGTTTTTCTTACTACTGCGGTTACATCGTAACCCCTATTTATTAAACATTCTGTTATAAAGCTTCCCAAAAAACCATTGGCTCCGGTTACCGCTACTTTTTTATTTTTTCCTTCCATTCCTCTGCTTTTTGCAGTATTCTTTCCTCATCCAAGGTAAGTAATCTTCTATTTTCCATCACTATTTTCCCATTTATAATTACTGTTTTCACATCCGTAGACTTTGCGGAGTAAGCAAGGAGTGAGTAAAGATTAAAAAATGGAGTTGTATGGGGTGTTTTAATTTCCAATAAAATTAAGTCCGCATCCCGTTTTTCTTCGATCTTCCCTGAATTGATTCCCCAAATTTCTGCTCCATTCACAGTTGCCATCTTTACAACATCTTCTGCAGGTACAATCTCAGCTCTTCTTTTATGTCCTTTATGGATTAAAGAGGCTGTTCTTATTTCATCCACCATATCAAGGTCATTGTTACTTGCGGCTCCGTCTGTCCCTATTCCTAATTTTATTTCTTTTTCAATATACTTATCTACTGGAGCTATTCCTGAACCGAGTTTAAGATTACTTTGAGGATTATGAATAATTCCCACCTTCTGTTTTTTTAAAATTTCCATTTCCTTTTCTTTCACCCATACTCCGTGTACAATGGATGTAATTTCAGAAAGTACATCTATTGACTCAAGATATTCTATGGGGGGTTTACCATGGATTCTGAGTGATTCCTTAATTTCTTCTTCTGTTTCAGCGGCATGCAAGAAGAAGGGAATCTTATGCTCCACTGCGAGTTCATAACCTTTTAAGATTTGCTTTTCATCCGTTGCATATACTGAATGGGGGGCAACGGCAGGGTATACATATTCATCATCTTGGTACTCCTTTATAAAATCCTTGAGAAAAACAAATATATCATTAGAATTTTTTATAGAAGGGGTAGAAAACTTTAATATTCCTTCTCCAAGGACTCCTTTTATCCCTGCTTCTTTACAGACTTTTGCGGTTTCATCTTCAAAAAAGTACATATCAACAAAGGTGGTGGTTCCTCCTTTTATCATTTCCAGAACCGCAAGGTAAGAAGCGTCTCTTACCCATTCTCTGGAAACGAACTGAGCTTCCAATGGCCATATATATTTATTAAGCCATTCATTTAAAGGGATATCATCTGCTACTCCTCTTAGAAAAACCATTGCAGCATGGGTGTGAGAGTTTATAAACCCTGGCATTACAATACATCCCTCTGCATTTATTATTTTCTTTGCTTTACAATTTATTCTTTCTCCAACATATTCTATCTTTTTCCCCTTTATCCCTATAATCCCTTTTTTTATTATGCCTTTTTTCCCAAGGGTAAGGATTATTCCATTTTCTATAAG